>JBKHWX010000178.1:0-4906 GCA_046566325.1 Actinomycetes bacterium | reverse complement strand
GACGTAGTGTGACGACATGGAGCGGCGGATCTTCGGCCTCGAGACCGAGTACGGCGTCACCTGCGCCGCAGGCGGGCAGCGCAAGCTGTCGGCCGACGAGGTGGCCCGGTACCTGTTCCGGAAGGTCGTCTCGTGGGGCCGGTCGTCCAACGTCTTCCTCCGCAACGGCGCGCGGCTCTACCTGGACGTCGGCAGCCACCCCGAGTACGCCACTCCCGAGTGCGACGACGTCCGGGAGCTGGTCGTGCACGACCGGGCGGGGGAGCGCGTCCTCGAGGGCCTCATGGTGGACGCCGAGCGGCGGCTGCGCGAGGAGGGCATCGACGGCGAGGTCTTCCTCTTCAAGAACAACACCGACTCGGCCGGCAACTCGTACGGCTGTCACGAGAACTACCTCGTCTCCCGCCAGGGGGAGTTCGCGCGGCTGTCCGACGTCCTGATCCCGTTCCTCGTCACGCGGCAGGTGCTGGTCGGCGCCGGCAAGGTGCTGCAGACGCCGCGGGGCGCGGTGTTCTGCCTGTCGCAGCGGGCGGACCACATCTGGGAGGGCGTGTCGAGCGCGACGACGCGCAGCCGTCCCATCATCAACACCCGCGACGAGCCGCACGCGGACGCCGAGCGGTACCGCCGCCTGCACGTGATCGTGGGCGACTCGAACATGTCCGAGACGACGACGCTGCTCAAGGTCGGTGCCGCCGAGCTCGTGCTCCAGATGGTCGAGGCGGGCACCCCGATGCGCGACCTGTCCCTGGAGAACCCGATCCGAGCGATCCGGGAGATCAGCCACGACCTGACCGGACGACGCGCCGTCCGCCTGGCGAACGGGCGCGAGGCGAGCGCGCTCGACATCCAGGAGGAGTACCTGTCGCGGGCCAAGTCGTTCGTGGAGTCGGCCGGCCGGCACACCCCGACGACCAAGCGCGTGCTCGACCTGTGGGAGCGCGGGCTGCGCGCCGTCCGCGACGGGGACCTCGGCCTCGTCGACCGCGAGCTGGACTGGGTGATCAAGCACCGTCTCGTCGAGCGCTACCAGGCCAAGCACAACCTGCCGCTCTCCAGCGCGCGGATCGCCCGGCTCGACCTGGCCTACCACGACATCTCCCGGCGGCGAGGCCTCTACTACCTGATGGCGGCGAAGGGACTCGTCGAGCGCGTAAGCAGCGACATCGAGGTGTTCGCGGCGACGACGACCCCGCCGCAGACCACCCGGGCGAAGCTGCGCGGTGACTTCGTGCGCCGGGCCCAGGAGCGGCGTCGCGACTTCACCGTCGACTGGGTGCACCTGAAGCTCAACGACCAGGCGCAGCGCACGGTCCTGTGCAAGGACCCCTTCCGCTCGGTGGACGAGAGGGTTGACCGGCTCATCGCGGGGATGTGACGCCTCCCAGAGCTCTCCCAGCCGGCACGGTTAGGGTCTGACCTGTCGTCCCGGGTGCCAGCCACCCGCCTCCTCACGAAGGTCCGCCCGTGCGCCGTCTGCTTGCCGTGCTCGTCCTGCCCCTGTTGCTGCTGACCGCCTGCGGCGGGTCGGGCGGCAAGGGTTCGCCGTCCGCGTCGCCGAGCGGCTCCGACCTCAGCAGGGTGACCGTGACCGGAGACCCCGGCACTAAGCCGACAGTCACCTTCAAGACGCCCTTCTCCACCGACAAGACGACCCGCAAGGTCGTGACCGAAGGCAGTGGCGCGGCCGTCGAGGCGGGCCAGTCACTCAAGATCGACTACCTGGGCGTGAACGGTCGGACGGGCAAGGAGTTCGACACCTCCTACGGCAAGAAGCCGGTCGCCTTCACCCTCGACGAGGGCGTGATCATCAAGGGGTTCCTCGACGGCGTCGTCGGCACCCACGTGGGCAGCCGCGTGCTCGTGGCCGTGGCGCCTCAGGACGGGTACGGCCCCCAGGGCGGTGTGGAGGCCGCGGGGATCAAGGCCGGCGACACCATCCTGTTCGTCATCGACGTGCTCGGCGTCGTGCCGCAGCGGGCCACGGGCGAGCCGGTGCCGCCGCAGCCGGGCCTGCCCACGGTCACCCTCGCGGAGAACGGCAAGCCGACCATCACCATCCCCCAGGCCGAGCCGCCGAAGGAGCTGCTCGTCCAGCAGCTCATCAAAGGCACGGGCCCTGCGGTCGCGACGGGCCAGACGGTCACCGTGCAGTACACCGGCGTCAAGTGGGCGGACGGCAAGCAGTTCGACTCCTCCTGGGACAAGGGCATGCCGGCCCACTTCGAGATCGGGATGGGCAAGGTGATCCCGGCATGGGACATCGCCCTCGTCGGCCAGCCCGTCGGCAGCCAGGTGCTGATCGTCGTCCCGCCGGACAAGGGCTACGGCACCGCGGGCAACCCGCAGGCCGGCATCTCCGGGACCGACACCCTCGTCTTCGTCGTGGACATCCTCGACGCGGCCTGACCGGCGAGGTCGTCAGCCCAGCAGGGACGCCGCCTGGCGGCCGGCCGCTGCCGCGGCGAGGAAGGCGGCGGCGTCCTCGTCGAGGCCTCGACCCATCGTCGAGAGCCGGACCGGTGCCGACGCCAGCGCCTCCAGCAGCCCGTCCGTCGCCACCTCCACCAGCCGGTGTCGTCCGGTGGGAGGGGCGAGCGACGCCGCCTGCGACCGCACCCGCTCGCCCAGCTCGCCCTCCAGCAGCGGGACGACGACATCGGCCGGCGCGAGTGCGACGCGCCCGTAGGCGGTCAGCGAGTGGTGCGACACGCCCCGGTGACGCTCCCGCGCGTCGGCCTGCGACACCCGCAGGGACGCGACCGGCCGGCCTCCCAGCACCGCCGCGGCGTTGACCGCCTCGCCCGCCGACACTCCCGAGAACCCCCAGCGCGTGCCGCTGCCGAGGTTGCCCGGCCCCCGGGCGACCACGACCACCTCGGCTCCCAGCACCTCCCGTGCGGCGAGCATGCCGGTGTGCACGGTCACCGCCTCGAGGTCGCCGCCGAACGCCTGGCCGACGCTCACGCACCCGGCCAGCCACCCGGCGTCCCGCAGCGCCGCCACGGTGCGCGAGAACCAGGCCGGCAGCGCGCCGCCGTCGGTCATCACGTAGGCAGCGGCGACCTGCCCGGCGTCGGCGCGCAGGCCGGCCAGCACGGCGGGCAGAGCGGAGTGCAGGTCCGCGACGACGACCGGCGTCCCGGCGAGGTCGTCCGCGTCGGCCATCACGGCGTGGTGCTCGGACTCCTGCTCGTCGACGCCCAGCAGCATCGGCTGCAACGGCGTGTAGCGCGCCTTGACCAGGTGACCCGGCCGCGCGGGCGGGTCGGGAGGTAGCCGGTCCGGGACCGCGACGACCAGCGCGTACCCGCCGGTGCCGAGCCCCCGCGTGAGCGTGGTCGTGTTGAGCAGCACCCGGTCCCCGACCTGCGGCGACCCGACCAGGGCCGGGTACGCGAGCGCTCTCACCTCGACCTCGCCGTCCCCGACAGGCTCGAGGACGGCGACCCGCAGCTCCTGCGCGCCGGTCCATCCCCGGCCCACCGCGGTGACGCGACCGGCCCGCCAGCGGACGGCCGAGGCGGGCTGAGGCGCGCTGGAGGTCGTCACGCCCGCGCACGGTACTCGGGTAGGTTCGAGGTGATGTCCTCCCGCCGAACCGAGCGCCTGCTCAACCTCGTCATCGCGCTCCTCGCGACCCGGCGCTGGCTGACGAAGGAGCAGATCCGCCAGGCGGTGCCGCAGTACGCGGACAGCGGGTCGACCGAGGCCTTCGACCGGATGTTCGAGCGTGACAAGGAGGAGCTGCGCGAGCTCGGCGTCCCGCTCGTCACGGGCTCGGACTCCGCCTGGTTCGAGGACGAGCAGGGCTACCGGATCGACCGCGACGCCTACGCCCTGCCCGAGATCGAGTTCACGCCGGCCGAGCTCGCCGTGCTCGGCCTCGCGTCCCGGGTCTGGCAGCAGGCGAGCCTCGCCGGACCAGCCGCACGCGCCCTCGTCAAGCTCAAGGCCCTGGGGGTCGAGCCGGACGACGACTCGATCGTTGGCGTGGAGCCGCGGGTCCGCACGAGCGAGCCGGCGTTCGAGCCGCTCTACGCCGCGGCCCGCGACCGGGCCCCCGTGACGTTCCGGTACCGCAAGCCCGGAGCGGAGCCGTCGGCTCGGCACGTCGAGCCCTGGCTCATCACCTCCTGGCACGGGCGCTGGTACCTCGTGGGGCACGACCGTGACCGGGACGCGGCACGGGTGTTCCGGCTCTCCCGCGTGGAGGGGCGGGTGCGGCGCACCGGTCCTCCCGGCTCCTTCACCGCACCCGAGGACGTCGACGCCCGGGAGATGGTGGCGGGCGCTGCGACCGAGGCGCCCACCCGGACGGCGCGGGTGCGCGTCAGGCCGGGCACCTGTCGCGCCCTGCGGCTGCGCGCCGGCGCGTCGCCCGCGGACGACGTGCTCGAGGTCCCCTTCGCGGAGGCGCACGAGGTGGCGGAGGCGATCGCGTGGCACGGGCCCGACGCGGTGGCGCTCGAGCCCGCGGACGTCGTCGACGCCGTCGTCGCGCTGCTGACCGGCGCACTCGCCGCGCACCGCGCCGTCGGTATCGGCGAGGCGCACTCCGGGACAGCTCCCAGCACGGAAGCGCAGACCATGGAAGAACAGGTCAGGGACGCGGGATGAGGAAGCAGCCTCCCAACGCGGCCGACCGCCTGTCGCGGCTGCTCGCCATGGTCCCGTACCTGACGGCCCGACAGGGCGTCCCGCTCGCGGACGCCGCCAGGCACTTCGGGCTGACCGAGGACGAGCTCGTCGCCGACCTCGAGCTGCTGTTCGTCTGCGGCCGCCCGGGCCACATGCCCGACGACCTGATCGAGGCGGACTGGGAGTCGGGCCACGTGTACGTGGGCAACGCGGACGACATCGCCCGTCCGTTGCGCCTCGGCCTCGACGAGGCCGTCGCGCTCCT
>JBKHWX010000177.1:0-8780 GCA_046566325.1 Actinomycetes bacterium | reverse complement strand
GTGTGATCTCGTCCAGCGCGGCGAGGTCGTCCGGCGCCGGCTGCCAGGACCCGGCCGCGACGTTCGCCCGCACCTGCTCTGGCGAGGTGGCGCCGGCGATGACCGAGGCAACCGCCGGATGCGCGGCGAGGCCGCCGATCGCGACGTCCAGAAGGGACAGGTCGCGCTCCCGGGCGAAGCCCTCCAGCCCCTCGAGCCGGTCGAAGTCGGCGGCGGCGAGCCGCTCGGGCCGCGACGCCAGCCGCGAGCCGGGCGGCGCCGCCTCTCCTCGCCGGTACTTCCCCGTCAACAGCCCCGACGCGAGCGGGAAGTACGGCAGCACACCGACGCCGACGTGCTCGCACGCCGGCACCAGCTCACGCTCGGCCTCCCGGTTCAGCAGCGAGTACTCGTTCTGCGCTGACACGAACGGTGCGAGGCCCGCCGTACGCGCTGTCCAGTCCGCGTCCACGACCTGCCAGGCCGACAGGTTCGACGACCCGACGTAGCGGACCTTGCCGGCGGTCACCAGGTCGTCCAGGGCCGCCAGCGTCTCGTCGAACGGAGTGACGCCGTCCGGCCAGTGGAGCTGGTACAGGTCGATCCAGTCCGTGCCGAGCCGGCGCAGGCTGGCCTCGACCGCCACCCGGATGTAGCGCCGGGAGGCGCGCGCGCCCCAGTCGGGGCCGTTCCCGCCGCGCATGTCCGACCCGAACTTGGTGGCGACGACGACCTTGCTCCGGCGGGAGCCGAGGGACCGGCCCAGCAGCTCCTCGCTGCGGCCCGGCACGTCGCCGTAGCTGTCCGCCGTGTCGAACAACGTGACGCCCGCGTCAACGGCGGCGTCCACCACCGCCTGGGTTCGCTCCGGGTCGATCCGTGCACCGAACGTGTTGCAGCCGAGACCGACCACGGAGACCGTCAGGCCGCTGCCGCCGAGCTGCCGGTAGGACATCTCTCCCATACCGCTCGACCCTAGCTGGGCTGCCACAGGTCGACCGGGGTGCCGGAAGTGTCGCGTTCATGGCTTAGGTTCACGGGTGGTCACTCCGATGGAGGAACGGGAGGCCCCGCGCCGTCCAGGTTATCCACAGACTTTCCCCTCCCGGTCTGGCACTCGCGAGGGATCGACCAGACTGACTCGAACCAGCCATAAGGACCGACGTTCCCGTTGACCCGAGCGACGGCGTCCTCGACGTCGTCCCGGACGAGAAGGCCGCCCGGCGGGCCTCGAACACTTGGAAGGTTGCTGCTCGTGCCGTTCTCCACCCGCCGGCCCAGAGTGCTGTCCCTGCCCGGCCTGCTGGCCGTCGTGACGGCGCTGCTGATGGCAGTGTCCGTCCCCGCGGCGCAGGCGGCGGACAGTCCGACGGCCGCGGAGGTCGCCGCGCAGCAGCAGGAGGCGGCCCGCCTCGCGGGCGAGACGTCCGCGCAGCAGCAGGCCGTCGAGGCCGCGCAGATGCACCTCGTCGAGCTGGCCGACCAGGCGGGCGCCGCGCTCGAGGCCCACGAGCAGGCGCAGCGTGACAGGGACGCCGCCCAGGCCGAGCAGCAGCTGCAGCTCGAGCGGCTGGCGGTCGCCCAGGCGGTCCTCGGCGAGAAGCGCGGCGAGATGGGCCGCTGGGCGTCGCGCACGTACCGACAGGGAGGCGCCCTCGCCGACTACGAGTCGATGATGACGCTGCTCCAGGCCGAGAACACCGACGACCTCAGCCAGCGCCTCGCCATGCTCCAGCGTGTGGGCCGGATGCGCGGGGAGGTCGTGTCGACCGTGGCCGAGGCCGAGGCCGTCCAGGCCGACGCCACCCGCAAGGCGGAGGAGGCGGCCAAGGCCGCGACGGAAGCCGCGGCCCGGGCCGAGGCCGCCAAGGTCGAGGCGGACCGCCTCGTCGCGGAGCAGAGCGCCCAGCTCGCCGTCCTGCAGGGCCTGCTGGCGAGCACGACCGACGCGGCTGCCGCCGCCCAGCAGCAGGCCGACCAGCTCGCCGCCGCGCGTGCGCTGGCCGAGCAGCGGCGGCTGGAGGCGGCGTCCGGCCGGCGGGGCGGCAACGCCGTCACGGGCCCGGTCGGCACCTGCGCCGGAGGTGACGTCTCCCGCTACGGCAACGGCGCCATCCCCCTGTCCGCCCTGTGCCCGCTGTGGGCGCGCCTGGGCACTACCTGCGTGCAGACGCGGCCCATGCCTTCAACCAGATGAGCGAAGCCTACGCGAAGCAGACCGGGCAGCCCCTCTGCATCACCGACTCCTACCGCGACCTCGCCTCGCAGATCGCCGTGCGCGCGGCGAAGCCGACCCTGGCGGCCGTGCCCGGGACGAGCAACCACGGCTGGGGGACGGCCGTGGACATGTGCGGCGGCGTCCAGACGTTCGGCAGCCCCGCCCACCAGTGGATGCGGGCCAACGCCCCGATGTACGGCTTCTTCCACCCCGGGTGGGCCCAGGCGAACGGGAGCAAGCCCGAGCCCTGGCACTGGGAGTACGGCCGCTGAGCCGCTGGGGCCTCGACCCCGGCGACAGCCGACCGGCCCCGGGTCGTCGTCCCGCGCCGAGCGCCCGCCGCGGTCACAGCGCGGTCCGGCATGATCACCCTGTGCTGAACGACCAGGACGGCGCAGGTCCCGTCCGCGACGAGACCACACCCGAGCCGCGAGGACGACGGCGCTCCACTCGCGAGCAGCGCGCCTGGTACGTCTACGACTGGGCCAACTCCGCGTACGTCACGACCACCGGCACGGTCCTGTTCACCCCGTACCTCTCGAGCATCGCGGAGAAGGCCGCCTGTCCCGGCCTGGCGCAGGGGGAGGTCTGCCGGCAGACCCTCTCCGTGCTCGGGATCCCGGTCGCCCCGGGCGCGCTCGCCTTCTACGTCGTCACCGTCTCCACGATCCTGTCGGCGGTGCTGCTCCCCGTCGTAGGGGCGGTCGCGGACCGGACGGCGCACCGCACGCAGCTGATGGGCGCCTTCGCGTGGTTCGGCTCGGCGGCGGCTGCCGCGATGTTCTTCGTCACCGGCACCAACTGGCAGCTGGGCGCGGCACTCCAGTTCGTCGCCAACATCTGCCTCGGCGCCTCCCTCGTCGTCTACGAGGCGATCATGGTGAGCATCTCCGGCCCCGACGAGCGCGACCGCGTGTCGAGCCGCGGGTGGGCCCTGGGCTACCTCGGCGGAGGCCTGCTGCTCGCGGCCAACCTCGCCGTCGTGACCGGCCACGACCGCCTCGGCCTGACCCAGGCCGAGGCGATCCGCGTCAGCCTGCTGTCGGCAGGCCTGTGGTGGGCCGTGTTCACGCTCGTCCCGGTCCTGGGGATACGCAACCGCCCGCCCCTGCATCGCGTGCCGGTCTCCGGCGGGCTGGTCGCGGCGGCGTTCGGGCAGCTCGCCGCGACCCTGCGGCACGCGCGTGGCTACCCCCAGACGCTGCTCTTCCTGCTCGCCTACCTCTTCTTCAACGACGGGATCCAGACCGTGATCGCGTCGTCCAGCCTCTACGGCCAGGCGGAGCTCGGCTTCGCGACCGGGCAGCTGATCATGACGATCCTGCTCGTGCAGTTCGTGGCGTTCGGCGGCGCGCTGCTCTTCGGCCGGCTCGCGGCCCTCGTCGGGGCCTGGCGGACCGTCCTGGGCGGGCTCGTGCTCTGGACGCTCGTCGTGACGGCCGGGTTCCTGCTGCCGGCCGGCCGGCTGGGCCTCTTCCTGGCGCTGGCGGTTGCGATCGGCATCGTCCTCGGCGGCACCCAGGCGCTCAGCCGGTCGCTGTACAGCCAGATGCTCCCCCGTGGCCACGAGGCGGAGTACTTCAGCCTGTACCAGGCGGCCGAGCGCGGCACCAGCTGGTTCGGCACCCTTCTGTTCGGTCTGGTGTTCCAGCTCACCGGCTCCTACCGGCCCGCGATCCTCTCCCTGATCGTCTTCTTCGTCGTCGGCGGCGGCCTGCTGCTGCGCGTCGACGTGCGCCGAGGCATCGCGGACGCCGGCAACCCCCAGCCGCGCCTGGTGTAGCCGGTCGGGCGCAGCGTCACCGTCCCGTCACATGACCGTCACAAGGCCAAACGGAACACCTTACGCCATCCGCGCGTTGTGCAGAGTGTGTGGACGCCGACGAGTCCACGTCCTTCGAGGTGGGCGGACCTCGGGGAACCAAATCCCGAACATCCAAGGGGGTCGCGAATATGAGCGATCGCAGCCTACGTGGATCGAACCTGGGCTCCCGGAGCACGGAGAGCGAGTCCGGTGTCGCCCTTGCACCACGTCAGACCACGGAGTACGTGTGCCCCGAGGGGCACGTCACTGCCGTGCCGTTCTCGACGGAGGCCGAGGTTCCGGCGGTGTGGGAGTGCGGCAGGTGCGGCGCCCAGGCGCTGATGCGGAACGGCACCCGCCCGGACGAGAAGCCCGGGAAGGCTCCCCGGACCCACTGGGACATGCTCCTCGAGAGGCGAACCATCCCCGAGCTGCAGGAGCTGCTGGCCGAGCGCCTCGAGCTGCTCCGCAGCGGAGCCCTGCAGGACAAGCGCAGCGCCTGACCTGCGCGCCAAGCCGGCGACCGGCCACGTCTACCCCCCGCGACGTGGCCGGTCGTCGTCGTCTGAGCCCCCACCGGTGCTGCCGTCGCCGCGGTAGCCGTGGTCTCTGCCGTTCCCATGGTGACTGCCGTTGCCGTGGCGGGTGTCCTTGCTGTCCCCGGGGCTGCCCTGCCCGCTATCCCCCGGGGCGGTGCCCGGCACGACGCGGCCTTCGAGAGCCGGTGGCGTGCCGCCGTCCCCAGCGCCGTTCGCCGTCCTCCCAGGGACGAAGCCGCCGTCCACGACGCTGCCCGGGACGACGCGGTGACCGGTTGTCCGCAACGTCACGCTCCCCCGGCTCACCGCACGCCCGAGGATGCGCAGCAGCAGTGCGCGCGCACCCCAGCGGAACGGCGGCACGAGGCAGGCCAGGCCGACGACGTCGGTCACGAACCCGGGCACGATCAGCAGGACACCGCCGAGGACGGTGAGGAACGCGTCGGCCAGCTCCACCGTCGGTGGCCTGCCCGCGCGTGTCGCCTCCCGCACCCGCCGGAACGTCGACGGGCCGCCATGCCTGAGGACCACCACACCGAGGACGGCGGACGCGAGCAGCAGCAGGACGGTCCAGCCGCCGATGCGGTGGGCCACCCAGACGAGCACGACGAGCTCCAGCACCGGGACGGCGAGCAGCGTCACCAGGAGCCACCTCAGTGCTTTCGGACGACCCGGTGCTCCCGGACGGCGGCGCCCGCCCGCCGCGCTCGCTCCCGTGCCGCGACGCCCGGTCACCCGCCCACCCGCCGTCCCCGCAGCACCCCGCTCAGCTGGGCTGCGCGGCGACGCAGTCCCCACACCGTCACCCGCCACAGGGCCTCGCGGACGATCGCCGAGCTCATCTTGCTGGCACCGAGCTCCCGCTCGACGAACGTGATGGGCGTCTCCACGACGCGCGCGCCGGCGCACACCGACCGCCATGCCAGGTCGACCTGGAAGCAGTACCCCTGGGAGGCGACGGTGCACAGCTCGACCCGCTGGAGCAGGCTGCGCCGCACGGCGCGGTAGCCACCGGTCGCGTCCCGCAGCGGGATGCCCAGCAGCAGCCGCGTGTACAGGTTCCCTCCCCTGCTCAGCAGCTTCCGCCGGCGGGGCCAGTTCAGCACCGTCCCACCCGGCACCCACCGCGACCCCAGCACCATGTCGACGTCGCCGTCGAGCGCCCCGAGGAGGCGCGGCAGCTGCTCCGGCGGGTGCGAGCCGTCAGCGTCCATCTCGACGAGGACCTCGTAGCCGCGCCCGATGCCCCACTCGAAGCCCGCCTTGTACGCGGCGCCCAGGCCGGCCTTGCCGGGCCGGTGCAGCACGTGGACCCCCTCGTCCTCCGCCGCGAGGGCGTCCGCGACCTCCCCGGTCCCGTCCGGGCTGTTGTCGTCCACGACCAGGACGTCGACCTCCGGCGCCGCTGCCCGCAGCCGCGCGACGGTCCGGGGCAGGGAGTCCCGCTCGTCGTAGGTGGGCATCACGACGAGCGTCCTCATGCTCGCCCCGTTCCCCGCCGGTCCGCCGCGCCGGGCCGACGCCGCGCGGACCTCGCGGGCACGAGCGCGACGAGGACGCCTCCGAGCGCGAGGACCAGCTCGGGCCAGGCCCCCACGCGCGTGGCGAGCGTCTGCGTCGAGCGCAGCGGCAGGTCCGCCTCGAGGACGTCGCGGGTGAACAGACCGGAGGACGAGACGACCGAGCCGTCGGGCATGATCAGCGCGCTCACCCCCACCGTGGACACGTGCGCCACCGCGCGGCCCTGCTCCACCGCGCGCAGCCGGGACATCGCCAGCTGCTGCACGCTCTCGTCGGTATAGCCGAACGTCGCGTTGTTCGTCTGGACGACGACCAGCCGGGCTCCGGCGCGGACGGTGTCACGCACGAGGCCGTCGTCCACCACCTCGAAGCAGATCAGGTCGCCGACGCGGGTGCCCGCCACGTCCAGGACGCCGACCCGGTCGCCGCCGACCATGTCCGCGCGGACCAGGTCCACCTGGCTCGTGATCGCGCGGAAGAAGGCGCGGTAGGGCACGTACTCGGCGAACGGGACGGGGTGCCGCTTGACGTACCGCTGGCCGGGGCCGGTGCCCGGGTTCCAGACGATGGTGGTGTTGCGCAGTGCTCCGGCGTCGTCGGAGAGCAGGGTGCCCACCAGCACGGGGGCGTGGACGGCGGCGACCGCCTCGTCGATCACCTGGTGGGCGTCGGCGTTGCGCAGGGGGTCGATGTCGCTCGCGTTCTCGGGCCAGACGACGAGGTCGGGCGCGGGCGCGTCGCCGGCGGCCACCCGCGCTGCGAGGTGCTCCGTGGCCGCCACGTGGTTGTCCAGGACCGCACGCCGTTCGGCGTTGAACTCCAGTCCCGCCCGGGGGACGTTGCCCTGGATGCCGGCGACGCGCAGCACGCCGTCCTCGGCGGCGGTGGGTCTGGGGACGGCGAGCCCCACGAGCAGCAGCACGAGCGCCGTCGACGCGCCGGCGGCAGCGCGCAGCGGCGAGCGGACGGCGGACCACGCGGCCTCGGCCAGCAGGCACCCGGCGGCGACGACGACGAACGTCACCACGGGGGCTCCGCCGAGGGCGGCGAGGCCGAGTGTGGGTGCGTCCGCCTGCGAGAACGCGAGCCGACCCCAGCCGAAGCCGCCGAAGGGCACACGCGCCCGAGCGGCCTCCACGGCCACCCAGACACCCGCCGTCCCCAGCACGCGCAGCGGCAGCGAGTGGCGCTGGACCCTCGCGACCAGGGCCCCGCCGACCCCGTAGAACACGGTCTGGGAGACCACGAGCGCCGTCCAGGGGAACCAGCCCACGTAGACGCCCGTCCAGCTGAGGTGCGGGAGCAGGAAGGCGAAGCCGTAGAGGCAGCCGAGCCACCAGCCGGCTCGGGCCGTCCTCCCCCTCAGCGCGAGGACGGCGAAGGCCACCCCGAGCGGAGCGAGCCACCAGTGCCCCGCCCCCGGGAACGACAGCCACGTCAGCAGCCCGCCGCAGGCGGCGGCAACGGCGGCGAGCGCCGCGGGCAGTCCCGGACGGGGGACGGCGGCGATCGCCCGGGCCGCGGGAGCGGCGCGGGCAGCGGCGCTCGCGGGTGAGGTCACCGACGCACGATAAGCGACGGACGAACCCCGGAGGGAGACGGCGGGCCCGCACGCCCTTCGGACCGAGCCGTGTCGCGATGGCCTCGCGACAGCGGCCCGTTGTCTACTGAGCGTACGGGCCCGACCGTGATCCACCTCTGGGTGGAGACCCTCGCCCCCGCGACCGGCCGTCGCTGCGGACCTGGCAGCTCAGGAACCACTGACCGCTCGCTGCAGTCCGAAAGCCCCTTGGCCCGCTCCCGACCGGTCTCGGAAACGTTCGTGGTCACCCAGCCGGGCGACCGCGCGGTAACGCTACTCGGCAGCCTTACCGTGTCAAGGCGGCGTGACCTGCAGCGACGCACGAAGCCGCAGGTCAGCCGCATGCGTTGCGAGAGAACCGGATTCGCCGTTCCTGGCGTGTCGTCGGCGTGTCGCCCAGTGGATCACGGCCGAGAGGGCCGCCGCGGGGACACCGGGCCTCCGTACGGGCCTCGGTACGGCCCTGCGTACCGTCCCGTGCGGGCACCAGCGTGCCATCCGGCGGCGGGCACCGAGGGCCCCCACCGGTACGGTCGGGTCCTGGAGTTCCTGGCTCGCGCGGACGCCGGACCGGCAGGAGGCCTCGACCGATGACCTACACGCTCACCCGCGCCGTGCTGCTCGTGCTGATGAAGCTGTTCTGGCGGCGCAAGGTCACCGGGCTGGAGAAGGTGCCCCTGTCGGGGCCGGTGATCCTGGCGAGCAACCACCGTTCGTTCATCGACAGCGTGCTCATCCCGCTGGTCGTGACCCGGCGGGTGGCGTTCCTCGCGAAGGCCGAGTACTTCACCGGGCGCGGGCTCAAGGGGGCGGTCAGCCGGCTGACGTTCACGGCGGTCGGGGCCATGCCGGTGGACCGGGACACCCAGCGGGGGGCGCAGGCCTCGCTGGATGCCGCCCTGGAGGTGCTGCGCGCCGGCGAGGGCTTCGGGATCTACCCGGAGGGGACTCGCTCGCGCGACGGCAGGCTGTACCGGGGGCGGACGGGCGTCGGCTGGCTGGCGATGGCGTCCGGCGCGCCCGTCGTCCCGGTGGGCCTGACCGGCACCGAGCGCGTGCAGCCGGTCGGCGCCCGGATGGTGCGGCCGTTTCGCAAGGTGACGGTGACGTTCGGCGACCCGGTCCGGCCCCAGGACT
>JBKHWX010000176.1:0-4350 GCA_046566325.1 Actinomycetes bacterium | reverse complement strand
CACGCCTACCACGTCGAGGGCGGCGGCGGCCACGTCGACCTGCTGCGGGTCGTGGAGCAGCCGCACGTCCTGACGTCGTCCACGACACCCACGCTGCCGCTCACGCCCTCGACGGTCGCCGAGCTCGCCCCCATGACGATGACCGTGCATCGCGGCCACGCCTCGCTCGACAGCGACGTCGCGATCGCCGCGAGCCGGATCCGCGAGTACGGCATCGCCGCGGAGAACTACCTGCACGACGTGGGCGGCATCAGCATCGTCAACTCCGACAGCCTCGGCATGGGCCGCGCGGCGGAGAGCATCCGCCGCACCTGGCAGCTCGCGCACGTGCAGGCCACGCTGGCGGGGGAGACGGGCCCGGAGTTCGTCAACAACGCCCGCGTCCTGCGCTACCTCGCCAAGCTCACGCTGAACCCCGCCGTCGCCCACGGCATGGCCGCGCAGGTCGGCAGCCTTCAGCCCGGCCGGATCGCCGACGTCCTGCTGTGGAACCCCGCCTGGTTCGGCGCCGCACCCGAGCTCGTCGTGAAGTCCGGCTTCGTCGCGTGGGGCGCCGCCGGGTCCGGCTCCGGTTCGACTCGCCTCACCCAGCCCCGCCGCATGCGCCCCCTCTACGGCGGCCTCGGCGGCGCGCCCGCGCGGCTCGCGCACATCTTCGTCTCGAAGGCATGCCTGGACGACGCGAGCGCACGCGCCGCGCTGCCCTCCGGCCACGTCTACACGCCGATCGAGCACAGCCGCGGCCTCACGAGCGCGGACATGCTCTACAACACCGCGACGCCCTCGGTGCAGGTCAGCCAGCTGCCCGAGGTGCTCGTCGACGGCGTCCCCGTCCCCCCGCACCACGCCACCGTGCTGCCGCTCACGCGCAGCCACCACCTCGCCTGACCGGCTCTCGCCGGTCCCTCCCGCTCGACGACGCCGTCAGCCGAAGGGCCACCATGCACGTCGACCTTCTCGTCCAGAACGCCAACATCCTCACGTTGGACGACGACCCGCGGGCGCAGTCGTCAGGCCAGTCGTCGTCCGGACAGCCGTCGGGCCTGGTCCGCGCGCGGTCCCTCGCCGTGCTGGGCGGCCAGGTCGTCGCCGTCGACGACGTCGCCGGCCTCACCGCCGACCGTGTCGTGGACCTTCAGGGCGCGACCGTCGTCCCCGGGTTCGGCGACGCCCACAACCACATGGCCTGGTACGGCCTCGCGCTCGACGAGATCGACCTCGAGGGCGTCCGCGACCTCGCCGAGGTCTACCGGCTCGTGGCCGAGCGCGCTGCGCAGCTGCCCGAGGACGCCTGGGTCGTCGGCAGCGGCTACGACCACAACACCTTGGGTCGCCACCCGCACCGGCTCGAGCTCGACCGCGCAGCCGGCGGCCGTGCGGTCTGGCTGAAGCACCGCTCGGGTCACCTCTGCACGGTCAGCACCGAGACCCTGCGGCGCGCGGGCGTCCTCGACGGGATGGCCGTCGTCCCCGAGGGCGGTGTCGTCGTCCACGGGGACGACGGCCAGCCGACCGGCCTGCTGGAGGAGCAGGCGCAGAACCTCGTCGTCGCGCTCGTCACGCCGTACTCGGTCGAGCAGCTGTCCCGCGCCGTCTCGCGGGCCTCCCGGCGGTACGCCGCGGAGGGCCTCACCCACGTCACCGAGGCGGGGATCGGCGCCGGCTGGCTCGGCAAGAGCCCGGTCGAGCTCGCCGCCTACCAGACCGCGCGCGCCCGCGGCGAGCTCGACGTCCGGGTGCAGCTGATGCCGACCGTCGACGCACTGCACCCCGTCCAGGGCCACCCGGACGACGCCATGCACCTCGGCCTGGACCTCGGCATCGTCTCCGGGCTCGGCGACGACCGGCTGCGGGTCGGGCCGGTGAAGATGTGGCTCGACGGGTCGCTGCTCGGCCGGACGGCGGCCATGGAGGAGCCGTTCTGCCCCCACGAGCACGGCCGCGGCTACTTCCAGGACGACCCCGACCGCATGCGGCAGGCCCTGGTCGCCGCGCACCTCGGGGGTTGGCGCGTCGCCGCCCACGCGATCGGGGACCGCGCCGTCGACCTGGCGCTGGACGCCTTCGAGGAGGCCCAGGCGAAGCTGCCGAGGCCCGACGCGCGCCACCGGATCGAGCACGCCGGGGTGACCCACCCCGAGCAGATCGAGCGGATGGCGCGGCTCGGGGTGACGCCGCTTCCGCAGCTGCGGTTCCTCCACGACATCGGCGACTCGATGGTCGAGGCAGTGGGGGAGTCGCGGCGCGACGCTCTGTACCGGCACGCGTCGTTCCTGCGCGCCGGCATCCGCGTGCCCGGCAGCTCCGACCGCCCGGTCGCCGACGGCCGCCCCCTCGCGGGCATCGAGTCCATGGTCCGGCGGATGACGTCGTCCGGGCATGTCGTCGGCCCCGACGAGCGCGTTTGCGTCGAGACCGCGCTGCGCGCCTACACGGTGGACACCGCATGGATCGCGGGGGAGGAGCACCGGCTCGGCCGGCTGACCCCGGGCAGAGCCGCCGACTTCGTCGTCCTCTCCGACGACGTCACCCGCGTCGACCCGGCGCGGATCGCCGGCATCGAGGTCGTCGCCACCTTCCTCGGCGGCCTCTGCACGCACGGCGCCGCCGCCGTCGGCGCCGAGTGACACGCCAGAACGACAAGCCACCAGCACCACGCCATCAAAAGCACCGAGCAGCCAGACATCCCGCCACGCCGGCGCCGCCCGCCGGCTCAGCCCCCCGAAGGAGAGACTGTGAGCAGCCCACACCCGACGACCGCGCCCGTGGAGGTGCACGAGTCGGAAGCCAAGAAGGTCGCCTTCGGCGCCTTCGTCGGTACCGCCCTCGAGTGGTACGACTTCTTCCTCTACGGCACCGCCGCCTCGCTGGTGTTCAACCGCCTGTACTTCGCCACCGACGACAGGCTCATCTCGACACTGGCGGCGTTCGCGTCCTTCGCGGTCGGCTTCCTGGCACGTCCGGTCGGCGCGGTCATCTTCGGTCACCTCGGCGACCGGATCGGCCGCAAGAAGTGCCTTCTCATCACCGTGACGATGATCGGTCTCGTCACCGGCATCATCGGCCTTCTGCCCGACTTCTTCACCATCGGCGTGGCCGCACCGATCCTGCTCACCCTGCTGCGGCTGCTCCAGGGCGTCGCCGTGGGCGGCGAGTGGGGCGGCGCCGTGACGCTCGCGGTCGAGCACGCACCGGCGAAGCACCGCGGCCGGTACGCCGCGCTGCCGCAGATCGGCTCGCCGATCGGCACCCTGCTCTCCTCCGGCGGCTTCCTGCTGGTCGCCCTGCTCCCCGCGGACAGCTTCGACTCGTGGGGCTGGCGGATCCCGTTCCTCGCCGCGTTCCCGCTGCTCTACATCGCCGTCTGGCTGCGTCGCCGGGTCGAGGAGTCGCCGCTGTTCACCCAGATGATGAAGGAGCACGACCTGGCGTCCGCTCCTGTCAAGCAGGTCGTCACCGGGGCGTTCCCCCAGCTGCTGGTCGGCGCCGGCTCCACGCTGCTCGGCGTGGGCGGCTTCTACCTCGTCACCACGTTCATCATCGCGTACGGCACCGGCACCCTCGGCATCCCGCGGTCCGTCCTGCTCACCGCCACCCTGCTGGCCGCCGTGGTCGAGATCTTCGTGCTGCTCGCCGGTGGTCGGATGGTGGAGCGCGTCGGCGCGGGCCGTGTGACCGTGATCGGCGGAATCCTCTCCGCGATCGTCGCCTTCCCCGTCTTCTGGCTGGTGGACACGAAGCAGACGGCGCTGGTCGTGATCGGCATCGTGGTGGGAATCGCCTGCCTGTCCATCCCGTACGCGGCCTCGGGCGCGCTGCTGACCGAGCTGTTCGTCCCGCGGCTGCGCTACAGCGGTGTCGCCATCTCCGCGAACTTCGCGAGCGTCGTCAGCGGGTTCGTGCCGCTGATCGCAACCGCCCTGCTGCTCGCGAGCGATTCGAAGTCCTGGTCCGCGGCCCTGCTGCTCATCGTCATCGCGCTGATCACGACCGTGAGCGGCTGGCTTGCGCCGCGGATCTCGCCCGAGCAGGACGCGGTGGTGTCCAAGTGACGGCGACGTCGCCGACGGCGGGCGCACCGCCTGCCGCGGCGTCGGTCTCGGCCGGGCACGCCATCGTCCGCCAGCTCGAGGCTCTGGGCATCGAGAGGGTCTACTGCGTCCCGGGCGAGAGCTACCACGACGTGCTCGACGGGCTGCACGACAGCCGCATCCGCACGGTTGTCTGCCGCCAGGAGGGCGGCGCCGGGTTCATGGCCCTCGCCGAGGGCCGGCTGACGAAGCGCCCGGGCGTGGTGATGGTCACCCGCGGCCCAGGCGCCGCCAACGCGGCGATCGCCGTCCATACCGC
>JBKHWX010000175.1:0-12412 GCA_046566325.1 Actinomycetes bacterium | reverse complement strand
CGGCGTCGACCACGACGTAACCCGCTGCTGGTCAGGGCATCATCTTGTTGACGAACTCCTGGTTCTCCTGCGCCCAGGCCTTCACCCCTGCATCGGGGTCGTTCTGGTGGTCCTGCAGGACGACCTTCTCGAGGTTCGCGAGGGTCTTGTCGTCCATCTTGAAGTTCTTGACGGCGTCCACGACCTCCGGGTGACTCTTCGCGAACTTCTCGCTGGCGATGGAGTGGATCTTCTCGGACCCTCCCATCGCGCCCTTCGGGTCCGTCAGGTCCTTGATCGGGAAGGCGCTGTACGCCCAGTGCGGGTGCCACAGGGTCACGACGATCGGCTTCTTCTCGTCGGTCGCCTTCTTCAGGGCGGCGAGCATCGCCGGCGTCGAGGACGTCTTGAGGGTGTAGCCCGACAGGTCGTAGGCCTTCATCGCCTCGCCGGTCACCCGTGTCAGCCCGGCGCCGGGGTCGATCCCCGTGATCGTTCCGTCGAACTCGGCTTCCTTGCCCTTCAGGTCACCGATCGACTGCGCGTCCACGTAGTCCGGCACCGCGATGTTCAGCGTGGCCTGGTCGTACCAGACACCGAGGTCGACGACCTTGTCGCCGTACTGCTTCCAGTAGTCGGCGTGGGTGACCGGGAGCCAGGTGTCGAGGTACAGGTCCAGGTCGCCCTTGGAGACGCCGACGAACACCGGGGCGATGTCCAGCTCGGGCAGCGAGACTGTGTAGCCCTTCTGCTCGAGCACGTACTTCCACAGGTGGCTGACGGCGATGTCCTCGTCCCACCCTGCCGCGATGGCGATCGTGACGTTCTTGTCGCCACCGCTGCCACCGCCGCTGCTGGTGCCGCCGCCGGCCGGCTGGTTCGACCCGCCGCACGCGGCGAGGAGTCCGAGCGCGAGGGCGCCGGCCGCGGCGAGGGCTGCCGTCCGCATCCTTGATGTTCCCATTCGTCCCATCCTCATCTCTCCGACCTTCTCTGGAGTCGGGTGCCTTCGTCCGCTCAGCGTCCAGCGAGCGTCTTGCTTTGAGCTCTGGCGACGGCCGACCTCTGCCCGAGCGCTGCGGTCACCCGGTCCAGGAAGATCGCCAGGATGACGACGCCGACGCCGCCCTCGAACCCCTTGGCGATGTCGAGCCGTGTGATCCCCGAGTACACGACACCACCGAGGCCGCCCGCGCCCACCAGCCCCGCGATCACGACCATGGACAGCGCCAGCATGATCACCTGGTTGACACCCGCCATGATCGTCGGCATGGCGAGCGGAAGCTGGACACGGGTCAGGATCTGGCGTGAGGGAGCCCCGAAGGCATGTCCTGCCTCCACCATCTCGGCGTCGACCTGCCGGATGCCGAGCTCGGTGAGCCGCACTCCAGGAGGCATCGCGAACACGATCGTGGACACGATCCCGGGGGTGACGCCGATCCCGAAGAAGAAGAGCGTCGGAATCAGGTAGACGAACGCGGGCATCGTCTGCATGAAGTCCAGGACCGGCCTGATGACCGTGGAGGCCACTCGGCTGCGGGCCGCGAGGATCCCGAACGGGATCGCGATGAGCAGTGCGAAGACGCTGGCCACGAGGACCAGCGCGAGCGTCTCCATGGACGCCGTCCACAGCCCCGGCGTGGGCATGCTCTGGATGAGCAGGAGCCCGATGAGGGTGAACAGGCCCAGCTGCCATCCGCTCGCCACGAGCGCGACGGCGCCCAGCACCAGAGCCATCACCAAGGGCGGCACCCATTGCAGCGCGGCGTCCACGTTCTGGTAGAGCGCCACGCGCAGGAGCCAGTCGATGAAGGTCAGCAGCGCACTCAGGTACTCGTTTACAGCGTCGACGAGGGCGTTGAACCACTCCCCGAGCGGAACGGTCGGAAGCCAGTCGTCGTTGAGAAAGCTCACTGCACCGCCTCCTCGACGTCGCTGCCTCCGGTCTGGGACGTCGCCTCGCCGCCGATGACCTTCAGCAGGGTGGACGACGGCAGGACCCCGAGGAGGCGGTCCCCGGACCCGACGACCGGCAGGGGAACGGGGCTCTGCGCGGCGCTGACGAGCAGATCGGCGAGGACGACGTCCTCGCCGACCGTGGGGATGTCTGCGACCACGATCCGGCTCAGGTCCCTGTCCCCGGCGCGTGTCGCCGCGGCCACCTCCGACCGGAACACCGCTCCTTCCAGACGACGGTCCCGGCCGACGACCAACAGCGCGGGCAGCTCGTGCTTCCGCATCATCTCCTCCGCCTCTTCAGGGCTCTGGTCGCTGCCGAGCACCGCGACGGGTGGTTCCATCACCGAGGCCGCCGTCAGCACACGACTCCGGTCCACGTCACGCACGAACTGCGCCACGTAGTCGCTCCTCGGGTCGTTGAGGATCTCCGGTGCGGTTCCGAGCTGGACGATCTCGCCGTTGCGCATCATCGCGATGTGGTCACCGAGGCGCATGGCCTCGTTCAGGTCGTGAGTGATGAACAGGATCGTCTTCGAGAGGTCGTGCTGCAGCTCCGCCAGCTGGTCCTGCATCTCCCGGCGGATCAGCGGGTCGAGCGCGCTGAAGGCCTCGTCCATCAGCAGGATGTCCGTCCCCGCGGCCAACGCCCTCGCCAGCCCGACGCGCTGGCGCATCCCACCGGAGAGCTGGCCCGGAAGTGACCCCTCCCACCCCGCCAGGCCGACCATCTGCAGCGCCTCGCGAGCCTTCTGCTCCCGCTCCGACCTGCCCAGTCCCTGTACCTCGAGGCCGTAGGCGGCGTTCTCCCCGACCGTGCGGTGCGGAAAGAGCGCGAAGTGCTGGAAGACCATGCTGACCTTGTCACGCCGCAGAGACCGCAGCCCCTTGGGGGTGAGCTGCCTGATGTCCTGCCCTTCGACGAGCATCGAGCCGGCCGTCGGCTCGAACAGACCGTTCACCATGCGGATCAGCGTCGACTTTCCCGACCCCGACAGACCCATGACGACGAAGAGCTCGCCGGGCTCGACGACGAAGGAGGCGTCGATCACCGCGGCGGTCAGGCCCTCCTC
Organism: Actinomycetes bacterium; assembly: GCA_046566325.1. Classification (GTDB taxonomy): domain Bacteria; phylum Actinomycetota; class Actinomycetes; order Actinomycetales; family BWSM-131; genus BWSM-131. Next base: position 9,404 of record JBKHWX010000175.1, on the reverse strand, counting down.
GCGGAGCTGCTCCCGGGTGGTACCCCGTTGCATGCGCGCGACTGCCGCCTCAGCACCGCGCCCGAAGATCTTGTAGACCCCCCGTGCCTCGATGGCTGCCACAACGCCTCCTCCGCCTGTGGTCCTTCCTCCCGCGGGGCCGGTGGGGACGGCCGCGCGATCAGCCCGCACGGTCGGCCGCCGATCCGCTGGCACGCTAGCAGCGTTCGGCGGTCCCCGCCCTGCCCATGATCTTCCGTTCCAACCCGCTGTCGTCGCTGCGGCAGGCCCTTTGTCGACGCTGGTCTACCGCAGCTCTGCTGTTGACCAAGGTTCAAGAAGTGTCATAGGAATGTGATCAGAACCGGTGGCAAATTTTGCCCCCCTATCGGCATTGTTGGGATATGAGGTCTCGACGCGCCCCTGCTGTCACGTCGACGGGAGCCGGGGCCGCCGTCGCAGCGCTCCTCGCACTGACGGGGTGTGGGGGGACCACCACACCCGCCCAGGCCGCGCCGGTCGCGACGACGACCGAGAATCCCGCTCCTGGCATGACGTCCCTCCCCGTCACCCCTGCACCGACGACCGGGGAACCCACCTCGCCGTCGCCCACCGTGCCCGCACCGACCGTGCCGCCACCCACCGTGCCGCCGCCCACCGTGCCGCCGCCCACCGTGCCCTCCCCCGGAGTCCTGCGACCCGGGGACACCGGGCCCGCCGTCCGCGCCCTTCAGGAGCGGCTCAGCGAGCTCGGGTACTGGCTCGGCACACCGGACGGCGTGTTCGGCGGCCTCACCACGCAGGCCGTGTTCGCCATCCAGGGCGCCGCTGGGATCACCCGTGACGGGACGGTCGGTCCGCAGACCTCGACGCAGCTGAAGGCCGGGACGCGGCCCGCTGCCCGCAGCACGCAGGGGGCCGTCACCGAGATCGACCTCGACCGCGGCCTGCTCCTGTTCGTCCGGAACGGTCAGGTGACCCGGGTGCTGCACACGTCCACCGGGACGTTCCAGCCCTACGTGCACGGGAACAAGACCATGCTTGCGGACACCCCGCGCGGCAAGTGGTCCGTCTCCTGGATGTACGACGGATGGCGCGACGGCGAGCTGGGCCTGCTCTACCGGCCCGAGTACTTCCATCCCGACGGCGTCGCCGTGCACGGGTACCAGAGCGTGCCCCCGTACCCCGCGTCGCACGGCTGCGCACGGGTGACCCTGCAGGCGATGGACATGATCTGGGCCGAGAAGCTCATGCCCCGCGGCAGCGCCGTCTGGGTCTACTGACGCCACGCCAACTGGCCACCCGGAGACGGGGCTCGTCAGCCGGGCACGGCCGCGTGCCGGTGGCGGCCGGCCAGCGGGCGGCCGGTGATGAGCCGACCGGTCACCACCGTCAGAGGGATGCGGATGAAGACGTCCTTGACGCCGGGCACCCACGGCGAGAGCAGGTCGGCCAGCCGCTCCTGCTCGTCCGGGTCGGTCTCGATGCGCGCCTCACCGGTGACGACGACACTCCAGGCGTCGCCGCGCTCCGGCCGCACGTCGTCCGCCTCGAACGCCAGCACCGCGCCGTCGGCGGCCCTGGCGAGCCGCGAGCCACGCGACGTCCTGATCACGATGGTGCCACCGTCCACGGCATAGGTGACGGGGAGGATGGCGGGCAGCGCGTGGTCGGTGAAGACGACGCGGCCGACCTCGGCCCGGTCCAACAGGTCGATGCTCTGCTCCTCGTTGAGCACCTGGATGCGGTGGGTGGTCTCCATGGCCTCATGATGCGGTAGTCGGAGGTCCCGTGTCAGGGACGAAGGTCCCGTGGTGGGGGAATGGGCGAGCGTCGCCTGATCCCTCCCCCGCAAGCCGGTGATGCCCTCAGGTCAACCCCGGGGTTGGCGCAGGGCCACGGTGAGCAGGACGACGCTGTCCTCCTCGGCGCGCAGGCCGTGGCGGTCGTCGGGGATCTGCACGATGCACCCGGCGCCGAGCCGCCACTGGCTGCTGTCGGTGTGCAGGACGACGCTCCCCCGCAGCACCTGCAGCGTCGCCGCCCCCGGGTTCTCGTGCTCCGAGAGCGCCGCTCCGGACGCGAGGGCGATGACGGTCAGCCGCAGCGCCCCCACCGTTGTCACCGTGCGGGCCACCCGCTGTGCGGAGGCCTGTCGGGCGGCCGGCGCGAGCTCGTCCGCGAGCCCGTGCAGGTCGGTCACGCCGCCCGGGTGGTCGTGGCCGCGGGACGACGCGTGCTCGGCTGCAGCCTGGTCGCTCACCGCACGCGCTCCCAGCCGCGGCGGGGCGCACGTGCACCGAGGTCGACGTCCTCACGGCTGCGGTAGACGATGTACGGCCGGGTGAAGTAGCCGATCGGCGCGCTGAAGACGTGCACGAGGCGGGTGAACGGCCAGAGCGCGAACAGCAGCATCGCGACGAACCCGTGGAGCTGGAACCCGATCGGCGCGGCGGCCATCAGCTCCGGGTGCAGCGACCCCCTGAATATGCCCCGGAACCACACGGAGACCCCGTCCCGGTAGTCGTAGTGGCCGAAGACGTTCGCGATGACCGTGTTGCCGAGACCCAGCAGGATGACGACGGCGAGCACGAGGTACATCAGCTTGTCCATCTTCGTGGTCGCGCTGAACACCGGCCCGACGGTGCGTCGGCGGTAGATCAGGATCGCCATCCCGACGAGGGTGCAGACGCCCGCGATCGTCCCGACCCCCACCGCCGCCACGTGGTACATCTCGTTGGAGATGCCGACCGCGTGGGTCCACGACTTCGGCACGCCGAGCCCCATCACGTGCCCGAGCAGGACGAAGATGATCCCGAAGTGGAACAGCGGGCTCCCCAGCCGGAGCAGGGCGCTCTCGTAGAGCTGGGACGAGCGCGTCGTCCAGCCGAACTTGTCGTACCGGTACCGCCAGATGTGCCCGAGCACGAAGATCGCCAGGCACACGTACGGGACGACGACCCACAGCAGGATGTCGACCCCGTTCGCGGGCGGGAGGCCCGCCTCCGCGGCCGTGCGCAGCGACCCGGCGAGCAGCGGCGTTCCGCTCATCGTCTGGCTCCCATCGTCGTCGGCATGTACTCGGGCGGGGCGAACGGCTCCAGGCCGACCTCCTCCGCCGGCGGGCCGACGGCCGCGAGCCGCTCGACGGCGTCCCGCTCGTCGCCCTGCAGGGGTGGCAGCGTGGCCGACACGGCGTCGAGGACGGCGCGCCACGGCGAACCGGCGTCCCCCAGGGCGAGCCGGAGCAGCTCGAGGCCCGCGCGGTGGTCGACGAGCAGCCGGTGGCCGGCCTCCGGGTCGGCGGTGGCGCCGAACTCCAGCACGACCGCGAGGTGGTCGGGCAGCTCGTCGTCCGAGAGGACGACGCCGGCGGCCCGGTAGGCGCGCTTGAACGCGAGCAGCGCGACGCCGCGCTTCCTCGTGTCGCCGTACGCGTAGTACGTCAGGTACAGGCAGCACCTGCGCTTGGAGTCGAACGTCGCGACGTAGTCCTCCGCCAGCGCCGTTCGGTTCGCTCCCGCGACGCACTCGAGGAACGCCAGGAGCGGGCGCGACAGGTCGGCCGGCAGGGTCTCGGCCTCCCCGCGCAGCAGGGGCAGCCGGGCCCACCACGCGGCGTCCGGGTAGTCGAGCAGCAGCGAGGCGATCTGCCAGGTCGTGGCTCGCTCGCGGAGCGAGCGCCTCACCGGTTCGGCTCCCTCTCGGCCCTCGAGTCGGTCCCAGGCCTCGAGTCAGTCTCGGCCCTCGGGTCCGTCTCGGCGTTGAGGTCGGCGCCCTCCTCGAGCGCGGAGACGTCCGGCGGGCCGCCGGTCCGCGTCGGGAACAGGCCGTCCGGCAGTCCCTTGCCGTCCCAGTTCAGCAGGTTGACCCGCCGGGACTTGTTCTCCGGGTCGACGAACGAGTCGCTGGTCTGCCGCTGCTTCAGCATGTGGAAGTTCTCGACCGCGATCGGCTGTGCCTGGCCGCCCGACCCCTCGCCGAACGGCCCGGAGGCGCCCATCATCCCCGGGCCGCCCTCGTAGTCCAGGGCGCACTCGGTCGCGAGCTCCTCCAGGTGGTGCGCCTGCTCGGCGTGCGCGGTCGGGATGACGTACCGCTCGTCGTACTTGGCCAGCGCCAGGAGCCGGTACATGTCGTACATGGTCCCGCCGTCCATCCCCACCGACTCCGGGATCGACTCCTGCGGGTCCCGGCCGAGGTTGATGTCCCGCATGTAGCTGCGCATGGCCGCGAGCTTGCGCAGGACGTCCTGGACCGGCGCGACGTCGCCCGCGGTGAACAGCTCGGCGAGGTACTCGACGGGGATCCGAAGGGCCTCGATCGCCGCGAACAGGTTGCCCTTGTCCTCGGCGTCGACGCCGGTGTCCTTCACGACGTCGACCACCGGTGACAGCGGCGGGATGTACCAGACCATGGGCATCGTCCGGTACTCCGGGTGCAGCGGGAGCGCGACCTCGTACTTGTTGATGAGCGCCCACACCGGCGACCGCTGGGCCGCCTCGACCCAGTCCCGCGGTATCCCGACGCGCTCCGCCTCGCGGACCACCGCGGGGTCGTTCGGGTCGAGGAAGACGCTGCGCTGGGCCGCGTACAGGTCCTTCTCGTCCTTGACCGAGGCGGCGTCCAGCACCTTGTCAGCGTCGTAGAGCACGAGCCCGATGTAGCGCAGGCGCCCGACGCAGGTCTCGGAGCAGACGGTCGGGATGCCCACCTCGACGCGCGGGAAGCAGAACGTGCACTTCTCCGCCTTGCCGGTGCGGTGGTTGAAGTAGACCTTTTTGTAGGGGCAGCCGGTGACGCACATGCGCCAGCCGCGGCAGCGGTCCTGGTCCACGAGGACGATGCCGTCCTCGGTGCGCTTGTAGATCGCGCCCGACGGGCAGGACGCGGCACAGGACGGGTTCAGGCAGTGCTCGCAGATCCTCGGCAGGTAGAACATGAAGGTCTGCTCGAACTCGAGCTTGACCTTGTCGCCGATCTGCTGGAGCACCGGGTCGCCCCGCGTGACCTCCGGCCCTCCGCCGAGGTCGTCGTCCCAGTTGGCGCTCCACCTGATCTTCATGTCGTCGCCGGACAGCAGGGACTTCGGCCGAGCCACCGGGGTGTGCTTCTGCAGGGGCGCGTCCGTCAGCGTCTCGTAGTCGTACGTCCAGGGCTCGTAGTAGTCCTCGATCGAGGGCATCAGCGGGTTCGCGAAGATCGTCAGCAGCTTCTTCAGCCGGCTGCCGCCCTTGAGCTTGAGGTTGCCGCGGCGGTTCAGCTCCCAGCCGCCGCGCCACCGCTCCTGGTTCTCGTAGGTGCGCGGGTAGCCCTGCCCGGGGCGGGTCTCGACGTTGTTGAACCAGACGTACTCGACGCCGCTCCGGTTGGTCCACGCCTGCTTGCAGGTGACCGAGCACGTGTGGCACCCGATGCACTTGTCGAGGTTCATGACCATGGCCATCTGGGCCATCAGTCTCATATCGGTCGACCTCCGGTCGATCTCATCGGAACTGCGCCTCCGTACCCGACACCTCAGGTCTCGACGTCTGACTACTCAACGGCTCAGTACTCAACGGCTCAGTACTCGACGTCTTGGCTGCGGCGCCGGATGACGGTGATCTCGTCCCGCTGGTTGCCTGTCGGGCCGAGGTAGTTGAACGCGAACGACAGCTGGGCGTACCCGCCGATGACGTGGCTCGGCTTGACGAGCAGCCTGGTCAGGGAGTTGTGGATGCCGCCCCGAAGGCCGGAGGTCTCGGACAGGGGGACGTCGATGAGCCGGTCCTGTGCGTGGTGCATGTACACCGTGCCCTCGGGCATCCGGTACGACACGATCGCCCGCGCGACCACGACGCCGTTGCGGTTCACGGCCTCGATCCAGTCGTTGTCGGAGACACCGATCTTCGCGGCGTCCGCGCTGCTCATCCAGATCGTCTGCCCGCCTCGGGAGAGGCTGAGCATGAACAGGTTGTCCTGGTACTCCGAGTGGATCGACCACTTGTTGTGCGGGGTCAGGTAGCGGACGGCGATCCCGAGCTCGCCCTGCTCCCCCACCTGGGGCTCGGAGAACAGCGCGGTCATGTTGAGCGGCGGCCGGAAGACCGGCAGGCCCTCGCCGATCTCCGCCATCCAGTCGTGGTCGAGGTAGAAGTGCTGGCGACCCGTCAGCGTGTGCCACGGCTTCAGGCGCTCGACGTTGATCACGAAGGCCGAGTAGCGGCGTCCGCCGGACTCGCTGCCCGACCACTCGGGCGACGTGATGACCGCCACCGGGGCCTGCTGGGTGTCGGCAAAGGTGATCTGCTTGCCCTCGTGCTCCGCGGCGAGGTCCGCGAGCCGCTTGCCGGTGCGCTTCTCGACCGAGTGGAAGCCTTGCGTCGCAAGGTGACCGTTCGTCGTCCCCGAGAGGGCGAGGATCGCCTCGCAGGCGTGGACGTCGCGGGCGAGCGAAGGGCGGCCGTCCGCCGGGCCGCCGCGGACCGTGCCGTTCTTCTGCCGCAGGTACTCGACCTCGCGGGTGACGTCGAAGGTCACGCCCTTGGTCGTCGCCCCGAGCGAGTCGGCGAGCGGGCCGAGGGACGCCATCTTGTCGGCGATGGCCGTGTAGTCCCGCTCGACGACGACGAGCTTCGGCATCGTCTTGCCGGGCACCGGCTCGCACTCGCCGCGCTTCCAGTCGCGCACGCGGCCCTTCGGGGTCGCCATCTCGTCGGGCGTGTCGTGGGTGAGCGCGACGGCGACGACGTCCTTGCGCGTCCCGAGATGGGTGCGGGCGAGCTCGCTGAAGACCCGCGCGAGGCCGTGGAAGGCGTCGTGGTCCGTCCGTGTCTGCCAGGGCGGGGAGATCGCCGGGTTGAACGAGTGCACGAAGGGGTGCATGTCCGTGCTGTTCAGGTCGTGCTTCTCGTACCACGTGGCGGCCGGCAGGACGACGTCGGAGAACACCGTGGTGCTCGTCTGCCGGAAGTCGATGCAGAAGAGCATGTCGAGCTTGCCCGTGGGGGCCTCGTCGTGCCAGACGACGTCCCGTGGTCGCAGCCCGGTCGGAGCCTCCTGCGCGCGGACGGCGTTCTCGGTGCCGAGCAGGTGGCGCAGGAAGTACTCGTTGCCCTTGCCCGAGCTGCCGAGCAGGTTGGCGCGCCAGATCCCGAGCACGCGCGGGAAGTTCTCCGGCGAGTCCGGGTCCTCCGCGGCGAACCGGAGCCGGCCCGCCTTGAGCTCGGCCGGCACGTACTCGCCGACGGGCACCCCCGCCTTCTCGGCGTCGTCCGCCAACGTCATGGGGTTGCGGTCGAACGTAGGGTAGCTCGGCATCCAGCCGAGGCGCGCCGACTGCGCGATCACGTCCGCCGTCGTCATCCCGGCGAACCGCCCGCCCTGGCCCGCAGCCGACAGGGTGTCGGCGTAGAACTGGTCGTAGCGGAACTGGTTCGTCGCGAGGTACCAGTACGCGGTCTGAATCATCTGGCGCGGCGGGCGGGACCAGTCGAGCCCGAACGCGAGCTGGGCGAAACCGGTGATCGGCCGCACCTTCTCCTGCCCGACGTAGTGGGCCCAGCCGCCGCCGTTGACCCCCTGGCAGCCGGTGAGGGTCGTGAGCGCCAGGAACGTCCGGTAGATGGTGTCGGAGTGGAAGTAGTGGTTGGTGCCCGCACCCATGATGATCATCGACCGGCCGCGGGAGTCCTCGGCGTTCTGGGCGAACTCACGCCCGATCCGCACGGCCTTGTCGGCGGAGACGCCTGTGAACTGCTCCTGCCACGCCGGCGTAGCCGGCTCGCTGGCGTCGTCGTAGCCGGTCGGCCACGTCCCCGGCATCCCCTCCCGCTTCACCCCGTACCGCGCGAGCAGGAGGTCGTACACCGTGGTGACCAGACGGTCCGCGACCCTGCGGACCGGGACGCCGCGGCGGACCCGGCGCGGGGCGCCGTCCACCGAGTCGAACGCCGGCAGCGTCAGCGGCACCGCGGGCTCGTCCGAGCCCTCCGCCGACAGCAGCGGGTCGACTCCCTGCAGGTCCAGGTTCCACAGCCCCTCGCCCTCGGGCCCGTACCGGAAACCGAGCGAGCCGTTCGGGACCGTGGGCTTGCCGGAGGCGTCGAGCAGTACGGTCTTGAAGTCGGCGTTCTCGCTCGAGTCGCCGAGGTCGGCCGCGGTGAGGAACTTCCCGGGGACGTACGTGTCGCCGTCCTGCTCGAGCTCGACGAGGAAGGGCAGGTCCGTGTACGTCTTGCAGTACTCGGTGAAGTACGGCACCTGCCGCTCGACGAAGAACTCCTGAAGGACGACGTGACCCATCGCCATCGCCAGGGCGCCGTCCGTGCCGGGGTGAGGGGCGAGCCACTCGTCCGCGAACTTGACGGCGTCCGAGTAGTCGGGCGCCACCACGACGACCTTCTGCCCGCGGGACCGCGCCTCGGTCATCCAGTGGGCGTCCGGGGTCCGCGTCACCGGGACGTTGGATCCCCACAGCATCAGGTATCCCGCGTCCCACCAGTCGCCGGACTCGGGGACGTCGGTCTGGTCACCCCACACCTGAGGGGACGCCACCGGCAGGTCGGCGTACCAGTCGTAGAAGCTCAGCATCGAGCCGCCGATGAGCGAGTGGTACCTCGCGCCGGCGGCGAACGACACCATCGACATCGCCGGGATGGGCGAGAAGCCGGCGACACGGTCCGGCCCCCACCGCTTGATGGTGTAGACCTGCGACGCGGCCACCATCTCGAGCGCCTCGTCCCACGTGGCGCGCACCATGCCGCCCTTGCCGCGGACCCGCTTGTACCGGGTGGACCGCTCGGGGTCGTTCACGATGTCGGCCCAGGCGAGCACCGGGTCGCCCAGCCTGGCCTTCGCCTCCCGGTACATGTCGAGCAGGACGCCCCGGACGTACGGGTAGCGCACGCGCGTGGGCGAGTACGTGTACCAGGAGAACGCCGCCCCTCGAGGGCAGCCGCGGGGCTCGTACTCGGGGCGGTCGGGACCGACCGAGGGGTAGTCGGTCTGCTGTGCCTCCCAGGTGATGATCCCGTCCTTGACGTAGACCTTCCACGAGCAGGACCCGGTGCAGTTGACGCCGTGGGTGGACCGGACGACCTTGTCGTGGCTCCACCGGTCCCGGTAGAAGTCGTCCGCCTGCCGGCCGCCCTGCTTGAACAGCGCCCGTCCGTCCTCCGAGACGTCGCCGCTGCGGAAGAACCGCCCGGTCCGCACGAGAGCCTCGCTGAGCGGGCCGTCCCGCCCCGACGCGGTGGGCGGGGCGTTCACGTCGGTCGTCAATGCAGTCATCCCCTCGTCGGTCCGCGGCCGCCCTGAGACGGGCGCGCCGCAGCGCCGTCTCCCGCCCGGGCACGCTCGGCCGAGCGCATCAGCTCGTTGGTCCTACCCCCTGCACCCCTATGCCTACACCAAAAGCCCGGGTCCCGGCACTGCGCAACGCTCTG
>JBKHWX010000174.1:0-3160 GCA_046566325.1 Actinomycetes bacterium | reverse complement strand
TGGAGTTCGAGCTCTTCGAGATCGACAGCGTCGTCGCGGGCCATCTGGCGTGGGACTGGACGCAGATCGAGCGAGTCCTGCCCGCGTGGGTGAACGCAGCGACGGAGGTGATCTGGCCCGACCCGCGACGCACTCTCGCCCGTGGGCGCCCCCTGGAGGAGGCAGCCAAAGAAGAAGAGGAGGGGGAGGACCACCGGCCGCTGACCCCGGTCGACCCCGACCCTGACCACCCCGGCGCGCCGAACACGCTCTGATACGCGGGGCGCGGTGAAAACCAGGTGACCGGCTCGACGTCTGCGCACTAGCGTCGACAGCCGCTCCTGTCCCCTTGTCGAGAGGTGTCCGGGTGGTCCCCCTGTCTCGCTCCGTGCCCGAGCTTCAGGCTGCGGGCTGGGACGACGGGTGGACGGCGGTGTTCGTCGCCGCCGTCCAGGACGGGCTCGGCGCGTCGTCCCACCCGAGCAGCGAGGGGGACGGCGAGCCGGTGCCGGGCCGTGTTGTCCGAGCCGACAGGGGTGGTGCGCTCGTCCTGCTCGCACCGGCAGTCGGAGAGGAAGCGTCGGCAGGCGTTGGACGCCTGGTGACCGTCCAGGCGCCATGGGGACCGGCGCTCGCCGCCGCGGTCGCGCATGACCCCACCAGGATCCCGGCAGCGGGAGACTGGGTCGTCCTCGGCGCGTCTCCGGGCGTCGGCGGACGACGCACGATCATGCAGGTGCTGCCGCGCCGGACGGCCGTCGTCCGCCTGCAGGCGTCACAGGGGTCCTCGCGAGGTCAGGTGCTCGCGGCGAACGTCGACGTCGTGGTCGTCGTCGAGGCGATGACACCCGACCTCGAGCCTGCGCGGCTCGAGCGCCTGCTCGCGCTCGCCTGGTCCTCGGGGGCCCGGCCGGTCGTCGTCCTCACGAAGGCCGACCTCGTGGCGTCTCCGCAGGACCTGGTGGACGACGTGACGGACCTGGCGCCGGGCGTCGAGGTGCTCGCGGTGGCCGCCCTCGCGGGCCAGGGACTCGAGCCCCTGCGCGCAGCCCTGGCCGATGGGAGCTCGATTGCGCTCCTGGGAGCCTCGGGGGCGGGCAAGTCGACATTGCTCAACGCTCTCGTCGGCTCGGGGGGCGAGCCCGGCGAGGTGATGCGAACCCGGCCGCCCCGAACCGACGGCAAGGGCAGGCACACGACGGTGACCCGCGAGCTGCACCTGGCGCCCGACGGCGGTGCGGTGCTCGACACCCCGGGACTGCGCAGCGTAGGCCTGCTCGGCCACCAGTCCCTGGACGAGGTGTTCGCGGAGGTCGACGAGCTGGCGGGGGACTGCCGGTTCGACGACTGCACCCACGGCTGCGAGCCGGGATGCGCCGTCCTGACGGTCGTGGAGGAAGGCCGGCTGCCGGAGCGGCGGCTCGCCAGCTACCGAAAGCTGCTGCGTGAAGCGGAGTACCAGGCGTCGCGCGTCGACGCACGGCTACGGGCGGAGCGCGCGGGCCGCTGGAGGCGGATCCACCGTGAGCAGCGGCGGCAGGGCAACCGGCCGTGACGCCCCGGCGAGCATGCACGAGGGCCGGGGCTGGGACGGCCGCGGCGACCGGCTCGGACTGTCGGACTCCGCGTGTACTGTCGCTGAGGTCCGCGCAGGAGCCGCACCAGCCGTGCGTCCCCGCCTTCAAGGCGGCGAAGGGAGTGGTCCGATGACCAGCACCGCGACCGGCGGCGTGACTGTCGACGCCGCCAACGCAGACGCCTTCGACCGCCCGGGCGGCGAGCTGGAGCAGTACCGGCGCGAGCTGACCGGCTACTGCTACCGGATGCTCGGGTCGCCGTTCGACGCCGAGGACGCGGTGCAGGACACGATGGTCCGGGCATGGCGCGGCCTGAGCGGTTTCGACGGGCGCTCGTCCTTGCGGTCCTGGCTGTACCGCATCGCCACCAACGTGTGCTTCGACACCCTGAGCGGGAGCAAGCGGCGCGCGATGCCGGTGGACCTCTCGCCGTCCGCGTCACCACCGGTGGTCTCGTCGCTCGGGGAGCCGCTGCCTGAGCGGACCTGGCTGGAGCCCGCGCCCGACGGCCTGCTGCTGCCGGAGGACGGTGACCCGGCGGAGGTCGCGGTGGCGCGGGAGTCGGTCCGGCTGGCGTTCGTCGCGGCTCTGCAGCACCTGCCGGCCAAGCAGCGTGCCGTGCTGATCCTGCGTGAAGTGCTGCGCTGGAAGGCGGACGAGGTGGCGGAGCTGCTCGACACGAGCGTGGCCTCCGTCAACAGCGCGCTGCAGCGGGCGAGGGCGACGATCTCCTCCCGGCAGCTGAGCATGCCTGGCGCAGCGCCCGATCCGCTGGACGACGAGCACCGGGCGCTGCTGGCGCGCTACGTGGAGGCGTTCGAGGCGTACGACATCGAGGCTCTGGTGGCGCTGCGGCACGAGGACGCGACGCAGTCCATGCCGCCGTACGCGCTCTGGCTGAGCGGGCCCACGGACATCGGCGCCTGGCATCTCGGCCCCGGTCATGGCTGCCGTGGTTCCCGCCTGCTGCCCGTGACGGCCAACGGCCAGCCCGCCTTCGCCCAGTACCGGCCGAGCGGGCCAGGTGGGCGGTTCGACCCGTGGTCCCTGCACCTACTGCGGGTGGCCGAGGGGCGGATCGTCAGCATCACGAACTTCCTCAACACGGACCTCTTCCCGCTGTTCGGCCTCCCTGCCCACGCCGAGAGCTGAAGGGGGCTCCGCCGGCAGGACGTCGGTGAGGCCGGCGACCGCCAGCAGGCAGGTCAGGTGGTGGCCGGCACCCCGGAGGACGACCGCAGCTCCGTGCCGCTTCGCCGTCAGCTGAAGCCTGGCCAAGGCTTCGATCGTCGTGGTATCGGCGCTGGTCATTCGGCTGACGTCACAGACCACGATGCCGTCGGTGGCGTCGTCCAGCAGTCGCAGCAGCCGCCGGCACAGCAGGGGGACGTCCGCGCGCTCGACCATGCCGTTCAGGTCGAGGACGACCGCTTCGCTCACACAAGACTCCCGCCGGTCGGCTGTACGGAAGACCGGTGCGAGGTGCGGAAGTGATCGGACGCCTGGCGCGAGCTGTCAGGCGCTCGTGCGGCGGGGCCTTTGTCAGGTCTGACGGGCGCAGACGTCGGGAGGCGACGCGACGGGCTCGGCGGTCGCGTGCGAGT
>JBKHWX010000173.1:0-4860 GCA_046566325.1 Actinomycetes bacterium | reverse complement strand
CGCAGAACCCGGGCGCACCGGACACCGCCAGAACCGTAACGAAAACGTGATCAACGGCGAGCGTCGCCGTCGCCGTCGCCGACACGGGAGCGTGGGCCGAGCGGGGGTGCGGCATTCGCCGTGGGTGACCGTTGCCCTAGCTTCACGAGCCGCCGAAAGAGCCGTCCGCCAGCCCCTTACTCGTGGCTCTCCCTGGAACTGGAACCATGCGTCGCCGACCCGCGGGCTGCCGCCGTGATCTCCGCGGCCACCCCCTCCAGCGGCCCCCGCCGGCCCGTCAGCTGCCAGACGGACGCCAGGGCGACCGCCAGCGCCGCGTGCAGGAACCACACCGTCCCCGACGAGAGCCGGCCCGCGACGGCACCCGGCGTCGCCGCCAGCGTCACCACGTGCAGGCTGTAGAGCGTCAGCGTCATGGACCCCGCCGCCGCGACGGGCAGCAGCAGCATCGTCGCCCGGCCGTGCAGGACCGTGGCGAGCAGCAGGCACCCGCCGAGGACCGCCAGGGACGTGCCGGTGGTGTGGAGCAGGTCCAGCGGGGTCCCGGAGTGGGGCCCGGCCACGGCGAGCCACCACCAGCTCGTGGTGGGCGTGGTCCCGTAGATGCCGGTACGGAGCGCCGTCGGCAGGTCGAGCCCGAACAGCACCGAGGACTCCGGGACGACGAGCCTCGCGGCACCTCCGAGCGGCCCGAGCAGCAGCGCGGAGACCGCCTTCGCCAGCACGGCGAGCCCCAGCCCTAGCACCAGCAGACCGGCTCCGGTGGCCGGCCGACGGAGCGGCATCCGCCCGACCGCCATCCCGACGAGCAGGTACGCCGTCCACTGCAGCACGGGGTAGTAGCCGGTGAACAGCACGGTCGTCGCCAGCTGCGGCAGGTCGGCCAGGCTGAGCCACGACGGGTTGGGCCCGGGCCCGGGCGGCAGGTGGCTTCGCACCATGTGCCCGACCACCGGGCTGAGCAGCAGCCAGCACCCGGCGAGCACGAGGAGCGTGCGTCGTCCGAGGCGCAGGAAAAGGGCGCCGACCGCGAACAGCACGCCGTAGTGCACGAGGATCACGGCGACCCCGGAGGGCAGGACGCCGAGCGTCAGACCGACCGCCGCGATGAAGCCCGCGCGAGCGAGCACCCCCCTGCGCGAACCCGGCGCCAGGGCCGCGCGGCCGGTCCGGTCCCGCGTCGACAGCACGAGGGACAGACCTGCCAGGACGGCGAACAGCGCCGAGGCGCGTCCGGCCGAGATCCGGTACGCCCAGGTGACGTCCCCCGAGGCGGTCACCCCCGGGACCACGTGCACCGACATCATCCCGAGCAGCGCGATCCCTCGTGCCGCGTCCACGCCCAGCAGGCGACCCGGAGCGAGCAGGCGCAGGCCAGGGGTGGTGCCGACCCCGGCAGAGGTCACGCGAACGCCCGCAGTGCGGCGGCGACGAGCGCCGCGAGCACGACCACGACGACGAACGGCACTCGCAGCCACAACGCGACGGACGCGACCGCCAGGGCGGCGACCCGCGCGTCCAGCACCAGGGACGTTCCGGAGGCGAAGGTCTGGACGGCGACCAGCGCGGCGAGCAGAGACACGGTCACCAGCCCCGCCAGCCGGGAGGGGCGTTCGCCCTCGAGCACCTTCTCCGGCACGACGTACCCGGCGAGCTTCAGCAGCGCACAGACGGCGCAGGCCGCCAGGACCGCGCCCCAGCCCGTCATGCGGGCGACTCCCGCCGGTCGCGACGGTGGCGCGCGCGCCCGCCTGACCGCAGGCGGCTGCCCGGAGCGGACCGCCACCCGAGGGCGACCGCGGCTGCTGCCGCCGCCAGCACCGGCACGCCCGCCGGGCTGACCGGCGTCAGGGCCGTCGCGACGACGACCGCGGCAGCGGCGACCGCGCGGGCCTGCCCGCTGTGCAGGCGCGGCCACAGCAGCCCGAGGAAGGCGGCGGATGCCGCGGCGTCCAGTCCCCAGCGCTTCGGGTCACCGAGCGCGTCGCCCACGAGGGCGCCCGCCAGCGTGGCGATGTTCCAGAGCACGAACACGGCGAGGCCCGTCAGCCAGAACCCGAGCCGACGCAGGCCAGGCGTGGGCTGGTTCGAGCCGACGGCGGTCGACTCGTCGATGGTCAGCCACGCGGCGGCGACTTTGAGCAGGCCGTGGGCACCGACCACCCGGGACATCTGGAGCCCGTAGAGCGCGTTCCGTGCTCCGAGCATCCCCGCCGTGGCGACTGCCGCCGTCGGCGTGCCCCCCGCTCCCGCGACACCGATGAAGGCGAACTGCGACCCGCCGGTGAACATCAGCAGGCTCAGCGCACACGTCTGCAGGACGTCCAGGCCCGCCGCGACGGACAGCGCGCCGAAGGACACGCCGTAGGCGCCGGTCGCCACACCGACCGACAAGGCCTGGCGGACCGTCGGTGCTCGGGTGTCCGGCGCCTCGCGCTCCGGCCGGTCGCCGCTCACCGACCCGAGCCCGCCTCCGCTGCGATCGTGGGCACGGAGGTCACGTCTCCTCGACGTCGCAGTGGTGCGCCGCCGGCTCGGCCGGCTCGACGACGTCCTCGTGGAGCACGGCGACGAGTCGCACCTCGCGCAGACCGTGCTCCGGCTCGTCGCCACGGTATCCCTGCTCGGCGTCGTCCGACCCGAGCGTCAGCTCCCGCCACGCGCCGTCCCGCCCGAACCCGGCGGACTCGAGGAACGCGATCCGCGGCCCGTCCGCCGCCGGCACCCATGTGAACAGCCGACGCACGCGGTCCTCCCGCAGCAGGTCGACACCCGCCGCCAGCAGGCGCGAGCCGTGGCCGCGGCGCTGGTGGGCCGGGTCGACGAGCAGGGTGGAGAGCTCGGCGTCGCCGGGCTCCAGCCAGCGCTGGGGCGACGCCGGGCCGAAGGCCCCGAAGGCGACCACCGTGGGTCCCGAGCACGCGACGAGCAGGTGGTGCATCGGCTCGCCCGCGACCTCCAGGTGCGGCCGCCAGGCCTCGGTCATCGCGTGCGGGGTGATCTCGGGCAGCACGTCCCTCGGGATCAGCTCCGCGTAGGCGGTCGTCCAGGCCCGAGCGTGGATGGCGCCGATGGCCGGCAGGTCGGCCTCGGCCGCGGGGCGCACGGAGGCGTCGGCTGAGGAACCGGTCAGGACGTCGGCGCTCTCCACGCGCACGAGTCTCGCAGAGGCCGGCCGCGTGACACTTCTTCGTTGTCCTTGTGCGAGAGTGTCACGTCGGGGGATAGTGGAGGAGTAGCCAGGCACAGCAGAAGGCGGACGGCGTGTACGGCAATGACTGCTCCCCGGAACCGGCGCATGTCCCCGAGGGTGGTGCCGCCTCAGCCACGTCGGTGAGCACAGCGCTTCCCCCCGACGCAGCTCTTCCCCTCAACGCAGCTCTTCCCCTCAACGCAGCACAGACGGGCGCCGTCGAGCAGGCGATGGCGCACGAGGACCGGCGCGTCGCCGTCCTCGCCGACTCGGACGTCGCACAGCAGCAGGAGCACTTCGACGCGCTGCTCGCGGCCGACCAGCGGATCGAGCCCCGGGACTGGATGCCGGACGGCTACCGGAAGACGCTGGTCCGCCAGATCGCGCAGCACGCGCACTCCGAGATCGTCGGCATGCAGCCGGAGGGCAACTGGATCAGCCGCGCCCCCAGCCTGCGCCGCAAGGCCATCCTCATCGCGAAGGTGCAGGACGAGGGGGGCCACGGGTTGTACCTGTACTCGGCGGCCGAGACGCTCGGCACCTCCCGCGGCGAGCTGCTCGACATGCTGCACAGCGGCAAGCAGAAGTACTCCTCGATCTTCAACTACCCGACGCTCACGTGGGCGGACGTCGGCGCGATCGGCTGGCTGGTGGACGGCGCGGCGATCATGAACCAGGTGCCGCTCTGCCGCTGCTCGTACGGTCCCTACGCGAGAGCGATGATCCGGATCTGCAAGGAGGAGTCGTTCCACCAGCGCCAGGGCTTCGAGATCCTGTGGACGCTGTCTCGCGGGACCGACGAGCAGCACGCCATGGCCCAGGACGCGGCGAACCGCTGGTGGTGGCCCTCGCTGATGATGTTCGGCCCCGCCGACGGCGACTCCCCCAACACCCAGCAGTCGATGGCCTGGCGGATCAAGCGCCACACCAACGACGAGCTGCGCCAGCGCTTCGTCGACATGACCGTCCCGCAGGCGGCCGCGCTGGGCGTGACGCTGCCCGATCCGGACCTGCACTGGAACGACGAGCGTCAGGCGCACGACTTCGGCGAGATCGACTGGAGCGAGTTCACCGCCGTGGTCAAGGGCGCGGGCCCGTGCAACGCCCAGCGCCTCGCCCATCGGCGCGCCGCCCACGAGAACGGGCAGTGGGTCCGCGACGCGGCATCCGCGTACGCCGCCAAGCAGGCCCGCCGCGAGGCCGAGGAGCAGGCCGCATGAGCATGTCGGACGACACCACCGCCCACGTCGAGGGCGATCCCGCGAAGGACCTCGGCGACGGCACCCCGAAGGCCACCTGGCCGCTCTACGAGGTCTTCGTGCGCGGCAAGCGCGGGCTCAACCACGTCCACGTCGGGTCGCTGCACGCCCCCGACGACCACATGGCCCTGCACAACGCCCGCAACCTCTACACCCGGCGCAACGAGGGCGTGAGCATCTGGGTGGTCCGGGCCGACGCCATCACCGCGTCGAGCCCGGACGAGAAGGACCCGCTGTTCGCACCGAGCGGGGACAAGGTCTACCGGCACCCGACGTTCTACGACATCCCCGCGGACGTCCCCCACATGTAGGTCTCGACAGGCTCGACCACCCGAGACGGCCGACCACGAAAGGGAAGAGATGACCGACCAGCACGGTGTCGATCGTCCGGGGGCGCACGCGCCGTCG
>JBKHWX010000172.1:0-10595 GCA_046566325.1 Actinomycetes bacterium | reverse complement strand
CGCCGCGAGCGGACGCATGAGCGGGGCGAGGACGTCGCCGGCTCGAGTGGCCTTGCCCCTGAGCCGTTCGGGCGCCACAATTGTGGTCCATGAGCACGCAGTCGCTTCGTCAGGTTCGTGACCACCTCAGCGAGATCGTCGACCGCGTCGAACGCGAGCACGAGCGGGTCACGCTGACCCGGAACGGGCGTCCGGCCGCGGTGCTGATCAGTCCCGATGACCTCGCGCAGCTGGAGGAGACCCTGGAGGTCCTCGCAGATCCGGACGCACTGGCCGAGATCCGCGAGGCCGACGCCGCCTACGCCCGCGGAGACGTCGTCCGTGGGATCGAGGCCGTCCGCGCGCTGCGCCGGTGACCGCAGCGGAGGAGCCCTATGAACTGGTCGTGACCCCACCAGCGGTGCGTGCCCTGCAGGCCAGGCTGCCGGAACCGGTGGCGGCGGCCGTTCTCGAGTTCCTTACCGGCTCCTTGATCCAGAACCCTCATCGGGTCGGCAAGCCGCTGCGCGGAGACCTCGCTGGGGTTCATTCCGCACGGCGCGGCACCTACCGGGTCCTGTACCGCATCAACGACAACCGGCACGAGGTCGTCGTCGTCCGCATCGACCACCGCCGTGGCGCCTACCGTGCCTACCGAACCCAATGGGGCCGCGATCGACAGGTCGCTTCGACAACGACGCCGACCCGAAGGCACATCGACGGCCAAGACGACGACCGGCAGGCGTCCCTCAAGGTGCGTCAATCACCACAAGTCGGACGCACTGTCTGCCGCTCGGCAAGGCGTCATCCGCCGAAACCGAGGAGGACCAGGAGTCGCCGCTCGAACTCGACCAGCGTCGTTGCCTCAAGCCTCCCGACCACCGTCTCCACGTTGCTTCGTCGGACAGTTGCGGTCTTGTCGACCATCAGGAAGCTGTCGTGACGAAGGCCGTTCCTGTCGTCCGCTGTGACCGGCACCCGCAGGAGGGGCGCTTCGACCTCCTGGCTGGTGAATCCGCACAACGTCAACGAGTCAGTCGCCATCGAAGCGGTCGTCCTGAATGATCAGAGATGGCCGGGCTTGCTCGCATAGACAACACCCGCGACGCTGACGATGTCTCCGCGTCTCATTCGTGCCAGTTGGTGGAGACGGCTTCGACGAAGTCCATGTCGTCATTCGCTCGATCGGCGGCCGCAACTAGCGCGGACTGGCGATGAGCTTCCGTGGTGAACTCGGGAGAACCGACGTCCGGTACCCAAATCTGGACAGGCCGAAGGCCTTGGGCCCGCATCCGGGCTCTGTACGCGCTCACCCGCTCTTGCACTGCCCTGCAGCCACGTTAGAGGTAACGCTATGTCCCGCAACTCGTCCCCACCGCCTAACCATCTCAGGAGTGTCCTCACTTGCCGCGGGCTGGGCTCGGGCTCTTGGACCCCTCAAAAGACGAGGTCGAGGGCGAGCGGAGGCAAGCGTGTGCTAGAGGCGTCGCGCTGGCCGTAAGATCTCGGCCGGTGTGATGGTTCGCTGACGGGACACCTCGTGCCGGGCCTTGCGGCTGCCGTCTCCTGCCTCGCCCTGTTCGTCGTCGTCACCAGCGAATGCCGTAGCCGCCTCAGCCCAGCCTTGCCAGCGTCGTCCATCCATGGCGCTGCGGACGGGGGCCGCGAAGGCACGCGTCATACCGCCGCGCTCCAGGCTGCCTGAGCGGTGTTGACCGACCACGAGAATCGTGGTGATGCGATGACTTCGGGGCGCCTCACCGGTCGATACAAGGAACCCGGTCTCGGACTGAAGGAGCACACCATGGGGCGAGTGATGGTCAATGCTTCGAATATTGGGGACGGGCGTTGAGGGTTCTGAGCTCGCTGGCTCGCAGGATGTTCGAGCTTGTCGAGCCGATCGGGGTCATCCCATACTCGGCTGACGAACCCAACGAGGCGATGTTCGCCCTCGGGTTCACCAACTACTGGGACACCTACTTCGCCGGCCGCGCTGCCCCGCTCGGCAGCTGTGTCCCCGCGGCCGTCGTCCACGCGCTCTTCTACAACTTCGCCCCGGGTGAGGTGGCCCGCCACATCCCGAGGGTCTGGAGCACGACCACACCGGAGGCGGCGATCGCCGCCCGGCAGGAGGGCTGCGTCAAGGCGCTGCGGCGGCTCCTCGGCGACCTCGTCGACACGCCAGGCTTCGCCCGAGCCGTCGAACTCCTCACCAAGGCAGCGACCAGCGCCCCGCTCGAAGGCCGCCCTCTGTATGCCGCCTTGCGTACGCTTCCCCTACCGGAACAGCCGGTGGCCCGTCTCTTCCACGCCGCCTCACTGCTGCGTGAGCACCGCGGCGACGGCCACATCTCCGCGCTCATGGCTGAGGGCATCGGCGGCCTCGAGGCCCACGTCCTGCTCGCCCTCGACATGGGGATCTCGGCTCCGGCGTTCGGCCGGCTCCACCACCTACCCTCCGCGCAGCTGACCGACCTGATCGACAAGATGAAGGATCGGGGACTCGTCAAGGACGAGGCGACGTTCACCCCTGCCGGCCGACAGGTCAAGAACCGTGTCGAGGCGCTGACCGACGAGCTCGCCGTCGCGCCGTACGAGGTTCTCGAACCGGGCGAGCTCGACGAGCTGATGGCTGCACTCGAACCGCTCGCGCAGAAACTCATCGCCGAACAGCACCGGGGCTGAGCCTCGGCGTCATCCCCCGGAAGGGGAGTGTCTCATGGCGACAACTACCGACAACTACCTAGCCCTCGGCGCTGAGCCGTACTACCCGCATCAGTCCCAGCAGAGGCAGAAGGGGTGACCGGCCGGATCGAGGTAGACCCTGAACGAGTCACCTGCTGCCTGGCCTGGCTGTACTTCGTGCTTGGTCGCGCCCAGCGCCAGCACCCGCGGCTCGACCGCGTCGACGTCATCCACGGTTACGTCGAGGTGGAACTGCTGCGGCCGCTCGGCATTCGGCCATGTCGGCGCAACGAACTCTTCCACCCGCTGGAACGCCAGACGCAGCCCGTCCACCGCGAGGACCACCCAATCGTCCTCGACGGACGTGACCTCCCCGCCGAGGACAGCACCGTAGAACTCGGCGAGTGCCTGAGGATCAGGGCAATCGAGGACCACGGAGCGCATGCGTGCGAGCGGCACAGCTTGGCAGTCTGCCACTGGGCGCCAGCTACGTCACCCTGCAGCGCCGCAGCGACGACGGCGCACCTGCTACGTCCCCAACGAGGTGTCCCGCTGAACGATCGGGGAACAGGCAACGCAGGGGGACGAGCCCAACCCGCTGGACCGAGCATAATGAGCAGTGCCTGACGGGCGCGCCGGACTCCGGAGGACGCAGATGCCGCCGATGCGCAGCACCGAGAGCATCTTCCTGCGACTCGAGCGCAGCGGGTTCCCGATGGACGTCGCCGGGATCTACCTCCTTGAGCCCGCAGCAGAGGGTCCGCTGCCCTTCGAGGATATTCGGGCGGTCTTCGGCCAGCGACTGTCCGGCTCGCCGGTTGCCCGCCGCGTGATCGCTCATGCGCCACTGCGCATCGGGGAGGACCGCTGGGCCCAGGCGGACGTCCACCTCGACGAGCACGTGCACCATCGGGTGGTTCCGGCGCCGGGAGACGTGTCCGCTCTGATCGAGACAGTCCTGGAGGTCTCGGGCAGCCCACTGGACCGCCGAAGGCCGCTCTGGGAGGCGTGGTACTTGACGGGACTAGCCGATGGGCGAGCGGTACTGGTCCTGCGCCTGCACCATGCGCTCATAGACGGCGCCGGCATGATCGCCTTGCAGCAGCTCCTCTTCGACGACGAGCCCACGCAGTTAGGTCACGACCGTGAGCCAGCGCCGCTGACCGGGCGGAGGCCACGCTCGCTGCTGCGGCGGGCGCTCATCGAGCTACCGACCCGGATAGCTGCCAACACCGTCGCTACCAAGCGGCTCGTGGGCCGGCTCGCGCCGAGCGTGCCGCCAGTGCTGGCCAACCGCTCGGCGCGGCTCCCGGAGCTGCCCGGCTACGTGCCCTCGCTTACGGATGCCCCGCCGGTGACGCTGTTCAACAAGCACGTCAGCGACCCGCGCAAGTCGATGGCCCTCGTGACCTTGCCTTTCGACCAAGTGCAGGCGGTGCGCGCGGTGTTTCCCGGGACGACCGTCAACGAGGTCCTGCTGGCGCTCGTGGCCGGAACCATGCGCGACTACCTGGCCGCGCGGGGGGACCTGCCCGACAAACCGATCCGCACCACCTGCCCGGTCAACGTCCGGGCCGCGGGCGACGACGGCATGCAGGGCAACCACATCACCACGATGTGGGTCGACCTGCCCGTGCATCTGGACGACGCCCGGGAACGGCTGGCGGCGGTGCACGCCAGCTCCACAGCGGCCAAGGAGGACCTGCCCCGGTCGCGGGCGGACTGGGAGTCCCTCGCCGACGTCGGCGACCTGCTGCTGCCCGGGATCGTCACGGCGGCGATGGCCTTCGCCACTACCAAGGCATTCGGCCTCTTCCCTCCCACGCAGAACCTCACCGTCTCCACGCTGGCCGGACCGCGTCAGCCGCTCTACCTGGCGACCCGCCGCATCGTCAACGTCTTCCTCCGCGGGATCATCTGCCCGCCGGTTCACCTCTTCTTCGGCGCAGTCACCTACGAACAGCATGTCGATGTCAGCGTCACCACGGTGCGCCAGCTGTGCCCGGACCCGCAGGCCCTCGTCGACGGTTTGAGGACCGAGCTCGACCGGCTCCTCGTAGCCGTCCCCTGACGCCCTGGCACGTGTCGCACGAGGGGCCGACGGTGGGGACCTGACGCTCAGAGAACTGCTCTTCCTGCGCGGCCGAGGACACAGGCGATGAGTTGGCCTGCGCTGCCGGGTCTGTCCTCGGGACAGCTGACGAAGGAGGAACCATGAGCAAGGTCATCGCTTCCATCACGGCGTCCGTCGACGGCTACGTCACGGGTCCGGACGACGGGCCGCAACTCGGGCTCGGCCGAGGCGGCGAGCGCCTGCACTACTGGGTGATAGGCGGTCCCTGGACGTACGAGGCCGGCCACGACTTCGCCATGCACGGCCCGGACAAAGAGTTCTACGACGAGCTCGTCTCCACGGTGGGTTCCGGAGTGGTCGGTCGCGGCATGTACGACGCGGCCGGCGGATGGGGCGGCACCAACCCCTTTCCCGGCACCCTGTTCGTGCTGACCCACCGGACCGCCGACCAGCCAGCGCCGGAGAGCGGCTTCCGGTTCGTCGACGACCTCGACGCAGCACTCGCCCAGGCCGCCGAGGCAGCCGGGGACCGCGACGTCGCCGTCGGGGGTGGCGCGGACGTCATCCGCCAGGCGCTGGCCGCGGGGAAGGTCGACGAGCTGGCCATCTCGACGGCTCCGGTGATCCTCGGTGCGGGCAAGCGGCTGTTCGACGGGTTCGACCAGGATGTGGAGCTTGAGGTGGCCAGGGTCTACTCCTCGCCGTACGCCACCCACGTGCGCTACACGGTCAGGAGGTAGTCGCCGGCCAGTAGGCGGGGTCGAACGGATCCGCGGGCTCCGGGACGGTCGCCGCCGGTCACCACACCCCGGCAGCCTCGTTCCGGACGACGTCGAGCACGAGACCGCGGTCACCGTCGTCGAGCGTCTCGACCGGGCTGCGGCGGCCGAGGGCAGCGTTCGGCGCTGCGAGCCAGAGGACGACGTCCTCGTCGTCCCCGCCCGCGTCGCGCAGCGGAGACACCACCTCGTTCCACCCCGGGCGCAGTCGGTTAGGCCTGGCGAGCCATGGAGTCCCGATACGGCGCACTGGACGCCGGCCAGTAACGCGACGCTCGTCGGAGCATCGCCGACGTCGAGATCGGTGACCACCAAGGCCAGGGCGAAGGGGCTGGTGGCCTACCGGCGGGCGGCGGATCCTCTACCCCGGTTTCCAGTTCGACGAGCGGGGAGTCCGGAGCTGGACCGCAGCGCACCGACCGGCACGTATGCTCGCGCACGACGCCGGGCTGCGCGGTGACCGGCGCTCGCGCCGTCCCGGAGGTGGTGTGGCCGACCTGCTGCTGCTCACGAACACGCTCGGCTCGTCAGCGGACGTGCTGCCCTCGCTCGCGCTGCTCCCGCACCGGGTGCGGGTGCTTCCGGCCGAGGCGACGGCGCTGCTGACGGCGCCCGACGCCGACGCGCCGCTCGTCGACGGCCGGCGCGACCTGGCCGCCGTCCGGTCGCTCTGCCGCCTTCTGCGCACGACAGGCACGGCGATTCCGCTCCTGCTCGTCACCACCGAGGGCGGCCTGGCCGCGGTGAGCGCCGACTGGGGCGCGGACGACGTCCTGCTCGACACCGCCGGACCCGCCGAGGTCGAGGCGCGGCTGCGTCTCGCCGCCGGTCGTGCGGCCCTACCCGAGACGCTCGCGGACGAGCCGACGGAGATCCGCGCCGGCGACGTGGCGGTGGACGAGTCGACGTACACGGCAAGGCTGCGCGGACGGCCCCTGGACCTGACGTACAAGGAGTTCGAGCTCCTGAAGTACCTCGTCCAGCATCCCGGCCGGGTCTTCACGAGGGCGCAGCTCCTGCAGGAGGTCTGGGGGTACGACTACTTCGGCGGGACGCGCACGGTGGACGTCCACGTCCGCAGGCTGCGGGCGAAGCTCGGCGCGGAGCACGAGCACCTGATCGGGACGGTCCGGAACGTGGGGTACCGGCTCGTGCCGCCCGCCCGCGAGCGCCGGGACGCCTCCGCGGACGCGCCCGTCGACGCCTGAGCGGGCCAGGACCGCAGCCCGCCTACAGCCCCTGCACCCGGTCCGGCGGAGGCGTGATCCCCGGGTGCGCCCCGAGGAAGGCGACGAGGTTGGCCAGGTCCTCGGCGCCGCCGAGACGGTTCGTGCCCTGCGTGAACGCCGTGAAGAGGTCGCCGCCGTCCGCGAGGAAGTTCAGCGTGCCCACCCGGTACGTCGCGTTCGGGTCGACGGCGGCGCCGTCCAGCACCATGTTGCTCACGCGTGACCCCTGCGGCTGGTTCCCGTCCCAGGTGTACGTGAAGCCGCCGGAGACGCCGAGCGCCAGCATCGGCCTCGCGCCTCGCTGGGGCACCGGCTGGTACTGCTGCTCCAGCACCTGCTTGATCTGGGCACCCGTCATGTCGACGGTGACGAGCAGGTTGCCGAAGGGGGCGACGTCGTACGCCTCGGCGTACGTGATCTGCCCCGGCTGCTCGCCGTACTTCGGCGCGACCGTGAAGCTCGCCCGGACCCCGCCGACGTTCATGAACGCGAGCTGCGCCCCGCCGTTCGCGCCCGACGTCCCCCAGAGGATCGCGTCGGCGAGCAGGTCGGCCATGGGCGTCTCGATGCCGCGGTCGCCGCTCGCGTCACCTGTGACGTCCTTGGCGACGGTGCCGACGACCCGTGCCGCGATCGGGGCGGCGATCCCCTGCCACTTCTTCAGGACCGCTGTCTCGGCGGGGTCGGCCACGTTCCGGGCGACCAGGTGGTTCACCGACTGGACCTTCTTGCGGACGACGTCACCGCCGCGCCGGTTGACGACCAGCTTCGTCTCGGTGACGACCTTTCCGTAGGAGGCGGCGCTCGTCACCATCCGCGGCTTGCCCGCCGGGTCGGGGATGATGCAGACGTACGGCTGGTGGGTGTGGCCGCTGACCACGAGGTCGATCGCGGGGTCGAGCCGCTTGGCGATGTCGACGATCGGTCCCGACATCCCCTGGCACTGCTGGTAGGTGCCGGTCTGGTAGCCGCCTTCGTGCACGAGGACGACGATCGCCTGGACGCCCTGCGCCTGCAACACCTTGGCCTGGGCGTTCGCCGTCTCCACCTCGTCGAGGAACTTCACGCTGCTCACGCCTGTCGGGTTGACCAGGGTCGGGGTCGCGGCGAGCGTCATGCCGATGAAGCCGATCTTGACGCCGTCCACGGTGCGAACCGCGGTCGCGGGCAGCAGCGGCTGGTCGTTCGCCTTCCGGACGACGTTCGCCGCGAGGTACTGGTACTTCGCACCCAGGTACGGCTGGTCCGGGAAGTAGCAGCCGTCCTTCGGGTGGCAGCCGCCGTACTGCATCCGCAGCAGCTCGGGTGTGCCCTCGTCGAACTCGTGGTTGCCGACGCTGGCCACGTCCAGGCCGAGGGTGTCGAGGGCCTCGACCGACGGCTCGTCGTGGAACAGGCCGGACAGGAACGTGGAACCGCCGATCATGTCGCCCGCACCCACCGTCAGCGACGTGCCGTCGCCGACCTGGCCACGCAGCGCCGACAGCGTCGACGACAGGTACTCGACCCCGCCGACGGGCGTCTGCGAGGGGTCCTGCACCGGGTCCAGCGGCGGGTCGGTCGCCTCGAGGTGACCGTGGAAGTCGTTGAACGAGAGCAGCTGGACGGTCGCTTCACGCTTGCCGGCCGCACGGCTCGCGCTGCTCTGGCTGGCGCTCGCCGTCCCGGTGCCGACGAGCGCCGCGGCGGCGCCCGCCGCGACGAGCGCGACCAGCCGGCGCCGGGAAGAGGGCTTGGACATCTCGCTCCATCAGGCTGAACAGCGGA
Source organism: Actinomycetes bacterium (assembly GCA_046566325.1). Lineage (GTDB taxonomy): Bacteria > Actinomycetota > Actinomycetes > Actinomycetales > BWSM-131 > BWSM-131. The sequence goes on along the minus strand of JBKHWX010000172.1, from coordinate 2,082 downwards.
TGAAACCCTGCACGCTAACGCGGTGGCCGCCGGAGCGACAGGCCCGCACCTACCCTGTGGCCCGTGTCTGCCCCCCGAGTCCGAACCTGTCCGTCCCTGCCGGCCGGCGTGGTCGCCGCGGTCCTCCTCCTCGTCGAGGCGGCCGAGGCCGAGGACGGCGTCCGCCCGGTCAACGAGGCCGCCGAGCTACGGCTCCGGGCGTCGGACGTGGTCGCGCCCGGCGTCGTCCACCTGCTCCACGGCGGCGCCGGTAGGGGCGGCGCGGCCATCGACGTGGACGGCGACGACCCGGGCGAGCTGCGGGGCTACGCCCAGGTCTCGGGTACCGCCGGTGACCAGCCGGAGGTGGAGCTCGCCGTCCACCCGGCACACCGCCGGAAGGGGGTCGGGACGGCGCTGCTGCAGACGGCCGGCGACGTCGTCGCGGGACAGGTGCTGCGCGGCTGGGCCCACGGCAACCTGCCGGCGGCGCAGGCTCTCGCGGCGTCGCAGGGGTACGAGGCCGTGCGAGGGCTGCTGCGGATGCGGCTGGACGACACGAGCGCGCTTCCCGACCTCGTCGTCCCGGACGGGGTCCGCATCCGCGGGTTCGAGCCCGGGCGTGACGAGCAGGCCTGGCTGGCCGTGAACGCCCGTGCGTTCTCCTCCCACCCCGAGCAGGGCCGCTGGACGGCGGCGGACCTGTCGGCGCGGATGGTCGAGCCCTGGTTCGAGCCGGCCGGCTTCCTCCTGGCCGAGGACGTCGCCACCGGGCAGCTGCTGGGCTTCCACTGGACGAAGGTCGAGGGCGACGTCGGCGAGGTCTACGTCGTCGGCGTCGACCCGGCGGCGCAGGGACGACGCCTGGGCTCGGTCCTCACGCTGGCCGGCCTGCACCACCTGCGGGACCGAGGAATGCGCGTGGTCGACCTCTACGTGGAGTCGGACAACGCTCCGGCACTCACGGTCTACCGACGGCTCGGCTTCACCGCCGCCGCCGAGGACGTGATGTACGCGCGGAGGACGGAAGACCGGCCAGCGCGCATGAAGCCGGCAGCGCCGATGGGGTGACGCCCGGATGAAGTAGCGGCGCCGATGGGGTGACAGCGGCGTCCCGGACGTGAAGAGGCCCGGTCGCCCTGCCGAACAACAGCCATGCTCGCCGTCCCTGTACGAGGCCGAGGCCGGGGCTCGGCCGTCCTCGGAGCGTCGGTGGCCCTGGTCGTCGGGGCCGCCTTCCTCGTCGTGCTCGCCGTGGCGCCGCTCTCCCCGTTCGGCGCCGTGGTCGTCGACGACCTGGCCCAGCTCGTCGCCGCCACGACCGCGGCAACGCTCTGCTGGGCGGCGGCGCGTGGCTGCCGGTCGCCCCGGGAGCGGCGCGCCTGGCTGTTCATGGCGCTGGCGACGGGTAGCTGGGCGCTCGGGCAGGCGGTCTGGACGTGGTACGAGCTGGCTCTTCGGGACTCGGTTCCGTTCCCCTCGGTGGCGGACGTGGGATTCCTGGCCTTCCCCGTGTTCGCGGTCGCCGCGCTCCTGTGCATGCAGCCCTCCGGGAGGGACGCGACCGGCCGATGGCGCGACGTGCTCGACGGCGTCGGGATGGCCGGCGCGCTGGGCATCGTGGCCTGGGGGACGTCGCTCGGGTCGGTCTACGAGGCCGGCGCAGAGAGCCACCTGGCGCTCGTCCTGGGGCTCGCCTACCCGGTCGGCGACGTCGTGGTCGTCACCGTCGTGCTGCTGACGCTCTCCCGGGCGGTGACGTTCCCGCGGGCCTGTCTGGCGCTGCTGGCCGCCGGCGTCAGCAGCCTGGCCGTCGCCGACACGTGCTACGTCTACCTCACCTCCGTGGGCTCGTACGCCTCGGGGGACGTCGCCGACGCCGGCTGGGTGGCCGGCTTCCTGCTGGTCGCGGCGTCCGCCGTCCACGCACGCCTGCGGAACGGCGACGAGACCGCTCCGCTCTCCCCGCCGTCGCTCGGTTCGGCGCTGCCGTACCTGCCGCTGCTCGCGGCGATGGTGGTGCTCGCTGCGGGCGCCGTCTCCGGTGGCCGGGCGCCCGCGGTCGAGACCCTCTGCGTCCTGCTGCTGATGGTGCTCGTGCTC
>JBKHWX010000171.1:0-4301 GCA_046566325.1 Actinomycetes bacterium | reverse complement strand
TGACCAGCGGGGCCCACCCTCGACAGCGCCCGCCGTCATCCCGGCAGCTCCGCGCACAGCCACACCGTCCGCGACGGACCCGACCCGTCCACCTCCAGCCACGGCACGATCTTCCGGACGCTCCGCTCCGCGCCGGTCAGGTCGGCGAGGGTCGACGCGGCGGCCATCTCCGCCACGCTCACGAGGGTCGGGGGCATCAGCCCGAACCGACCCTCGACCGCTCCCGCAAGGACGAAGGACGCAGCCACCACCCCGACTCCGACGCCTCTCCCCCCTCGACGTGCCGCGCCTTCTGGCCACGGGGCAGGGCGGCGAGGAAGAAGCGGGTGTCGTACCGGCAGCTCTCGAACTCCGGCGTCACCCAGTGCGCCCACGGCCGGAGCAGGTCCGCCCGTAGCACCAGGCCGCGCCGGGTCAGCAGCTCCGACAGCGCGACGTCCCGGGAGAGCAGCGCCTGCCGGTCCGCCTCCCAGTCGTCGCCCGTGACGTCGTCCACCACCGCGTTCGCGTCCGGTCCAGCGAGCAGGACGCCGCACTCCTCGAAGGTCTCCCGGACGGCGGCACACACCAGCTCGCGCGCGACCGCGGACGCACAGCCCAGCCAGCTCCCCCACTCCTGCGCCGATGGTCCGGCCCACGGGACGTCGTCAGCGTCGCGGGGGTCGACGCCTCCGCCCGGGAACACGTACATCCCCCCGGCGAAGGCCATCGTCGCCTGCCGGAGCAGCAGGAACAGGTCCACCCCGCCGGACGACGACTCCCGTACCAGCAGCACCGTCGCCGCCGGTCTCGCCGGCACCGCCTCGGGAGCCGAACCGTCCAGCCACGCCTGAGCCTTAGGCCCGAGGGACCGAGGCATCGGGAAGCTGCGGATCACGAGCGGTCCCTCGGCGTGCTCGCTCACGGGACCTCGACGGTGATCTCCACCTCGACGGGCGCGTCCAGCGGCAGCACGGCGACACCGACGGCGCTCCGCGCGTGCCTGCCGTCGTCCCCGAGCACCTCCTGGAAGAGCTCGCTGGCGCCGTTCACGACGCCCGGCTGGCCCGTGAAGGAGGGGTCGCTCGCCACGAAGCCGACCACCTTGACGACCCGGATCCCGTCGAGGTCACCGACCTGCGCCGCGACCGCGGCCAGCGCGTTGAGCGCGCAGGTCCGCGCGAGCTCCTTCGCGCGGTCGGGAGCGACCAGGCCCTCCCCCTCGCCGACCTTGCCGGTCTCGGGCAGCGAGCCGGAGACCATCGGCAGCTGTCCGGACGTCATCACGAGCGACCCGGAGCGGATCGCGGGGACGTACGCGGCCACCGGTGCGGCGACCTGCGGCAGCTCGAGACCGAGCTCCTTCAGCCGGGCGGCGACCCTGCCACCGCTCGAGGTCGTGCTGTTCGTCGACGTGCTCTCCTGCGACATCTCAGCCCTTCTGACGCTTGAGGTAGGCCACCAGTCCCTGACCTTCCGGTCCAGGGACCACCTGCACGAGCTCCCAGCCGTCCGAACCCCACTGGTCGAGGATCTGCTTCGTGGCGTGCACGATCAGCGGGACGGTTGCGTACTCCCATTTCGCCATGCACGGCATCCTGCCGCATGGCGAGAGGGTGCCCAACCATCGATCCCCGGGCCAACTCTCGAGGAGGACCCGTGGAGGAGCCGCCAGTGCCGCAGCCGTCCACGACGCGGCCGGCCGACGCCGTCCTGAGGTACGGCAACCACTCTGAGCAGGTCGCCGACCTCTACCTGCCGGTCGCACGTGCCGTTCCGGCGTCCCCTCTCCCCCTCCTCGTCGTGGTCCACGGGGGCTTCTGGCGGCAGCGGTACGACCGCGCGCACGCGCTTCCCCAGGTGCTGGCCCTCGCGGACGCCGGCTGGCCGGTCGCGGCGCTCGAGTACCGCCGCGTGGGTGGGGACGGCGGCGTGCCGGCCACGTTCGACGACATCGCCACCGCGGTGGACGCCGTCCCGCAGCTCTCGTCGGCAGTGGCGCCGGGCTGGGTGGACGCCGACCGGGCGGTTCTCGTCGGTCACTCCGCCGGCGGTCACCTCGCCCTGTGGGCGTCGGCGCGCCACCTGCTGCCGCCGTCGTCACGGTGGCACCGCGACGCCACGTCGACCGCGCTGGCCGTCGTCAGCCTCGCCGGCGTGTGCAGCCTGGCTGCGGCAGTCGCCGACGACCTCGGCTCCGGCGCCGCGAAGGCGCTGCTCGCCGGGGCGTCCCCCGAGCACCTCGACCCCGGTCTCCTGCCCGCGACGGGCGTCCCGACGTTCCTGCTGCACGGCTCGGACGACGAGACGGTCCCCGCGCGGTACTCGGAGCAGCACGCCGAGCGGCTGTCCGCGGCGGGGACGCCGGTCGACCTGGCCGTGCTCCCCGGGACGGGGCACTTCGAGCCGATAACTCCTGCATCCACCGCATGGGCGACCGTGCTGCACTACGTCGGGCGGGCCGTCGAGGCCGTCACTACGCTTCGGGAACGTGCCCGCTGACCCCCTCCCGCACGTCGACGAGAGGCTCGCCGGGCTGCGGCTGCACATCGTCACGGGCAAGGGCGGCACGGGCAAGACCACGGTGGCGGCGGCGCTCGCGCTGGCCCTGGCGGCGGGCGGACGACGCACGCTGCTTTGCGAGGTCGAGGACCGGCAGGGCATCGCCAGGCTGTTCGACGTCCCGGCCCTGCCCTACACAGAGCGCAAGGTGGCGGCGGCCCCCGACGGCGGCGAGCTATTCGCGCTCGCCGTCGAGCCCCGCGCCGCGCTCATGGACTACCTCGAGACCTTCTACACCCTCGGCAAGCGCGCGGGCCGGGTACTGGACAAGATCGGGGCCGTCGACTTCGCGACGACGATCGCCCCGGGGCTGCGCGACGTCCTGCTGATCGGCAAGGTCTACGAGGCGGTGCGCCGGAGGCGCAAGGACCGGTTCGTCTACGACGCGGTCGTCCTCGACGCGCCGCCGACCGGCCGGATCACCCGCTTCCTCAACGTCAACAGCGAGGTTTCCGGGCTGGCGCGGGTGGGGCCGATCCGCAACCAGGCGGACTCGATCATGCGGCTCCTCAAGTCGACGGCGACGGCCGTGCACGTCGTCACGCTGCTCGAGGAGATGCCAGTGCAGGAGACGGCGGACGGCGTCGCCGAGCTCACCGCCGCCGGCCTGCCGGTCGGCGCGGTGGTCATCAACCAGGCCCGCGACGAGCTGCTGCCGGCTCGCGCGCTCGTCGCGGCGGGCAAGGGCCGGCTGGACGGCGACCCGGTCCGGGAGGGCCTCGTCGCAGCCGGCCTGCTGAAACCGTCGGCCGCAGGCACCCGGATGGTCGAGGGACTGCTCAACGAGGCGGCGGAGCACAGCGAGCGGCTGGAGCTGCAGCGAGCGGAGCGGGCCAACCTCGAGGCGCTCGGTCTGCCGCTGCTCGAGCTCCCGCTGCTGGCGTCCGGGGTCGACGTCGCGAGCCTCTACGAGCTGGCGGCGCTGCTGCGCGAGCAGGGGGTGTCGTGACGCCGTCCGCGGCCCCGCCCCAGGCTCTGTGCATCGACACGCTGCTCGACGACCCCGACACCGGGATCATCGTCTGCTGCGGGTCCGGTGGAGTCGGCAAGACCACGACGGCCGCGGCGCTCGGCCTGCGCGCGGCGGAGCGGGGACGGCGTGTCGTCGTCCTGACGATCGACCCCGCGCGGCGGCTCGCCCAGTCGATGGGGCTCGAGGCCCTGGACAACACGCCACGGCCCGTCGACGGGATCGACACCTCCGCGGGCGGCAGCCTCGACGCCATGATGCTCGACATGAAGCGGACCTTCGACGACGTGGTCGAGGCGCACGCGACCCCCGACAAGGCGCGCCAGATCATGGCGAACCCGTTCTACCAGGCGATGTCCAGCTCGTTCTCCGGGACGAGCGAGTACATGGCGATGGAGAAGCTGGGCCAGCTCCGGGCGCAGGCCTCGATGAGAGGCGGCAACCGGTCGCAGCCCTGGGACCTGATCGTCGTCGACACGCCGCCGAGCCGGTCCGCCCTGGACTTCCTTGACGCCCCGCAGCGGCTCTCGTCCTTTCTGGACGGGCGCTTCATCCGCCTGCTGATGGCGCCTGCGAAGGCCGGCGGGCGCGCCTACATGAAGGCGTTCACGAGCGCCGTCGGGGGCGTGACGTCGCTGATGACCAAGCTGCTCGGCGCGCAGATCCTCGGCGACGTCCAGACGTTCGTCGCGGCCATGGACACCATGTTCGGCGGCTTCCGGGAGCGTGCCGAGGCCACGTACCGGATGCTGCAGGACGACGCGACGGCGTTCCTCGTGGTGGCCTCGCC
>JBKHWX010000170.1:0-9523 GCA_046566325.1 Actinomycetes bacterium | reverse complement strand
CGGGGTCGCTGGGCACGCAGTGCGTCCGCTGCACGTTCGCGGGCGCCACGCACTTGTTGACGATCGCCACGGTCGTGGTCGTGACGCTCTTCATCGGGTTGCCGACGAACACGACCAGGGCCCCGAGCAGCGCGGTGCCGATCAGGAGGTTCATCACGGGGCCGCCGAGCATGACGACGACCTTCTTGGGCACGGAGAGCTTGTAGAAGACGCGCTCCGCGTCCGCGGGTCCCACCTCGGCCGCGCTCATCCGGCGGGCGTCGTCCGCCAACGACTGGAACGCCCCGGTCGAGGACTCCCGGATCGTCCCCGGCTCGTCGCCACGGCGCGGCGGGAACATGCCGATCATGCGGATGTAGCCGCCGAACGGCAGCCACTTGACCCCGTACTCCGTCTCGCCGCGCTTCCGCGACCACAGCGTGGGGCCGAAGCCGACCATGTACTGCGTCACCTTCACGCCGAACTTCTTGGCCGGCAGCAGGTGCCCCACCTCATGCAGGGCGATCGACGCCACGATCACCACGGCGAAGATCAGCACTCCCGCCGCGTACTGCAGCGTCTCGGTCATCCGCGTCCTTCCAGTGCCAGGGCCTCGCGAGCCTGCCGGCGAGCCCAGGTCTCGGCGGCCAGCACGTCCGGCAGTGTCAACACCTCCGGCCGTCCAGCCGTTCCCTCGTGCGCCTGCACCACCCGGTCGACGGTCTCCACGATCCTCCGGAACGGCAGCCGCCCGGCGAGGAAGACCGCCACACACTCCTCGTTCGCCGCGTTGAGCACCGCCGGGTAGGTCCCTCCGGCCTGCCCGCAGTGCCGGGCCAGGCGGACGGCGGGGAAGGCGTCCTCGTCGAGCGGTGAGAACTCCCAGGCCGCGGCCCGCGTCCAGTCGCAGCCCGGTGCGGCCTCGGGCACGCGGTCGGGCCACGACAGCCCGAGGGCGATCGGCAGGCGCATGTCCGGCGGGGAGCACTGGGCGAGCGTCGACCCGTCGACGAACTCGACCATGGAGTGGACGACCGACTGCGGGTGTACGACGACGTCGATCCGGTCGTAGCCGACGCCGAACAGCAGGTGCGCCTCGATCACCTCCAGTGCCTTGTTCACGAGGGTCGCCGAGTTCACGGTCACCACGGGACCCATCCGCCACGTCGGGTGGGCGAGGGCCTGAGCGGGCGTGACGTCGTCCAGCCGGTCCGCGCTCCAGCTCCGGAAGGGCCCGCCCGAGGCGGTCAGGACCAGCCGCCTGACCTCCTCGCGCCGTCCCCCGCGCAGGCACTGGGCGATGGCGGAGTGCTCGGAGTCGACCGGCACGACCACCTGCTCCATCCCCCCGGCCTTCTCGGCCACGGACACGACCAGCTCCCCGCCCACGATCAGGGACTCCTTGTTCGCGAGCGCGAGCGTCCGGCCGGCCTCCAGCGCCGCGAGCGTCGGACCGAGCCCGACCGACCCGGTCATCCCGTTGAGGACGACGTCACAGGGCAGCGCGGCCACCTCGCTCGCCGCCTGGTCCCCTGCCAGCACGTCGGGGAGCCACCCCGCCCGGCCCGCGTTCCGCGCGGCGGTCGCGAGGCCTTCCTGCAGCGGCTGGACGGCGTCCTGGTCGGCGACCGCGACGGCCTCGACGTCGAGCGCCACGGCCTGCTCCGCGAGGAGCTGCAGGTGGCTTCCTCCGGCGGCGAGCGCGACCACGCGGAACCGGTCGGGGTTTCGGGTGACGACGTCGATCGCCTGCGTGCCGATCGACCCGGTCGACCCGAGCAGGACGACGTCCCGTCGTCCCGCCGTCGGCTGCTGCATCAGATCGTCTCCCTCGTGCTCCTGTACTACGTCCAGTGTCGCCGATGGCACCAACGACGTCGCCGACAACACCGACAACGTCGCCGACAACACCGACAACGTCGCCGGCAGCGCCGAAGGCTCGCCTCCTCGGCGTGGCGAACCGAAGCCCGGGCGAAACCGGACGACAGTGGAGAGGTCGGGCAACCGTCGGCTGGCAGCCAGGAGGTGGCTGCGGAGGGAAGGAGGGAGCCGCACATGACCGTCTACGTCGACCCGCCCCTGCCTCCGCCCACGGTCGGCTGCTTCGTCCCGGGATGGCCCCTGCTGCGCTGCAACGGCCCCGTCGAGGAGCTGCACGACTTCGCGCGGTCGATCGGCGTCGGGCCGGGCTGGTTCAGCGCCGAGCCGGAGCCGTCGTACGCGCTGACCGAGGATGCCCGCGCCAGGGCGGTGCGAGCGGGCGCCCGTCCGGCTCTGGCCCTCGTCAGCGGCAGACGGTCGAGACCCGCAGAGGCGCAGACGAAACGCCGGCGCCAGGGTCTGCGTGCGACCGGCTGACGACGACCGCGCCACCGCGTCGCAGCGAGGGGACCACCGCGCGTCCGCTTCGCAGGTACCGGCTCGTAGACCTCGGCGAAGACGTGGCACCGCGGGCCTGTCAGCGCCGGCGCCGAGGCACCGGTACCCGCATCAGGTCCTGTGCGAGGACGACGTCCGTGAAGACCGCGCGCGCCTGCGCCAGCAAGGGCTCCAGGTTCTCGTACCGCTGCGAGAAGTGTGTGAGCACCAGCCGGCGCGCACCGGCTGACGCGGCGATCTCGGCAGCCTGCCGAGAGGTCAGGTGGGCGTACGCGGTCGCGAGCTCTGCGTCGTCCGCGGAGAACGTGGACTCGCAGACGAGCAGGTCCGCGGCCGCCGCCAGGTCGGCCGCACCGCTGCACACCGCGGTGTCCATGACGAAGGCGAACCGCTGCCCCGGCCGGGGTTCGCTCACGTCCTCCAGACGCACCGGTCCGTCCGGCCTGTCGAGGACCCCCTCGCGCAGCAGGCGCCCGACGTCGGGACCCGAGACTCCTCGCGCGGCGAGCAGGTCCGGCCGCATCCGTCGTCCGTCCGGCTCGACGAGCCGGTAGCCGAACGTCGGGATGCGGTGCTTCAGGGCCCGCGCCTCGAGCGTGAGCTCCCCCAGGCGGAGCACCACGCCGTCCTCCGAAACCGGGTAGGCGCGCACGTCGAGACGGTCGAGGAACACGGATGCGTGCCGCAGCCGGTCGACGTAGCCGGCCGCGGCCGCCGGAAAGACGAGCGGCAGAGGCCGCGTGACGCCGTCCAGGGAGAGCCGCTGCAGCACACCGGGGAGGCCGAGGCAGTGGTCGCCGTGCGCGTGCGTGATGCAGATCGCGGTGATGCCGGACGGCGACACGTCCGCGAGCAGCAGCTGTCGCTGAGTCCCCTCGCCCGGGTCGAAGAGCACGCCTTCGGCGTCCCAGCGGAGCAGGTAGCCGTTGTGGTTCCGCGTCCGCGTGGGCACCTGGGAGGCGGTACCGAGGACGACGAGCTCACGGCCGGACACGAGAGCATCCTGCATGAGCACGCCCAGTGGCGGAACTGCAAGATCACGCGGAGGGTCCTCGCGGGGGTGCGAACGGGACTCAGTCCGTCCCCCGACGGGCCCGCAGGACGCGCCCGATCACGACGGCGCCGAGGGCGACGAGGAACATGGCGGAGCCGATCACGTTGGCCTGAGCGGGGATTCCGCGCGTCGCCGACACGTACACGAACTTCGGGAAGGTGTCGGTGTTCCCGGAGTTGAAGTTCGTGATGATGAAGTCGTCGAAGCTCAGCGCGAAGGAGAGCATGGCGGCCGCCGCGATCCCGGGGAGCAGCAGGGGGAACGTGACCCGCCAGAAGGCCTCCAGCGGTGATGCGTAGAGGTCGGCGGCTGCCTCCTCCAACCGCGGGTCCAGGCTGGCGACGCGTGCCTTCACAGTCACGACCACGAAGCTGATGCAGAACATCGTGTGGGCGATGACGATGGTCCAGAAGCCCGGGTTCACGCGGATGTTGAGGAACTGCGCGAGCAGCGACGCCCCGAGCACGACCTCCGGCGTCGCCATCGGCAGGAAGATCAGCAGGTTCGTCGAGCTGCGGAAGCGGAACCGGTAGCGCACCAGCGCCAGCGCGATCAACGTGCCCATCCCGGTAGCGAGAACCGTTGCGATCAGTCCGATCTCGATGCTGTTGACGACGGCACCACACACGCCGGGCGCCCCGCAGGGGTGCCTCCAGTTGTCCCAGGTGAAGCCCCGCCAGATGAGGTTGCTCTTGCCGGCGTCGTTGAACGAGAAGGCGAAGGTGTAGGCGATCGGGACGAAGAGGTAGACGAAGGCGAGCGCCGCGAAGGCCGGCAGCAGCCAGTCCCCGAGCGCGAAGCGGCGCCGTGCCCGTGCCGGCTCGACGCGAGCAGCCGCCGTCCCCTCGACGAGCACCTGTCCCGCGGTCATACGAGGTCCTCCGTCCCGGAACGCCGCACATAGAGGGCCACGAGGACGACGATCGTCCCCATCAGCAGGAACGACAGCGCCGCTGCCGTCGGATAGTCGACGACGCGGAAGAACCGCGAGTCGATGACGTTGCCGATCATCGCCGTCCGTGACGTGCCCAGCAGCGCGGCGTTCACGTAGTCGCCCGTCGCGGGGATGAACGTCAGCAGGGTCCCCGCGACGACACCCGGCATCGAGAGCGGGAGGGTGACGCGCCGGAACGTCTGGGCGGCCGACGCGTAGAGGTCGCGGCCCGCCTCGATCAGGCGAAGGTCGAGCCGCTCCAGGCTGGCGTAGATCGGCAGGGTCATGAACGGCAGGAAGTTGTAGGTCAGGCCCGCGACGACCGCGACCGGCGTCGCGGTCAACCGGGCGTCGTCCGGAAGCAGCATCAGCGCCTTCAGGGCGCTCACCACCACGCTCTCGTCGGCGAGCACCTGCCGCCATGCGATCGTCCGGAGGATGAAGCTCGTGAAGAACGGCGCGATCACCATCACCAGCAGCACCTGCTGGAGGAAGCGGTGACCCCGGGCGCGGACGGCGATCGTGTACGCGAGGGGGTACCCGATGACGAGCGCCAGCCCGGTCGAGACCAGCCCGTAGCCGAACGACCGCAGGAACTGGGGCCAGTACTGGCCCAGGGCGTCGGCGTAGTTGGCGAACCGCAGGGCCGGCGCGTACTCCCCGACCTCTCCGCCGGGGACGGGGACCATGAGCGAGGTGATGAACAGCAGCACGATCGGCAGGGCGAAGAACAGGCCCAGCCAGAGCATCCCGGGCAGCAGCAGGAGGTAGGGCAGGCGTCCGCCCTTGCGCTCCCCACCGTCCGGCGCGGCGGTCCCTGTCGCCTGTCCCGGCGCGTGCGCCGCTCCCACCAACGCCATCAGGCAGCCTCGACGGGCTGCGGCTCGCCGTCCTCGAGCGCGGTAGCGGGGGCCGCGCCGTCGTCGTCCCCCCGAAGCCCGAACGTGTGCTGCGGCGCCCATGCCAGGCGCACCTCGTCGCCCGGCCGCGCCGTCGGCGCCGACTGCAGGTTCTGCGTGAACACGAGCATCCGACCCACTCCCCGGACGTCGACGAGGTACTGGGTGCTGACGCCCGCGAACGACGCGTCGACCACGAGGCCCGGGCCGAGGACGTTCGCCTCGTACGGAAGCTCCTCGTCGGCCGTGACCAGGTGCACCTTCTCCGGCCGGATGCCCACCACCACGTTGCCCGTGGAAGCCGCGGCGCGGTCGGCCGGCACCGCGAGCCTGCCCCCGGGGACGTCGACGAACAGCGCATCGCCCATCCGGTCGACGACCCTCCCGGGAACCAGGTTCGACTGGCCGAGGAAGCTCGCGACGAAAGAGGTCCGCGGCAGCTCGTAGAGCGACTCGGGGGAGCCCATCTGCTCGATCCGGCCGCCGTTCATCACGGCCACGGTGTCGGCCATGGTCATGGCCTCCTCCTGGTCGTGGGTGACGTGGACGAACGTCAGGCCCACCTCGGTCTGGATGCCCTTGAGCTCCACCTGCATCTGCCGACGGAGCTTGAGGTCGAGGGCACCGAGCGGCTCGTCGAGCAGCAGCACCGCCGGCCGGTTCACCAGCGCCCTCGCCAGCGCGACCCGCTGCTGCTGGCCCCCCGAGAGCTGCGTGGGACGACGCCGGGCGAGGTGGCCCATCTCCACGAGGTCGAGCGCCCGCTGTGCACGGGCGACGACGTCACGCTCGCGCCGTCGGCGAAGCCCGAAGGCGACGTTCTCCAGGACGTCGAGGTGCGGGAAGAGGGCGTAGCTCTGGAAGACCGTGTTGACCGGACGCTGGTGCGCCTTGGTGCCGGTGACGTCCCCGCCGCCGATCAGCAGCCGGCCCTCGCTCGGGTGCTCCAGGCCCGCCACCATGCGGAGCGTCGTCGTCTTGCCGCACCCGGAGGGCCCGAGCAGTGCGAAGAACGACCCCGCCGGCACCGTGAGGGTCAGGTCGTCCACCGCGGTGAAGGACCCGAAGCGCTTCGTCACGCGCTCCAGGCGCAGGTCGGCGCCCGTCTCGCGCGTCGTCGGTTCTGCCACCGGACGTCCTCCTGGTGTGCTGGCCTGTCGTGCTGTCCCGGCCTGTCGTGGTGTGGTCACTTCTGCCGCCGTCAGTTCCCGATGACCTGCTGGAAGTCCGCGTTGAACTGCTGCTCCTCGGCGGCGTCGAGAGTGCGGAACGCCTTGACCTTGCTGAGGTATGCGTCGTCCGGGAAGATCAGCGGGTTGTCGACGAGCTCGGGGTCGAGGGCCTCCATGGCCTCTCGTGCACCGTGCACCGGGCAGACGTAATTGACCCAGGCGGCGACCTGCGCGGCGACCTCCGGGTCGTAGTAGTAGTTCATCAGCGTCTCGGCGTTCTTCTTGTGCCGGCTGCCGATCGGGACGAGCAGGTTGTCGCTCCACAGCGTTCCGCCGGCGTCGGGGACGGCGAACGCCCACTTCTCGCCTTCCTCGAGGTTGAGCTGGGTGATGTCCCCGGACCAGGCCATGACGGCGAGGGCGTCGCCCGACACGAGGTCCTCCTTGTAGGAGTTGCCGCGCACCTGCCGGATCTGGCCGCTCGCGACCTGCTTGTCGAGCACCTCGAGGGCCTTGCCGAACTCGTCCGCGCCCCACTGGCCGCTGATGTCGACGCCCTGGTCCAGCAGGAGGAGGCCCATCGTGTCCCGCATCTCGTCGAGGACCTCCACACGGCCCTTCAGCTCCGGGCGCCAGAGGTCCGAGACCGAGCGCAGCTCGGGCACCTTCTCGGTGTTCCACGCGATCCCCGCGAAGCCGGACTGCCAGGTCAGCGACCTCTGGCGGCCGGGGTCGAAGTCCACCTCCTGCAGCTGGGGCAGCAGGTTGGCCGCGTTCGGGATGTTCGCGTGGTCGAGCTCCTGCACGTACCCCTGGCGGATGCAGCGAGCCGCCATCCAGTCGGTGAAGACGACGATGTCCTGGCCGATGTCCTCGCCGCCCGCGAGCTGGCCCTGGATCTTTCCGTAGTACGTGTCGTTACCGTCGATGTCCTCGCTGTAGCTCGCCTTGATGCCGCTCTTCTGCTCGAAGGCCTTCAGCGACGGGTAGCCGCCGGAGTCGTCCTGGTCCAGGTACAGGGTCCAGTTGGCCCAGCTCACGGACTTGTCGGTGTCCGAGGCGTCCTTCGCGGGCTGCGGGCGTCCCTTGGCGGACGGCGAGCCGCTGCCGCCCGCGGTCCCGCTCGTCCCGCACGCCGCAAGAAGGGCGCCGACGCCGAGGAGGCCTGTGCCGCGCAGGAGCCCGCGCCGGGAGAGCTGGGCGGCGACGAGCGGGCGCAGCTCCGCGGGAAGGGTGCGGGGGTCACGGCCGCCTGGGAGCTGGGCGGAGGCACGGCGGAAGGCGGGTCGAGTCACGGGACGTCCAATCGGGCGTGGCACAGGCAGGGGGTGGCGGGATCGTGACACCGCGGGCGGGGGTGAGCAAGCACTTTCGTGCGTTTTCCGTCGGTCGAGTGACGAAGCGCCACGAAAATCACGGGTGTTCTTGACAAAGGTCAACCGATTACCCCGCTTGTAGGCTCGGTGCTCGCGACCGCAGGCCGGTGAGTCTCAGGTGGCCCGCGCCCTGCTGATCTGCGAACCTCTGAGGCTCGCTCACCATGAAATCCGCAGTCTTACCCTACTGCGGAAACGAAATCACTTGTCTTGGGCTCCTACCTCTGTCATCATCGTCTCCATGGGCAAGCGTGGCCGCTCGATCGTCCTCGACGACGTGTCGAAGGCGATCATCGAGCAGCTTCAGGAGGACGGCCGCCGGCCCTACGCCACGATCGGCAAGGCCGTCGGCCTCTCGGAGGCCGCCGTCCGGCAACGCGTTCAGCGCCTGCTCGACGCGGGGATGGTCCAGATCGTCGCCGTCACGGACCCGCTGCAGGTGGGGTTCCAGCGACAGGCGATGATCGGCGTCCGCTGCGCGGGCCCGCTGGAGCCGGTCGCGGACGTGCTCGCCGAGATGCCCGAGGTCGACTACGTCGTCCTCACGGCCGGATCGTTCGACCTGTTGATCGAGGTGATCTGCGAGGACGACGACCACCTGCTCGAGCTTCTCGGTGACCGGATCCGCCGTGTGGAGGGCGTCCGGGACACCGAGACCTTCGTGTACCTGAGGCTCCGTAAACAGCACTACAACTGGGGAACGAGATGACCACCACACCCGCCGAGGTCACCGCGCCGTCGGCTCAGCCGAGCACCACACCCCGTGGCACCAGGCGCAACGACGCCGCCCGCGACCACCTGTGGATGCACTTCACCCGTCACTCCACCTACGAGCAGGGCGGGGAGATCCCCGTGATCGTCAAGGGGGACGGGGTCTACATCTGGGACGACGCAGGTCGCCGGTACCTGGACGGCCTGTCGGGCCTGTTCGTCGTCCAGGTCGGGCACGGCCGACGCGAGCTCGCCGAGGCGGCCGCCCGGCAGTCCGAGCAGCTGGGGTTCTTCCCGCTCTGGTCCTACGCGCACCCCACGGCGATCGACCTGGCGGAGCGGCTCGCGCACTACGCGCCCGGCGACCTGAACCGCGTCTTCTTCACGACCGGCGGCGGTGAGGCGGTCGAGACCGCCTGGAAGCTCGCCAAGCAGTACTGGAAGCTGGTCGGCAAGCCCACCAAGCACAAGGTGGTCAGCCGGGCCATCGCCTACCACGGCACGCCCCATGGCGCCCTGTCCATCACCGGCCTGCCCGGCGCGAAGGAGCCCTTCGAGCCGCTGGGGCCCGGCGCCTTCAAGGTGCCGAACACGAACCAGTACCGCGCACCGGAGCACCTGCGCGAGGACGCGAAGGCCTTCGGCCGCTGGGCGGCGGACCGGATCGAGGAGGCGATCCTCTTCGAGGGGCCGGACACGGTCGCGGCCGTCTTCCTCGAGCCGGTGCAAAACTCCGGCGGCTGCTTCCCGCCGCCCCCCGGCTACTTCGAGCGGGTGCGCGAGATCTGCGACCAGTACGACGTGCTGCTCGTCTCCGACGAGGTGATCTGCGCGTTCGGCCGCATCGGGTCCATGTTCGCGTGCAACGACTTCGGCTACGTGCCCGACATGATCACGTGCGCCAAGGGCCTCACCTCCGGGTACTCCCCGATGGGCGCCATGATCGCCTCGGACCGGCTCTTCGAGCCCTTCCGGAAGGGCGACACGACGTTCGCGCACGGGTACACCTTCGGCGGCCA
>JBKHWX010000169.1:0-10968 GCA_046566325.1 Actinomycetes bacterium | reverse complement strand
GCCTGAGCCGGCTGGTCGGCGCCAAGGTCCCGCTGCTCGGCCAGGTGCCGCTCGACGTCGCGCTGCGCGAGGCCGGGGACGCCGGCACTCCCGCGGTCCTCGCGACTCCCGACTCCCCCGGCGCCGTAGCGCTCCGTGGTGTCGCCCGGCAGCTGTCGCGGCGTGCCCGTGGCCTGGCGGGACGGTCGCTCGGCCTGACGCCGGTAGCCCGCTGACCTGAGTGTCAGACCGACGTAGGCGCCCACCGCACGAGGGTCTGACAGAGTGGGCGAATCACCCGGCGAGCAGCTGCTCCCGGAGTTGACCGAGCGCCTTCGACAGCAGCCGTGACACCTGCATCTGCGTCACGCCGATGTCCTCGGCGATCTCCGACTGGGTCCACCCCCGGTAGAACCGAAGGCTCAGGATGTGCCGGTCGCGTGGCGGCAGCTGCGCGAGCAGGGGCTCGAGGCTCAGCCGGTCCTCGATGTCGTCGAGGTCGTGGTCGGTGCCGCCGAGGGTGTCCGCGAGGCTCGGCCCGTCCATCCGGTCGACCGGCGCGTCGAGGGACTCGGCCGTGTACCCGGTGACGGCCTGCATCGTCTCGCGCACCTCCTCCTCGGGGACGGCGAGCCGCGCGGCGACCTCGTCGGTCCGGGGGGTGCGTCCCAGCTCCTGGGTGAGCTCCTGGACGGCGGGCAGCATCGTCGCGCGCAGGTCCTGCAGCCGTCGCGGCGGCCGGACGTCCCAGCCCCGGTCGCGGAACCAGCGGCGCACCTCGCCGGTGATGCTCGGGGTGGCGAACGCCATGAAGTCGGTCCCCCGGTCCGGGTCGAACCTCGCCACCGCCTTCACCAGCCCGAGGTAGGCGACCTGGACGAGGTCGTCCAAGGGCTCCCCTCGGTTCCGGTACCGGACGGCGATCGACCTGGCCAGGGGCATCGCCGCGGTCGTCGCCGCCTCACGCAGACGGCTCCGCTCGAGCGGGCAGCCGCACGCCCCGGCACGACGGAGCAGGGTGTCGACCTCGGCGCGGAGATCCGTGGCGCCACCCAGCTCGGGGGCGGCCTGAGCCGGGACGGCGACCCCTGCTGCCCTGATGTCCGCCGTCGAGCCCGTCTCCACCGTCACGTCCGCGCCGTCCTCAGCACGCCGCGGCGATCGTCCGGGACAGCTGGGCGTGGACCTGGTCGATCAGGTCCGCCCGCCGCGATGGCGCGAACCCGACGCGGCTGCGCTCCAGGCCGGCGTCGCCGTACGCCTCGAGCTTGAACGGGTCACGCAGCAGCCGGACGACGTACCCGCACCACGCCCGCCAGTCCCGGCCCGGCGGCACGAGCTCTCCCGTCGTCCCCGGGACGACGGCCTCGGCCTTCGGTCCGAGGTCGCTCGCGAGCACGGCCCGACGCCGGCTCATCGCAGCGACCACCCCGTCGGACCCGCCGGCCGTGGTCGCGGCGTCCACGACGAGGTCGCACTCCGCCAGCAGGTCCAGGCTGAACGGGGCCAGCCGGGCGACGGCCCTCCGGACGCCGAGCCGCTCGCTCTCCGCCCGCAGCCACCGCTCGGCGGGACGCAGCTCCGCCTGCGTCACGCTCACCGGCGCGGCGACCACCAGCTCCACGTCGGCGAGCCGTCCGACCGCCTGCAGCAGCATGTCCGTGCCCGCCGGCTGACCCACGCCGCCGACGGCGAGCACCCGGCGCGGACGCTCCACCCGCCGGGCCGTCCAGGCGTGGTCCTCGCCGGGCGGCGGTGCCACGGGCAGCCCGCGCACCACGCGCGTCCGCGGGACGCCGGCGGCGAGCGCCTGCTCGACCGCCCACTGGGAGTCGAGCACGACGCAGTCGAGGGAACGCGCGGCAGCCCACACGAGCCTCTGCAGGCGCGCGCCGTCCAGGTGCTCGACGCAGCTCCGCGGCGGACCGTCACCGAGATGCCCCACGAGAGCCGGCCCTCGCGGACGGCGTGCCGCTGCTCCCGCCACCACCGCGCGCCACCCGAAGAGGTGCACGCTGGACGGCGCCGGATAGGTGGAGGGGGCCATCACTTCGGTGCGCATCCTGTCGACGACGTGCTGCAGCCCGCGGCCCCGCCCCCCCCTGCCGGCTCTGAAAGAGAACTCCCGTACCTCTCGTCCGCGCTCTCGCAGGTCCCCGACGACCCGCTCGGCGACCCCGTCGCCACCGCCTGCTCCGAGGACCTGCACCGCCGCCATGGGCGCCTCAGACGGGTGTTGCTCCGCTCCTGCAGCCGGCGTTGGCATGCAGCCTCCCAGCCCGTCTCTCGTGGTCGGGGCCCATGCCTTCGAGCCCTCGCCCTCCCTTGTCTGCGTCAGGAACTCCCTGTCCGTTCTACTGCCTTCGTGCCGACTCGTCATCTCGAGAAGTGGGCGCGGTACGTCGCCGGCCTACCGTGCAGTGTCGAGCGGGGCCAGGGAGTCTCGAGCTGGCCACGCAGTGTTGAGCCGGGGACGCAGTGTTGAGCCGGGGACGCGCAGGAGCGCATGGATGGCCCTGCCGCGGGAAGCAGGGGGCCATGCCAGCAGGGTTCGACCTCTGGGGCCGCGAGCCCGAGCTGTGGGGACCCGGCCACGCCGAGCCCCTCGACCCGTGGCCGCGCCGCGCGGTCGTCACCGGTGGTGCGGGCTTTCTCGGAAGCCACCTGTGCCAGGCCCTCCTCGAGGGTGGCTCCGACGTCGTCTGCCTCGACAACTTCGTCACCGGCTCTCCGGTCAACCTCGAGACGGTGGCCTCCATGGCGCGGTTCCGGTCGGTCAAGTGCGACATCACGGGTTACGTCCACGTGCCCGGCCCGGTCGACCTCGTGCTCCACATGGCCTGCCCCGCGTCGCCTGTCGACTACCTGCGGATGCCGGTCCAGACCCTCGAGGTCGGTGCTCTCGGTACGCAGCACGCTCTCGACCTGGCGCTCGACAAGAACGCGAGGTTCATTCTCGCGTCGACGTCCGAGGTCTACGGCGACCCTCAGGTGCACCCGCAGCCGGAGGGCTACTGGGGAAACGTGAACCCGGTCGGCCCGCGGTCCGTCTACGACGAGGCGAAGCGCTACGCCGAGGCGCTGACGACCGCCTACCGCAACACGTACCGGCTCGACACCGGGATCGTCCGCATCTTCAACACCTATGGTCCCAGGATGCGGCCGTACGACGGCCGCGCCATTCCCACGTTCATCCGCCAGGCGATCACCGGTCAGCCGCTCACCGTCACGGGGGACGGGATGCAGACCAGGTCGGTCTGCTACGTCGACGACCTGGTGGACGGCGTCCTCGCGCTCGCCCGCAGCCGCCACCCCGGTCCGGTGAACCTCGGCAACCCCGACGAGCTCAGCGTCCTGCAGATCGCCGAGGACGTCCTCGCGGCTACGGAGTCGTCGTCCCCGAGCGAGTGCGTCGCGCGGCCGGTCGACGACCCTCAGGTGCGCCGCCCCGACACGACCTTGGCGAGGCACCTGCTCGGTTGGCAGCCGACCGTCGGCTGGCCCGAGGGCCTGGCCGCCACGGTCTCCTGGTTCCAGTCCCTGGCCGGGACCCCTCCGAAGAACAGGTACGGCGCGATCGACGCGATGCCGGTGTGGGACTCACACCGCGCCGGCACCGCCAACGCATGAGGGCTGGCGCAGAAGGCCTTCCGCCGCAGACAGCACCTCGTCGACCGGAATCCGCGCGAGCGCCGGGTCGACCTCGTCGCCGTGGGGGTCGCCGGTGTAGGGCTCGTCGTCGGTAGCGACGGATCCGCCGGTCCACAGTGCGATGTGCAGGTGCCGTTCCACAGCCGCCCCCCACCACGTCGGAGGCACAGGGCCGAAGAGCGTCACGGACGGCGTGGACCACGCCGTCGCGAGATGCGCCACACCGGTATCACCAGAGAGCAGCAGTCTCGCATGCGCGACCAGACCGCACAGCTGCTCCAGCTCGAGAGAGCCGCTCAGGTCCTCGACGTCCGGGTGCGCACGCGCCACCTCGGCACACAGGTCCCGCTCGACGGCGTTTCCGGTCACGACCACGCGCAGCCCGGACGACGCCAGCTCGCCCGCCACCTGCCGCCACGAGCTCGCCGGCCAGCGGCGGCTCCCCGACGACGCGCCAGGGTGGACGACGATGACGTCCTCGTAGTCGCGAGGAGCAGCTGTTTCCACCGTCGGCAGCAGCAGATCCGTTGGCCCGCAGTCCCCTCCGACGCCGGTCAGCAGGCGGCACCAGCGGTCGACCTCGTGCTCGTCCTGCACCCAGACGGGTCCGTCCACGTGACCGACGCCTTCGCAGCTGAACGCGACAAGCTGCCGCGGCCCGGTCGCCTGCAGGAGGCGGTGACTCTCGGGCCCTCGCCCGTGCAGGTTCACTGCGACGTGGCCGCCCGCCAGGCCGTGGTCGCGCAACGCCTTGTGCGGCAACGGCTCGAGTCCCGCCGTGGGCAGCACGTCGTCCACCACGCCCAGCCGCTGCAGCAGTCTCCCCAGCTGGTCGGGTGCTGCGAGGACGAGCCGGCGGTCGGGCCAGCGGCGCCGAACCCCCCGCAGCGGCGCCACACCGGTGAGCGCATCGCCGAGGCCGAGTGCCCGCAGCACGAGCACGGCTGGCTCGTCGCCCCGCCCGCGCCCCGCCGGCGCGGACGGTGGGCCTAGGGCCACGAAGGCTCGGTCTCCACGCAGGCGACCAGCTCACGCAGCTGGGACCCCTCGGGCTGGGTCAGCGCCGTCACCACGAGCTCGGCGACGTTGGACGGGTCGTTGAGGACGGCGTCCGCCCCCGGCCTGTACTGCTCCGAGCGCCCGTCGAAGAAGTGGGTCCGCATCCCACCTGGGATCAGCAGGGTCACGCCCACCCGGCCGGCCAGCTCCGCCCCGAGAGAACGGGTGAAGCCGACGACCGCGAACTTCGAGGCGCAGTACGCGGTCGCATCGCCGACGGCCTTGATGCCGAGCGTGGACGCGACCGTTACCACGCTGCCGTGGCACTCGAGCAGGTACGGCAGACATGCACGGACGACCGAGGCGGTGCCGAGCAGGTTGACGCGGATGACGTTCTCCCACGCGTCGACGGGCACGTCGCCCAGCGCGCCGCACGCGTCGGTCCCGGCGGCGGTGACGACGGCGGTGGGCGGTCCGAAGGCCTTCACGAGCTCGGCCACCACGCCGGCCGCGGCGGCGCTGTCGGCGAGGTCAGCCAGGGCGTGCGGGACGTCGGCGGCCGGCGCGACGCGGTCGATCACAGCCGCCTCTCCCCCGTGCTTCTGCACCGCCTGGACGACGGCCGCCCCCAGGCCGCTGGACCCCCCGGTCACGTAGACGGCGGCAAGGTTGTCGTGTCGCTCGTTCATCGGTCACTCCTGCTCGTTGTCGTTCGTGCAGATCCCAGACCTGTCAGACTCTCCTACGGCCGTGGCCTACGTCGGTCTGACACGAGGCTGGGGTCGACACGTCGCCTCACCGTGGCGCGTCGTGGTCCACCGCCGCGGCCTCGAGGATCGACGTGGTGGACCGGCCGTCCAGGTAGGGAAGCAGCACCACGCGGCCCCCGTAGCGGCGCACCACCTCGGCCTCGGGCAGCACCGCTCCGCCGTAGTCGCCGCCCTTGGCCCAGACGTCGGGCCGCAGCCGCTCGAGGGCTGCACCGGGGTCGTCCTCCGAGAACACCTCCACCGCGTCGACGCACCCGAGCCCCATCAGCACACGGGCGCGGTCCTTCTCGGGGACGGCAGGGCGCCCAGGTCCCTTCGCCCGGCGCACCGACTCGTCGGAGTTCAGGAGCACGACGAGCGCGTCCCCCAGCCGGCGGGCCGCCTCCAGGCAGGCGACGTGCCCGGCGTGCAGGACGTCGAAGCAGCCACCGGTGGCGACGACGCGACCCCCGGCCGCGCGCACGTGCTCCACGACGCGGGCAGCGCTGACCGTCTCCCCCGCCGCGAGCCATGGCACCGCGACGCCGGACCCCGCGCCGTCCTCGACCCTCGGCCCGCACGCGCAGCGGAACGCGGCAGCGCCCCCGGCCGCCACCCACGCTCCCGCGGCCGCGACGCCGTCCACCACAGCTTCCGAGAGCACCGCTCCCTGGGCGAGCGACGCGGCAGCGGTGGCAGCGAGCCGGTCGCCGGCCCCACAGGTGTCCCCCGCCGCCGCCTCGCCAGGGACGAACAGCGGCTCGCTGCCGGGCATCGCGAGGTAGGCACCCGCGGCGCCCACGGTGACGCACACGCCACGGACCTGCCAGAGGCGCAGCAGCTCGCCGGCGAGCGTCTCGGGCGACAGCGCCGCACCGCGCACGCCGGCCTGCGCCAGTGCGGCCGACGCCTCCGCGACGTTCGGGGTGACGAGGGTCGCACCGTGAACGGGCACGCCTCCTCGCGGGTGCGGGTCCCAGACGACACCGCCCCTGGCCGCCCGCGCCGCCAGCACCCGCCGGATGGTCTCGTCGCGCGTCGCCCCGGCCCCGTAGTCCGACACCAGGACGACGTCCGCCTGCTCCACCGCCTGCAGCGCCTCGTCCGGAACGGGACCGACGGGAGCGCCCGGACCTCCGCGGTCGAGCCGAAGCAGCGTCTGGCCGCCTGCACGGACCCGTGTCTTGGTCCGTGTGGCGCCATCGTGGCCGAGCGGGACGAGCCGGACCCGCTCGCCCAGCTTCGCGCCCAGGCTGCGCCCGGGGTCGTCGTCCGCGAGCGGTGCGACGAGCGTGACGTCGACATCCGCCGTCGTGCAGAGCAGGGCGGTCAGGCCTGCGCCACCGGGACTGGCACGCTCCTCGTCCACGTCCACGACGGGCACCGGCGCGTCGGGGCAGATCCGCTCGCTGGAACCGTCGACGTCGACGTCGAGCATCACGTCGCCGACGACGCAGACCCGAGGGCGCCGTCCGCTCGCCGTCGCCCTCGTCACGCAAGCACCTCTCTGTCGAGAGCGCTTCTGCCCACACCGCTTCTGTTGACACGGGCCCGCACGCCGACCGGCTCTTCCGCCGCGTTCAGGTCGAGGACCGACGGCAGGTGAGCGTCGACGGCCGCACAGAGCGCGTGGACGGCGACGAGGTGCGCCTCCTGCACGGCCGCGCACGAGGCCGCGTCGACCGCGAGCACGGAGTCGGCGAGGTCGGCGAGCGGGTTGGGGGCGCGTCCGGTCATCGCCCACACCTCGAGCCCGCAGAGCGACGCCCGCTCCGCCGCGCTCACGATGTTCGGGCTCCGGCCGCTCGTCGAGAGCAGGACCAGCACGTCGCCGGTCCGTCCGTGCGCCTCCACCTGACGGGCGAAGACCTCGTCGGCGCCGTAGTCGTTGAGCAGGGCAGTCAGGCTCGAGGTCTCGGCGGAGAGGCAGAGGGCGGACAGGGGCCGGCGCTCACCCGCGAACCGGCCGACGAGCTCCGCCGTGAGGTGCTGGGCCTCCGCGGCGCTCCCGCCGTTCCCGGCGACGAGCAGCCGGCCGCCGGCCGACAGCACGGCGGCGAGCTCCCTGCCCCACGACTGCACCAGCGCCTCGGAGCGCCGGAGCGACGCCAGCGCCTCCTGCAGCTCGTCGAGGTGCGGGCCCAGCCAGCCAGGGCCGCTCACAGCGCCTCCACCGCCAGCGTCGCGGTGTCCGCGACCCGCTGGTACACGTGCTCCGTCGCCTCCGCGACCCGGTGCCAGTCGTACCGCTGGACGGCGCGCTCGCGGGCCGCCGAGCCGATGCGTTGCCGTCTCCTCGGGTCGGCGAGCAGCCAGGTCACCGCCTCGGCGACGGCCTGCGGGTCCTGCGGCGGCACCAGGAGGCCCGTGACGCCGTCCTCGACGCTGTCGAGAAGGCCGCCGACGGCGCTTCCGACGAGCGGGCGTCCGCACGCCATCGCCTCGAGCGGCACGATGCCGAACGGCTCGTACCAGGGGGTCGTCACGACGACGTCGGCCGACCGGATCAGCGCCGGGACCTCCTCCTGCGAGACCTGGCCGATGAACCGCACCCGTCCCGCGACCCCGTGCCGCTCGGCGAGCCGGCGCAGCCGCACGGCCTCGGCGTCGTGGTCGAGCTCGTGCACCGGTGGACCGCCTGCCACCACCAGCTCGGCCTCGGGGACGAGCGCGAGCGCCTCGATCGCTGTCGCGACGCCCTTGCGCTCCACCATCCGGCCGAGGCTGAGCAGCCGGGGACGGAACCGACGGCCGTGCCGCAGCCGGGCGAGACCGGCGCCGGTCGGCCCGTGCGGGGTGAAGTGTGCGGTGTCGACGCCGCACGGGACGACGGTGACCCGCTCGAGCGGGACTCCCAGCAGCTCGAGCTCGGCCACCTCGTCGCTGCACGTCGCCACGACGAGGTCGCTGTCCCGCGCGAGGCGGGCCTCGATGCCGATGCGGTTGCGGGGACTGGTGTCGTGCGACCCCTGGTGCCGGCGCTTCACTGAACCCAGGGCGTGAAAGGTCTGCAGCGTGGGCACCGGCAGCGTGCGCCGGGCCTCGTGCGCGGCGACCCCCGACATCCAGAAGTGGGCATGGACGACGTCCGGCTGCCAGCCGTCGTCCCACTGCTCGGCGAGCCACCGGCCGAACGCGGGCATGAACGGGAGCAGCTCGTCCTTGGCCAGGGGTTCGGGGGGGCCGGCCGGGACGTGCACCACGTCCACTCCCGCGCACAGGGGCACCTGCTCGTCGAGGTGCAGGGAGTCGCGCCGCGTGTACACCCGCACGTCGTGGCCCCGGGCCGCGAGCGCGGCCGACAGCGCCGCGACGTGGACGTTCTGCCCGCCCGCGTCCGCTCCCCCGAGCACGGCCAGGGGGCTGGCGTGCTCCGAGACCATGGCAATCCTCATCGAACGACTCCTTCCAGCAGGCGGTCCCAGTCGTCCAGGAACCGCGGGAGGGCGTAGCGCGCGAGCGCATGTCGCCGCCCTGCGAGGCCCGTTTCTCGAGCCTCGTCCGGATCCGCCAGCCACCGTCGCGCGGCGGCGACGAGCTCTGCGGGGTCACAGCTGAGGACGCCGGCACCCGGCGGGACGGCCCGAGGCGCCTCTGTCGTCGCGAGGGCGAGCACCGGCAGGCCGATCATCATCGCCTCGAGAAGCGCGAGGCCGAGGCTCGTCCACCGGTACGGGTGCAGGTAGGCGCGGTGGCGGCCCAGCTCGGCGTGCATACGGTGCTGTGGCACGTTCTCGTGCACGCGGCCGGCCAGCAAGGTCACCCCGGCGGTCTCCGCGGCCTCGAGCAGCGCCGGCATCCCCATCCCGTAGACCTCGACGGGCAGCTGCCGGGCGACGTCCAGCAGGAGGTCGGTCCCGGCGACCCGCCACCGGCGGACCGGCTCGTTCACGACGACCGCCAGCGACTCGTCGTCCCCCCGGTAGCCGTAGCCCGGGTCGGGGATGCCGTGCTCGATCACGAGCGTGGGGGCGTCGCCGGAGTCCCACGCCGTCCGGTTGAAGTGGGTGACGTGGACGACGGGGATGTCGGTGCGGTCCGCCAGCGGGTGCCGCGTCTCGACCGATGGCCCGCGCGGCGTGTTGTGCTCGACGTAGACGGCGGGGACGTCGATGCCGGGCTTGCGCCCGAGCCACCGCTCGGCGAGCTCCAGCTCGTGCGGGCGCTGGAGCACGACGACGTCGACGGGCTCGTCCCGCAGCGCCTCCGGTGTCACCTCGAGCGCCGACTGCGGCCACTCCCAGGTGTCGGCGCGGCCACGGCCGTCCGGGCCGCGGTCGGCGACCAGGGGAAGCAGGTACTCGTGCCGGCCCTGGACGAACGACGTCATCCACGAGCCGTGGACGTGCCAGGCGAGGACCCTCATCGCGCGTCGGCCTCCCCGATGAGCTTGGCGACAGCGCCGACGACCCGTGCGGGCGAGACCGACGACAGGCACGGATGGCCGGGCACCGGGCAGTCGCGGGTCCGTGTCCCCCGACACGCTGCGGCCTGGTCGCCCAGCAGCACGGTCGGCACCCCGTAGGGCGCCCACCGCTCGGGCGGGACGACCGGCGAGAACAGCGAGACCACCGGCGTCCCGACCGCGGCGGCGAGGTGGGCCGGTCCCGTGTTGCCGACGACGAGGCAGTCGGCGTGGTCGAGGACGGCGGCCAGCTCGGCCAGGCTCGTCCGCCCGGCGAGGTCGGTGGCACCGGGGACGGCCGCGTGCGCGGTCAGGTCGGTGTCGGCGGGGCCGCCGGTGACGACGACCTGGTGGCCGGCGTCGAGCAGGCCGTCGACGAGCGAGCGCGCGTGGTCGGGGAGCAGGGACCGGGACGGGACGGACGCCGCGGGGTGCAGCACCACGAACGGTGTGCCCGGGACGAGACCGGCGACGTCCGGAAGGGGACGGCGCACCGCGAGCCGGCCGTCGTCCCCCGCGGGCAGCGACGCACCCGCCGCGACCGCGAGGTCGAGAGCGGCCTCGACCTCGTGGCCCTCGCCCCGGAGGTGGCGGACGTCGAGCAGCGACCCGGGGTAGTCCTCGCTCGTCGCGGCGACGTGCCGGATGCCGGCGAGCCTGGCCAGCAGCGCCATCGGCAGCGGGCTCTGGTGGAAGGAGGTGAAGACCACCGCCCGGTCGTAGTCGCGAGCCTGCAGCGTCTTGACGAGGTGCTCGATGTCGTGGGCGTCGACCGCCGGAGGGCGGTAGCCGCTCCACGGCGCGTCGAAGACGAGGACGTCGCGCACCTCCGGCAGCAGACGCCCGGCCGCCTCCCCTGCCGGCGAGACCAGCACGTCGACGGGCCCGCCGAGGTTCGCCAGGGCGCGCACGGCAGGCCCCATCAGGAGCACGTCCCCGTCGCTGTCGAGGCGGACGGCCAGTGTCGCGGCGCTTCTGGCGCCGGGGACGGGCGCACGCGTGGCATGGCTCATGACCCCACCCCACCCCCGCCGTGATCATGCAATCCCGCCCCCCCCCCCCCGCCGTGATCATGCAATCCCGCCACCTCCGGGTGGCGCGACTCCGCCCCCGCAAGCGGGTGGTGCCCCCAGATCACCGCAGGGGGTGGGCCCTCGGGGTGGCGGGACTGCATGATCACGGCGG
>JBKHWX010000168.1:0-6504 GCA_046566325.1 Actinomycetes bacterium | reverse complement strand
GGACAGGGACGCGCCGGACAGGGAGGCGCCGGACAGGGAGGCGCCGGACAGGGAGGCGCCGGACTTGGTAGCGGCCTGGGCGGCGGACCCGCCGAGGACGACGACGGCGGCAACCGTGGTTCCGACGATCAGCTTGGCGGCGGTCTTGGCGAACATCGTGGTGTCTCCTGTGGAAGTGCCGAATATGCACTGTGCTTCGGCACCGGCTCACGAGGAGTGAATGGCTGGAGGGCTGCTCGAGGCTGTGAGGAACTGCCACCTCAAGTTCTGGCCGAACCTGCCGCCCAGGCCCGGGTCGTGCGTGATCTTGGAGCTCCGGCAGGCGTTGGACACCGTCCGCCTGCTCGATCGGAGCAACCGGGACTCACCCTGTCGTCGCAGCAGATGTTGATCTCGACGAGTGACATCCGGGGTGCAGCTCCCCCGGCAGGTACCCGGGAAGCTGCGGTGGGGGAGGCCGCTCGGGTGCGAGCTCGCTGCACGCTGGGGTGCGCTACCTACAGGTCCGCCGCCCCGCTGAGCACGTCGTGGCCGTCGACGATCCGGTACGCGTAGCCCTGCTCGGCGAGGAAGCGCTGCCGGTGCGCCGCGAACTCCTGGTCGACCGTGTCGCGGGCGACGACCGCGTAGAACCGGGCGCCGCGGCCGTCGTGCTTGGGCCGCAGGAGCCGGCCGAGACGCTGGGCCTCCTCCTGGCGCGACCCGAAGGCACCCGACACCTGGATCGCCACGCTCGCCTCGGGCAGGTCGATCGAGAAGTTGGCGACCTTGCTCACGACCAAGGTCCGGATCGCGCCCTCGCGGAAGGCCTGGAAGAGCCGCTGCCGCTCCCGCACCGTCGTCTCGCCCTTGATCACCGGGGCGTCGAGGCGCTCCCCGAGGTCGTCGAGCTGGTCGATGTACTGCCCGATGACGAGCACCTGGTCGTCGGCGTGCCGCTCGACGAGGTCGCAGATGATCCGCGTCTTGGCCGGGCTGCTCGCGCACAGCCGATACCGCTCCTCGGGCTCGGCGGTGGCGTACACCAGCCGCTCGCTCTCCGAGAGCGTGACGCGCACCTCCACGCAGTCTGCCGGTGCGATGTAGCCCTGGTTCTCGATGTCCTTCCACGGCGCGTCGTACCGCTTCGGGCCGATCAGGGAGAAGACCTCGCCCTCGCGGCCGTCCTCCCGGACCAACGTCGCGGTCAGGCCGAGCCGCCGCCGCGCCTGGAGGTCGGCGGTCATCCGGAAGATGGGCGCCGGCAGCAGGTGGACCTCGTCGTAGACGATCAGACCCCAGTCGCGGGCGTCCAGCAGCTCGAGGTGGGTGTAGACGCCCTTCCGCCGCGTCGTCATCACCTGGTAGGTCGCGACCGTGACGGGCCGAATCTCCTTGCGCGATCCGGAGTACTCGCCGATCTCCGCGTCCGTCAGCGACGTGCGGCGCAACAGCTCGTCCCGCCACTGCCGTGCCGACACGGTGTTCGTGACGAGGATCAGCGTGGTGGACGACGCCCTCGCCATCGCCGCGGCACCCACGATCGTCTTCCCCGCACCACACGGCAGGACGACGACGCCGGAGCCTCCGTGCCAGAAGCCCTCGACCGCCTCGGTCTGGTAGGGGCGCAGGGACCAGCCGTCGGTGGCCAGCGAGATCGGGTGGGCCTCGCCGTCCACGTACCCCGCGAGGTCCTCCGCGGGCCAGCCGAGCTTGAGCAGCACCTGCTTGAGGTGTCCCCGCTCACTCGGGTGGACGACGACGGTGTCGGGCTCGACGCGCTGCCCGACCAGGGGTGTGACCTTCTTGCTGCGCAGCACCTCCTCGAGCACAGGGATGTCCAGCGCCTGGAGCACGAGGCCGTGCGCGGGATGCTTCAGCAGCTGCAGGCGCCCGTAGCGCGCCATCGTCTCGGCGACGTCCACCAGCAGCGCGTGCGGGACGGGGTAGCGCGAGAACTGCAGCAGGACGTCGACGACCTGCTCCGCGTCGTGACCGGCGGCTCGGGCGGTCCACAGCCCGAGCGGGGTCAGACGGTACGTGTGGACGTGCTCGGGGGCGCGTTCGAGCTCGGCGAAGGGAGCGATGGCACGACGGCACGTCTCGGCCTGCTCGTGGTCGACCTCCAGCAGCAGGGTCTTGTCGCTCTGGACGATCAGTGGTCCGTCGTTCACACGTGTCCTCTCGCTGAAACCTCCCAGGGTCAACGGATCGCCCCCACGCTTGCTTCCCGACTGTCGCCTCCTCGTGCCGCACGTCCCGCGCTGTGAGTGACGGGAGCGGCCCAGCGACGGGTCAGAGGTTGCCCAGGTACGGGCCGGCCAGCCCCAGGATCCCGAAGAAGATGCCGAGGAGAACGCCGAGGCCGACGCCGATGGCGAGGCTGATCCACGACCACTTGACCAGGTTCCGGGCACCGGGCAGGTCGTGGTTGACCTTGCTCAGCGCGACCGCGGCGAGGATGACACCGATGATGCCGCTGAAGAGCGTGACCGCGGTCAGGCAGCAGAACAGCACGGAGACGGCGTTGACGATCAGCGCCACGACCGCCTGGGTCTTGGTCGCCTGGGCCTCCGGCGACAGCGGTGCCGGCATGCCGTAGGGGGAGGTGCTGTAGGGCGAAACGCCATACGGCGTGCCGCCGTAGCTCTGCTGGCTGCCGTAGCTCTGCTGGCTGCCGTAGCCCTGCTGGCCGCCGTAGGGGGCCTGCGACCCGTACGAGGCGCCGGGGTACTGGCTTCCGTACCGGTCCTGCTCGCCGTACGGCTGCTGCCCGTAGGACGGCTGCCCTCCGTAGGGCTGCTGCTCGTACGGCTGCTGGTCTCCGGACGGCGCGTACGGCTGCTGGCCTCCGGACGGCGCGTACGGCTGCTGGCCGTACGACGGCCGCTCTTCGTACGGCGGCCGCTCTTCGTACGAGGGCCGGTCTTCGTACCGGGGCGTCTCCTGCTGCTCGCGGTCTT
This sequence comes from Actinomycetes bacterium, assembly GCA_046566325.1. GTDB lineage: Bacteria > Actinomycetota > Actinomycetes > Actinomycetales > BWSM-131 > BWSM-131. The sequence goes on along the minus strand of JBKHWX010000168.1, from coordinate 3,562 downwards.
GCTGCGCCGGGTCCTGCTGCGCTCGCTGGTCCTGCCCCGGGCCTTGCTGCCCCGCGCCTTGCTGCCCCGGGCCTTGCTGCCCCGCGCCTTGCTGCCCCGCGCCTTGCTGCCCCGCGCCTTGCTGCCCCGCGCCTTGCTGCGCTGAGTCCTCCTGTCCCCGGTCGGCCTCGGCGTAGGGGTAGTGCCACTCTCCCGGCTCCGGCGGACGCTGCGCCTCGCCGAGGGGGTGCGCGCCGCCGCGTTCGGCGGTGCCCGCTCCCGGCGTCCCGGCGCTTGACGTGTCGCGCTGCTCGCTTGCGGCGGCGTCGTCCTGCCTCCGGTCCTGGATGCCCTCCGAGCCCGGCTCGTCGTCGGGGTTCCGGTCGTCGTTCCGGTCGACGGGGCCGCCGGGGGCCGGGGTCTCAGACATCGTGTCCCTTCGTCGTGCGAGTCCCCGGCAACCTACCGTCTGGGTCCTACCCGGCTTCCTCGTCCTCCTCCGGCGCGACGCCGGTCACCCTGTGCACCGAGACGACGCGGACCTCCCCGACCCCGTGGTCGAACATCGTGACACGACCCGCTGCGACGCCCAGCGGCTCGACCAGCCGCCGCGCCACCTTCCCTCCCGGGTCGCTGACGCCGATCCACACCCGTCGGCGATCGGCCGCTGCGGCGCGCAGCTCCGCCAGCGACACGGCCGGCTCCATCCCGGCCGGCGCCGGCGGCTGGTCGTTGTTCCGCTCGCTGGGCGGCGTCTGAGCCTGGTCACCCGCGCGGATCCCGCGCACGACCGCCTCCGCCACCGGTGCGGTCAGCTCGGGGAGGGTGCCGACAGGCCTGGGGCGCGCACGGACGGCCGTCCTCCGCTGGTGCGGTCGCTCCAGCAGCACGACGCCCTCCGGCGTCTCCGCCGCCGGGGCCAGGGCCATCTCCCGGAGCGTCTCCAGAACGGTGACCGGGTCCGCCTGCGCGGCCAGGACGGTGGGCGCGAGCCGACGCAGGCCCAGGGTCGCTGCCCGCCGGTCCGCCGAGAGCTCGTCGAGCACGGACTCGTCGTCCGACCTCAGGTACGCGCTCGCGCGGCCGACGCGGATCCGCCCGTGGCGCCGTGCGACGTCGGACACGAGGTACTCCAGAGGCTGGGGGACCGGTGTGCTCGAGTGCTCGGCAAGGAAGCGCAGCATGTCCTGCGCGGTCCGGCCCGCGTCGAGGGCGCGCCGCACGCTCCCCTCGCCGAACCGGTACACTGTCGCGCCGCCGCGCGAGTCGACGTCCGCCATCAGCCGCAGCTCCTGCCGCACGGGCCGGGGAAGCGGCCCGGGGGCGACCGCGGTGAGGTCGGCCTGCAGCAGGAACCGCTCGACCGGTGCGGGAAGCAGCGCGGCGAGCCCGTCCGCCGGCTCGGTCTGCGGGTCGAGCAGGTCGCGCCCGGGGCGTGAGAGCGAGCCGAGCGCGGTCACGCCGAGCCACGACGCGTCGTCCAGGACGGCGCGGACGAGCTGCTCGTCGGAGACGGCACGGCTCCGCGGTCGGCGCCACCGAAGCTGTTCCAGCAGCGAGGGGTACGTCACGGCCTCTCCGGGGGCTGCGAGGGCGAGGACGGCGAGCACCTCCATGCGGACGGCGACGATGACGGGACGCTCGACCGCGTCGCTCAGGGCGTTGCGGACGCCGCCCCTGCCGTCCCGGGTACCGACGAGGGCCGCGACCCGGGACGTGCGCAGCCAGGACGTCGCCAGCAGGCTCCACTGGTCCGGGGTCTCGCCGGCCTCCCACTCGTCGTAGGCGGGGGTCGGCATCCAGGAGGGGGCGACCTGCCCGTCCTGCGCGACGAGGCCGGCGGTGTAGGCGAGCTCCACGACGCGGGCCGCGGCCGCGTCGTCCACCTCGAGGGCGTTGCCGACGCGCCGCAGCTCGCGGACGCCGAGGCCACCGGCCCGCAGCACGGCTGCGGGAGACCTGCCCCACAGCTCGGCGAGGTCGTGCACGAGACGGACGGCGTCCCGCGCGGTTCCCGCGGCTGCCTGGTCCACGCGGACCTGGTTCCCGTCGGGCAGCGGTCCCGCGCTCGTCGTGACGAGGACAGGAGGGTTCCGCTCCAGCGCCCGCAGGGCGACACCTCCTCGAAGCGACAGCCCCGCTTCTCGTGGCACGACGACCCGGTCCTGGTCGACGGGCACGAGCAGACCCCGCGCCAGCAGCCAGTCGACCGGGTTGCGCGCATCCGCCGTGACCCGGCGCTCGGCGTTGTCGACCGACCCCGCCGGCCCGTCCCAGGTGAGCCGCTCCAGCAGCCGGCGAGCGTCCTCGGGCGCGCCGTCGAGCGTGGCGCGGAGCGCGGTCTCGGCTGCGAACAGGGCGGCGACGGACCTGGCGTCCGACACGGGGTCCCCGGAGGCGGGCAGCTTAAGCGCCTCGCACCAGAGCGCCGCGCGCGAGGGAGGCAGCCCGACGGCGAGCTCCTCCAGACCGGGGCCGAGCCCGGCAGGGTACGGACCGAGCAGGTCGGTCACCGTGCGCACCAGGCGAAGGGCGTTGTCGGGGCCCCAGAGCAGGGCCTGCTGGCGCAGCGTGTCCAGCTCCGCCCGTGGGGACGGCGCCGCCATCGGCGACTGCGGGGCCGGTGGGGACGGCGCCGCCATCGAAGCTGACCTGCTGCCGCACGCCCCGGCGAGCACGCCCCAGGGGGTCGGCGCCGGCAGCGCGGCCAGCACCTCGGCTACCTGCAGGGTGGGGGTGTCGAGCCGGTCGAGCGCCCGCTGGACGCTCGCGCGGGTGCTGGCGCGGGCCGCCAACGCTGTGCTGTCGCGAGCGGCGGGGTTCGCCAGGTCCGGGCGGGCGAGCAGCAACGCGACCAGCTCGTCGTCCCGCCAGGCGCGCAGCTCGTCGGCGAGGCTGCGCGACCCGGTGCGCGCCGAGCCCCGGCCGTGCGCACCGGGCGGCCGCTCCGAAGGCGCCATCCGCACTACGGTACGCGGGAAGAGGACGGTTCCCTGCCGCGGCGGGACCCGGTGGGACGGCCGTGACCTTTCGCGTAGTCCGGCGGACGGGACAGGATGGAGCGGTCCGACGTCGCCGGCCCGAGGGGTAGCACGATGCTGAGCAAGCCGTCTGCGTCCTACAGCAGTGCGACCTCCGACACGCCTCTCCTGGGGCGCACGATCGGGGAGGACTTCGAGCGCACGGTGGCGATGTTCGGCGACCGCGAGGCCCTCGTGGACTGCGCCACGCAGCGCCGGTGGACATACTCGGAGCTGGACGTCGAGGTAGACGAGCTCGCCCTAGGCCTGCTGGACAGAGGGCTGCAGGCGGGCGACCGAGTGGGGATCTGGTCACCGAACTGCGCCGAGTGGGTGCTCGTGCAGTACGCCACGGCGAAGATCGGCGTGATCCTCGTCAACGTCAACCCCGCCTACCGGACCCACGAGCTGACGTACGTCGTCCGGCAGTCGGGGATGCGGCTGCTGTTCAGCGCCGTCCGGCACAAGACGAGCGACTACAGGCGGATGGTCGAGCAGGCGCTCCCGGAGTGCCCGGACCTCACGAGGTAGTGTACATCGACGACGAGTCCTGGCGCCGCCTC
>JBKHWX010000167.1:0-2395 GCA_046566325.1 Actinomycetes bacterium | reverse complement strand
GAACGTGTGCGCCTGCTCCGCGGTGAGGATCAGCGGCGGCGCGAGGCGGATCGCGTCGGGTGCGACGGCGTTGACGATGAAGCCGGCGTCCAGCGCCGCCGAGGCGACCTTCGCGGCGACGGGCTCGGTCAGCTGCAGCGCGAGCAGCAGTCCCGCGCCGCGTACCCCGGCCAGCAGTGGGTGGTCGACCGCCCGCAGCTCGTCGCTCCAGGCACGACCGAGCGTGCGGACGTGCTCCAGCAGGCCGTCGCGCTCGATCACGCGCAGGGTTGCCAGACCGGCGGCGGTACTGACCGGGTTGCCGCCGAACGTCGTCCCGTGCTGGCCGGGCCCGAGCAGGCCCGCGACGCGCTCGCCGTACGCGATGACGGCCCCGATCGGGATCCCTCCGCCCAGCCCCTTGGCGAGGACGACGACGTCGGGCTGCAGGTCCGGTCCGCCCAGCTCGGGGTTCTGGTGGGCGAGCCAGTACCCGGTACGGCCCATGCCGCTCTGGATCTCGTCCAGCACGAGCAGCGCACCGGCGTCCCGGGTGATGTCGCGCGCGGCGCGGAGGTAGCCGGCCGGCAGCGGACGCACCCCGCCCTCCCCCTGAAGGGGCTCGAGGACGACGGCCGCGACCGTCTCGTCGACAGCCCTCGCGAGCGCGTCGACGTCCCCGAACGGCACGTGGACGACGCCGGGTGTCAGCGGCTCGAAAGGCTCGCGGTACGCGGCCTTGTGGGTGAGCGCGAGCGCCCCGAAGGTACGGCCGTGGAAGGCGCCTTCGAGCGCGACGACCCGCTGCCGTCCCGTGCGCCGCGTGATCTTGAGAGCGCCTTCGATCGCCTCGGTGCCCGTGTTGCAGAAGAACACGCGAGAACCCTGCGGTGCCTCGGAGATCTCGAGCAGCTTCTCGGCGAGGGCGATGCCGGGCTCACTGGTGAAGAAGTTGGAGATGTGCCCGAGCGTCGTCAGCTGTCCGGTGACCGCGCCCACGAGGTCTGGGTGCGCATGCCCGAGGGCGTTGACGGCGATCCCGGCCAGCAGGTCGAGGTAGCGTCGGCCGTCGACGTCCTCGACATAGGCGCCGTCGCCGCGGACCAGGACCCGCTGCGGCGGCCCGTACGTGTTCATCAGTGCCTGGCCGTGGCGCTCGGCAAGACCGCTCACGTCCGGCCGTCGCTCACCCCGGTCGTCCGTCGGCTCGGTCGTCTCGACTGCTTCCTCGCTGGCCTGCCTCACCGGACCACCATCGTTCCTGTCCCCTCAGTCGTGAACATCTCGAGAGCGAGTGCATGCGGCAGCCGACCGTCGATGACGGTCGCCCGGTTCACGCCGCCTCGCACCGCCCGAAGGCACGCCTCCATCTTCGGGCGCATCCCGGAGTCGATCTCCGGCAGGACCTCCGCCAGCTCGCTCGTCCCGATCTTCTGAACGAGGGAGTCTCGGTCGGGCCAGTCCGCGTAGAGGCCCTCGACGTCGGTGAGGACGACGAGCTTGACGGCGTTCAGCGCCACGGCGAGCGCTGCTGCCGCAGTGTCCGCGTTGACGTTCAGCACCTGGCCCGAGGCGTCCGGTGCCACGCTCGACACGACGGGGATCCGCCCGGCATGCACCAGGTCGAGCACCGCCTCGGGGCGCACCTCGACCACGTCGCCGACGAGGCCGACGTCCACGGGGACGCCGTCGACGAGCGGCTGCGTGCGCTGCGCGCGGAACAGGCCGGCGTCCTCGCCCGAGAGGCCCACCGCGTGGGGCCCGTGCTCGTTGACCAGGCCCACGAGCTCGCGGCCGACCTGCCCGACGAGCACCATCCGGACGACGTCCACGGACTCGGGCGTGGTGACGCGCAGACCGGCGCGGAACTCCGACGAGATGCCGAGCCGGCCCAGCATCGCCGAGATCTGCGGGCCGCCGCCGTGGACGACGACCGGACGGATACCCGCGTAGCGGAGGAGGACCATGTCCTCCGCGAAGGCCCGCTTCAGCGCGTCGTCCACCATCGCGTTGCCGCCGTACTTGACCACGACGACCTGGCCGTGGAACTCCTTGAGCCAGGGCAGGGCGTCCAGCAGGACTCCCGCGCGCTGCGCGTCGCGGCCGGGGTCGTCGGGACGCATCACCCGCGTGCTGCCCCACCGGCGGCCGGCGGTCCGGGTGGCCGTGCCGGCTCGAGGTTCGCTTCTGGAGGGGCGTTCGCTCATGTCGAGTAGGCGCTGTTCTCGTGGACGTAGGCCGTGGTCAGGTCGTTCGTCCAGACCGTCGCCACCGCGTCGCCCGCCTTGAGGTCGATGACGACGGAGACGTCGCGGGCGGAGAGGTCGACGTCGTCCCGCGGCGCTCCCACTCCGCCGTCCCGGCAGACCTGCACGCCGTTGAACGCGACGTCGAGCACGGTGGGGTCGAACGCGGC
>JBKHWX010000166.1:0-4566 GCA_046566325.1 Actinomycetes bacterium | reverse complement strand
GAACCCGACGGACTACGCCTACCACCTGACGCGCCGGGCGCGGGGGCTCCCGCTGTGGTTCTCGCTCGCCGTGTACGGGGTGGACGCGTACCGCGAGGCGATCGAGACCGCCGTCTCGCTGGCTCGTCAGACGGCGGAGCTGATCAAGCAGTCGGACCATCTCGAGCTGGTGCTGGAGCCGGACCTCGGGGTCGTGCTGTTCCGTCGGCTCGGCTGGAAGCCGGCGGACTACGACGCGTGGGCCCAGGCGCTGCACGACGAGGAGATCGCGTTCGTGCCGCCGAGCAAGTGGGAGGGCGAGACTGTCGGCCGGTTCGCCTTCCTGCATCCCGACACGAGCATCGACCTCGTGCGCGAGATCCTGGCCCGCACGGCGTGATGGCCGCGGCGCAGGACAAGGCAGGGCCAGGCGCCGAGGACCTGCTGTCCCTGTTCCCCACCGGCAGCGACGTGGACGCCGACGGGATGCTGCGGGTCGCCGGCTGCAGGGCCGTCGACCTGGCGGCGGAGTACGGGACGCCGGTGCTCGTGGTCGCGGAGCGGGCGCTGCGGGAGAGGGCGCGCGAGTACCGGACCGAGCTCGCGTCCCGCTGGCCGAGCTCGCGGGTCGTGTTCGCGTCCAAGGCCTTCCCGTGCACCGCCGTCCAGCGGGTCATGGTCGAGGAGGGGCTGGGCCTGGACGTCGCCGGAGCCGGAGAGATCCTCACCGCGGTGAAGGCGGGCGTCGACCCGGCCCTGCTCGTCCACCACGGAAACGCCAAGACCGACGAGGAGATCGCGCTGGCCGTCGAGCACGGCCTCGGGCTGGTCGTCGTCGACAACGCGGACGACGTGGACCGGCTCGAAGCGACGGTGCCGGAGGGACGCAGCCAGGACGTCCTCGTCCGCGTCATCCCCGGTGTCAGCGCCGACACCCACAGCCACGTCGTGACCGGCCACGAGGGGTCCAAGTTCGGGCTCAGCCCGGCGGTCGCTGCGGAGCTGATCCAGCGGATCGAGCGCAGCTCGAAGGTGAGGATGCAGGGCCTGCACGTGCACGTGGGCTCCCAGATCCTCGACGTCGAGCCGTTCGCCGAGTCCGTGGCACCGGTCGCGCGGCTGGGGGAGTTCCCCGTGTACGACCTGGGAGGGGGCCTGGGGGTGCGCTACACGTGGAGCGACGACCCGCCGTCCGTCCCCCGGTACCTCGACGCCCTGGTCGGCGCGGCGAAGGAGCACCTCCCGGCCGAGTCGCAGATCATCCTCGAGCCGGGCAGGAGCATGGTGGCCGGCAGCGCGACGACGCTCTACCGGGTCGTCACGGTGAAACGCGGCAGGGTCACCTTCGTCGCCGTGGACGGCGGCATGGGCGACAACATGGAGGTGGCGCTGTTCGACCAGCGCTTCGAGGCCGCGATCGCGAACCGGTTCACCGGTGAGCAGGGGGAGACCGTCACCGTCGTGGGACGGCACTGCGAGAGCGGCGACGTCCTGGTGGACGGCGTTCCGCTGCCGGAGCCGAAGGTCGGCGACCTCCTGGCGCTGCCCGTGACCGGCGCCTACTGCTACACGATGTCGAACAACTACAACGGCGCACGGCGGATACCTGTGGTGTTCGCGAGGGACGGCGAGGCGCGGCTCGTGGTGCGACGCGAGACCTGGCAGGACCTGCTGGCGCGCGACGTCGACTGAAGCCCGAGACGCGACGTCACGACAGCCGCTCGACCTCCGCAAGTCGGCGGTGCGCGAGGGCCACCGCCATCGCTCCCTAACCCAGGGCGCCGGCGACACGCTTCGTGCTTCCGCTGCGCACGTCGCTCGCCGCGAAGAACCCGGGAACGCTGGTCTCGAGGGTGAAGGGGTCGCGATGCAGGGGCCAGCCCGACGGTCGCCGGCCCTCCTGCAGCAGGTCGGGACCGGTGAGGATGAAGCCGCGAGGGTCGGTCCAGACGCCCGCTCCGGCCGCCCACGCCGTGCGGGGCACGCCGCCGATGCAGACGAACATCGCCCGTGCGGGGCGCTGGTCGGTGTTCCCTGTGGCTCCGGTGATCGTCACCCGGCTCAGGCGTCCGCCGTCGGCGTCGACACGGGTGAGCCGTGAGCGCAGACGGACGTCGATGAGCGAGTGGCTCGCCTCGCTGCGTCCGGCGCCGTAGTAGACGCCGCGCTCGAGCAGCTCCTCCAGGCCCGGCACGTCCAGGCGGCGCCATTCCATGCCCGGCGCCGCGATCGCGATCGTCGCGGTCACGGACACGTCGCCGGCCAGGTCGAACCTCACGTGGTCGGCGGCCGACTGGTGGCCGACCACACCGCGCAACATCACCCCGGTTCCGCATCGACGATCGCGAGGTCGTAGTGGGCTCGCGACGGGAGCGTGCGGACGTCCCAGGCGCGCGCAAGCCTCACCGCGGTCGCGCCGACGATGACGTCGTCGCCGTCGACGACCACGGGAAGGGACTCGCGCGGCGCGCCGTGGCGACCCAGCAGACGGTCGGCCTCCTGCGAGCCGGCCTCGTGCCACTCGAAGGGCTGCGCGATCCGGGTCAGGAAGTCCCGCACCCGTAGTGCTCCGGGTCCATGCGGTGACCGACGACTGTCACGCTGGGGCGCAACGGGCTCATGTCACACCGTAACGCGGAAGGGCCTGGCCGACCGGCGCCTCCTCAACCCTCGACAGGTGACCGGAGCGGCGAGGGTCAGCTGCTCTCGCCGTGCTCGTCGTAGTGGCCCTCGTGCTCCGCGTGCCGGTGGCCGTCGTGCAGGTAGTCCACGTGGTTGTCGTGCTGGACCCGGTCGTGACCGCAGCCTTCGCCGTGCTGGTGCGGGTGGTCGCTCTCGGGGTGCCTCTGACAGGTCGTCGACGTGGTCATGTCCCTCTCCTCTCCTCCCGCTCTGTTTTGCTCCCTCTCTTCTTTCGGGGGCCTCTCTCGACGGTATGCCCGATCGAGGAGCCGGGCAGGTCGGGACGGCGCGGGGACCGGGCTGCTGCGAACGGACAAGAAATCGTCAAAGAAATCGTCGGTACCCGAGGGTGTTTCGGGCGCAGCAGCGCGGGAAACGCCCTCGGAACCGAGCGCACCGCGGACGCCACCACGCGATGACGGACCGTGCCGGCGGCTCGGAGACGAGGAGGCAGGGCTATGAAGGAGATCGTCGCCGAGTCGCTGGTGAAGCGCCTGGTCGAGTGGGGTGTCGACACCGTCTTCGGACTCCCCGGTGACGGCATCAACGGGATCATGGAAGGGCTGCGCAGGCACTCCGACGAGATCGACTTCTTCCTCGTCCACCACGAGGAGGCGGCGGCCTTCATGGCGAGCGGGTACGCCAAGGCGACGGGCCGGCTCGGGGTCTGCCTCGCGACCTCCGGCCCGGGCGCCATCCACCTCCTCAACGGGCTGTACGACGCCAAGCTCGACCACCAGCCGGTGCTCGCCATCACCGGGATGCAGGAGACCTCCGTTCTCGGCACCGCCTACCAGCAGGAGGTGCACACCGACCGGCTCTACATGGAGGTCGCCCAGGCCTACAACCTGATGGTCACGAACCCCGGGCAGATGCCCAGCGTCGTCGACTTCGCGATACGCAACGCCCTGTCGAAGCGGACGGTCGCCCACCTCACGTTCCCCAACGACATCCAGGTGGCCTCGATCGAGGAGGACCCGTACCGGCACGTGGCGCCCGCTCATCCGCCGACGACGTCACCGATCTACCTGTCCCGCAGCACCGAGGCTCGGGACGAGGACCTGCGCCAGGCGGCCGAGGTCCTCAACGCCGGGAGCAAGCCGGCGATCCTCGCCGGCGCGGGCGCCCTGCACGCACGCGAGGAGGTGCTCGCAGTCGCCGAGGCGCTCGGCGCTCCGATCATCAAGACGCTGCCGGGCAAGGCCGTGGTGCCCGACGACTCGCCGATGACGACGGGCGGCATCGGCCTGCTCGGCACCAAGCCGTCCGAAGAGCTGACCGAGGAGATCGACACCCTGCTCATGGTGGGGACGAGCTTCCCGTACACCAAGCACCTCCCGCCGCCGGGGCAGGCGCGGGTCGTGTCGATCGACATCGAACCGTCTCGTACCGGGATCCGGCTCCCGACGGAGGTGCCCATCGTCGCCGACTCCAAGCTGGCTCTGGCCGCGCTCCTGCCGTTGCTCACACGACGGACCGACCGTTCCTTCCTCGAGGGCTATCAGCAGAAGATGGCCGACTGGCGCTCGGCGATGGAGTCCCTCGAGAGCGCGGACCGGGACCCGATCGCACCGCAGTACGTGATCGGCGTGGTCGACGACGTCGCGACCAACGACGCGATCCTCACCTGCGACTCCGGAACGATCGCCACCTGGGCTGCCCGGCACTGGACCATCCGGGGAGACCGGCGGTTCTACCTGTCGGGCAACCTGGCGACCATGGCTCCCGGTCTGCCATACGCGATCGGGATACAGCACGCCTTTCCCGGGCGACAGGTGATCGCCTACGTCGGGGACGGCGGCTTCGCGATGCTGATGGCGGAGTTCCTCACCGCCGTCCAGCACGACCTGCCCATCAAGGTGGTCGTCAACAACAACAACGAGTACGGCCAGATCCTCTGGGAGC
>JBKHWX010000165.1:0-7393 GCA_046566325.1 Actinomycetes bacterium | reverse complement strand
CACCTCCTCGCCCGTCTCCACCGCACCTCGGTACGCCGTCAACGCGCTCTCGTGGTCTCCCACCAGAGCCAGCTGCTGGCCGGCCTCGACCATCAGCTCGGCGCGGGTCACCTCGTCGTCCGGCTGCCACGAGCGGCTGAGCTCCAGAAACTCCTCGGCCAGCTCCCGATGCTGCTCAGCGCTCGCGCCCGCGAGCGTCCAGACCCGGTCCTCGACTGACTCGTAGGTCACGCCTTTCCGCACGTCCCGCAGAGTACGGTGCGGCGGTGACACCGCGACGTCCCCGCGTGGAGCCGGTCGACGGGTCGCGGGCAAGAGCAGTGGACAGCCACCAGGGAGGCCGACGACCGTGACCGAGGGCCTGTCAGCTCAGACACCGATGACGCAGGAGCACGCCGACCTCCTCCAGAGCCTCGGCACCCACCGCTTCTTCCTCCGCCAGACGGTGCGTGACCTGACCGACGAGCAGGCACGCCGGCGATCCACGGTCAGCGAGCTGAACCTCGCGAGCCTGATCAAGCACGTGGCGGCGGTCGAGGACCAGTGGGTCCGCTTCATCCTGCAGGGGCCGGCAGCGATCGGAGACTTCAGCCCGGAGCGCGCGGCTGCCTATGCCAGCGAGTGGGTCGTGCGTGACGACGAGACGCTCGTGGCGCTGCTCGCCCGGTACGAGCAGGTGGCCCGGCACACCGACGAGGTCCTCGCCTCGCTCCCCGACCTCGACGCCGCCCACCCTCTGCCCTCGGCACCCTGGTTCCAGCCGGGCGCGACGTGGTCGGCCCGGCGTGTGCTGCTCCACATCATCGCGGAGACCTCGCAGCACGCGGGCCACGCGGACATCATCCGCGAGGCGGTCGACGGCGCGAAGACGATGGGATGACAGCCGATCACGTCGAACGCGTGTGAGCGAGGGCCTCTCAGCGCCTCTCCGTCCCTGCGCCGTCTCGTCCTGGGTGAGTCACCCCTCCGTATGCTGGCCGGGCCCGGCGTCCCCGTTCGAGAGGCCTCCCGTGACCACGAACAGCGTCCCCGTCGTGACCCTGAACAACGGCGTGGAGATCCCGCAGGTGGGTTTCGGCGTCTTCGAGGTGCCGGAGGGGCGGACGCAGGAGGTGGTGGAGCACGCGCTGCAGAGCGGGTACCGCCACCTCGACACCGCTGCGGCCTACTACAACGAGGCGGGCGTCGGCGCGGCGATCAGGGCGAGCGGGCTGCCGCGCGACGAGGTCTTCGTCACCACGAAGCTCCGCAACGGTGACCAGGGGTACGACAACGCGCTCAGAGCGTTCGACGAGAGCCGGCGCGAGCTCGGGCTCGACGTCGTCGACCTCTACCTCGTGCACTGGCCGGTGCCGAGCAAGGGCCTCTACGTCGAGACCTGGAAGGCCTTCGAGAAGCTGTACGCGGACGGCGCCGTCCGCGCCATCGGCGTCTCGAACTTCCTCCCCGAGCACCTGCGCACGCTCACCGAGGCGACGGACGTCGTCCCCGCCGTGAACCAGGTCGAGGTGCACCCGACGTTCCAGCAGCGGGAGGTCCAGGCGGCGACACGTTCCGCGGGCATCGCCGTCGAGGCGTACTCCCCGCTGGGCCGAGGCGCCTCCCTGGGCAACAGCGCCGTCAAGAGAATCGCCGACGAGATCGGCAGGACGCCGGCTCAGGTCGTCCTGCGCTGGCACCTGCAGCACGACACGATCGTAATTCCGAAGTCGGTGACGCCGGAGCGGATCTCGGCCAACCTGCAGGTCTTCGACTTCACCTTGACCGCGGAGCGGATGGCCGTGGTCGACGGGCTGGACGGCGACGAGCGCACCGGCGCCGACCCCGCCACCGCCGCCTTCACCCAGTACCGGTGACCCCCGGCTCCACCCCACGCGGAGGGGGCTGAGCAGACAGACTGTGTCTGTGGCCAAGTCCGTTGTGGGCGTGCACGAGGCAAGGACTCACCTCTCGCAGCTCCTGATGCGAGTGGCGAGAGGTGAGGAGATCCTCATCGCTCGCCGCGGTCAAGTGGTCGCTCGGCTCGTGTCTGCCGAGAGCTCCGCTCCTCGCCGCCTCGGCATGGACGTAGGCCGTCTCGACGTGCCCGACGACTTCGACGCCCCCTTGCCTGACGAGGTACTGCACGTCTTCGGCGGATGACGCTCCGGCTCGACACGGCTGTGGTCCTGAACTGGTGTGGTCCTGAGCTGAACCGTGCTCCTGAACGTCCCCTCTCACGCCAGCGTCAGGTGCCACGTCCCGGCGAGGACACCGGCCGTCGTCGCGGCCGCGCAGAGCACGAGGCCGCCGAGGACGACGAGCCAGTCACCTGCGCCGAACCGGCTGGGACGCGCCCACGTCCGGTGCGACGACACCCCGAACCCCCGCGCCTCCATCGCGGTCGCCAGCGTGGTCGCGCGCCGGATGGACAGCACGAGGAGCGAGAAGGTCTGGCCGGTGAGGGTCCGGACGCGGCCGAGCCACCCGTCGTCCCCGACGCCCCGGGCCCGTCGCGCGAGCGAGAGCGCCTGCCACTCCTCCGCGAGGACGGCGAAGAGCCGGGTCGCGGCGAGCGCCGCCAGCACGAAGCGGTGCGGCAGGCGCAGCACCTGGGCGAGGGCGTCCGCGAGGTCCGTCGGGTCCGTGGTCGCGAGCAGGACCACACCGGGCAGGCCGATCGCGAGCACCCGGAGCGCGATCGCCGTCCCGGCGAGGAGCGAGCCCTGCGTGACGGTCACCGGGCCGAGACCGAGCAGGACGGCGCCCGAGTCGACCCCGAGCCATGTCGTCGCCAGCCCGGTGAGCAGCGCCGCGAGCAGCACGATCCAGCCGCGCCGCAGCAGGGAGCGTCGGCCGAGCCCGCACCAGGGCAGCGCCGCGAGCTCGAGCAGCAGCGCCGTCCCCGCGGTGACGACGTCCACCGTGAGCAGCAGCGCGAGGGAGACGGCCACCGACACGGCGAGCTTGGCCACCGGGTTGGCGCGGGCGAGCGGGGCGGACCTGTCGACGTCCGTCCCCGCGAGCAGGTCCACCGCGGTCATCGGGTGACCTCTCGCAGGGCCGCGCGTCCGGACGTGAGCTCGAGGACGTCGTCCGCGAGGGCCGCGACGAGCGCGTCGTCGTGCGTGGCGGTCACGAGCGCCGCGCCGCCGTCGAGCAGCTCCGCGAGCAGCGCGACCAGCTCGGACCAGGTCCGCGCGTCCTGGCCGAAGGTCGGCTCGTCCAGCACCAGCATCCGGGGGCGCGTGGCCAGCGCGGTCGCGACCGAGAGCCGCCGCTGCTCACCTCCCGAGAGCGTGAAGGGGTTTGCCTCGGCGAGGGCGGACAGGCGAAGGCGTTCCAGCAGCTCGCCCGTCCGGCCCGCCACCTCCGCCTCCGGCAGGCCGAGCCTTCGGGGGCCGAACGCCAGCTCCTCGGCGACGGTCGGGGCGAGGAACTGGTGGCGGGGGTCCTGGAAGACCGAGCCGATCCGGCGCACGAGCTCGGCCGGCCGCCAACGAGCCGGTTCCGGCCCAACGGCCGCGTCCGCGACCAGACCCGGGTGCGCGGTGAGGACACCCCCGGTGTGTCGCGACAGGCCGCCGAGCGCGAGCGCGAGGGTGGACTTCCCCGAGCCGTTCGGCCCGACCAGAGCCGTGGCCCGGCCGGCGCGAACGTCCAGGTCGACGCCGGACAGCACGGGGGCGGAGAGCGCGCGGCGCGAGACCGCCAGGTCGCGAGCGGACAGCAAGGGCTCGTCGTCCGTGAGCGACCGGCGACGCTCCGGTGCGGCCGGCAGGTGGCCGGGGACCCACACGCCCCGCGCCGCCAGCCACGCCCCCTGTGACCGCAGGACGTCCCGAGGCGCGCCGTCCGCGATGACCCCGCTGCCCGCGTCCAGGACGACGACCCGGTCGACCACGTCGAGCCAGGTCGCGACGCGGTGCTCGACGAGCAGGCACGACGCACCGGTGCTCGTCAGCAGGTCGCCGACGAGGTCTGCGAGGTGATGACCGGCCTCCGGGTCGAGCATCGAGGTGGGCTCGTCGAGCAGGAGCACGTCCGGCCGCAGCGCCAGCACACCTGCGAGGGCGAGCCGCTGCCGCTGGCCGCCGGAGAGCCGGGACGTCGGGTGGTCGCGACCGACGGGCAGGCGCACGTCGCGCAGCGCCTCGTCCACGCGAGGCCAGATCTGCTCGCGCGGCAGCGCGTGGTTCTCCAGGCCGAACGCCACGTCGTCGCCGCACCGGGCGAGCACGGTCTGAGCCTCGGGGTCCTGCAGCAGCAGGCCGGTCCGGGCCCTTCCGTCCGCGCGCTCGACCGCCGTGATGCGCGCCTCGGTCGCGGGGACGCCGTCCAGCAGGAGCTCGCCCTCCTGCTCGCCGTTCCCGTCGGGGCCGGGGTCGAGCAGCCCGGCGACGCCCGCGAGCAGCGTCGACTTGCCGGCTCCGCTGGGCCCGAGCAGCAGGACGCGCTCACCAGCGCCGATCTCGAGGTCGACGCCGCGCACCGCCCAGGCCCGGCGTCCGGAGTGACGCCAGCCCCAGCCGCGCAGGCTGATGGTGGTCACGGCTGCCCTCCGCTCCGGCCGCGCGTCAGACGCGGCGGGCGTCGCGACCGGACGCCAGCGGCGCCAGGGCTCCCGTGGTTGCGAGCGCCCGGGTCAGCGCCCAGGCGCCGAGCCCGGCGATGACGATGCCGGACACCACCGCGAGCACGACGTAGGCCGTCTTGTACGCCGGCTCGAAGGTCGGGTAGTAGACGAACGAGTCGAGCAGCCCGACGACGACGCCGGCACCGGCGCCCGCCGCAAGGGCCGACGGCAGCCCCCACCGCCGGAACAGCAGCAGGGCGAACACGACCTCGGCTCCGAGCCCCTCGAGGAAGCCGTACCAGACGGTCGCGAAGCCCCACTGGTTGCCGACCAGGGCGCTGAGGACGGCGGCGACGAGCTCGGTGTACACAGCGGCGCCCGGCCGTCGCAGCACGAGACCGCCGAGCACGCCGGGGAGCAGCCAGACGCCCACGCCGAGGGCCTTGGCGGGCGGGAACGCGGCGAAGATCGCCGACACCGGCTCCCAGGCCGAGTTCCAGACGAGGAACAGGAAGCCGCCTGCGACCCCGAGCACGCTGGCGACGACGATGTCGACGACCCGCCAGCGGGGCCTTGAGGTCGACATCCACGCCGCCAACCAGAGGCCCGCCATCACGCAGAGCAGCGCGGTCGGCACGACGAGGTCCGACAGCGGGGTCCCGAACAGGGTCGCTCCCGCGGGCAGTCCCACGAGTCCGACGAGGACGGCGAGCAGCAGGCCGGCCGCGGCGACGGCCAGCGCCACGGGACGTCGTCTCTCTCTCGTGCCGGTGCTCGGGTCGCCCCCGGCGCCGGTCTCGTCCGTCGGCGCGGCGCGGGACGGGGCGGTCGCCCGGATGTGGCTGCGGAAGCGGGTGCTGCTCACCGTGCTCGTCCTCCTGGCTCAGGAGGGGCACCGCGCTCGCCGAGCCGCCGTGGGCGGCGACCCGGGTCGCACGGGAAGAGAACTCGACTCCCTACACCGGTCCTAACCGGATCAGGTTCGAGGGTCTGCGGATGTCCGCACTCTCAGCGCCCGTGGCGCTCCCCTGTCGTTCTCCGCCAGGCTACACCCGTTACCCTGCGGCACGGTTCGCCACGAAGATCGGGCGGCTGTCGGCGGGGGGCGGCTGTCGACGGGGGGGCGGCTGTCGACAGGGACGGAACTCCGGGAGGGAACGGCCGTGGGTGCTCTGGTGTGGAAGGTGCTGGGCACCGGTTCGGCGATCATCGCCGGCCTCGCCGCCCGCAAGGTGATCACCGCGGCCTGGCAGACCGGAACGGGCAGTCCGCCGCCCGCCAACCCGGAGTCTCCTGACACGTCGTGGAAGGAGGCCGTCGGGTGGGCGGTCTTCTCCGGGGCGCTGGTCGGAGTGGCCCGGCTGATGGCGACGAGGAAGGCCGCCGAGTACTACCGGAAGAGCGCCGGGCACCTGCCGAAGGGGCTGGAAGAGGTCAGCTGAGCCGCCTCGGAGCCGGGCCGGGGTTGACAGCCGCGGGGGTTGACAGCGCGGGGGTTGACAGCGCGGCCGTCATCGCGGCTTGCCCGACGAGCGCTTCGCCCGGGGCAGACCCGTCTCCTGGACGGTCGTCAGCAGCTCGGCCAGCGACACCTGCCGGCCGTCGAGCCACCACGACTTCCACTCGCAGCGCCCGCACCGGCGCATCTGTGCCTTGTTCCCGTCCTTCAGCTGGAACCCCATGACCTGCAGGCCCTCGCGGCGACAGCTCGGGCAGGCGACGCTCACCTCGTCCTGATGCTCCAGGCGCATAGGCGGCTCCTGGCTCCGCTGCGGCAGGCGGTCCCCGGCGCCCCCCGCGTCGGCCGGACCTCGGCGATGCGCGGTGTGGGTCCGCGGCACGGGCCGCCGGATCTCCGCCGCGCCCCTCGGCCGGTCCTGCTGCGCCATCCGCTGCTCCCTTGTTCCCCGATGACAGTGGGCAAACCAGGCGAAATCGCCCTCACCCTCGCGCATCGAGGCGGCCGTGTCGAGGCGAGCCCCTCTTTGGAACCCTCCCAAAGAACGAGAAGGTGTTGACATGACATGGACGCCTGGGAAGACTTTCTGCATACGGTAATCGATTTCCGACATACGGAAGGACGCGAGATGCGAATCCTGGTCGTCAACGTGAACACGACGACGTCGATGACGGATGCGATCGCTGCCCAGGCGCGGTCCGTGGCTGCCGAGGGGACCGAGATCGTGGGCCTGACCCCGTTCTTCGGCGCGGAGTCGGTGGAGGGCAACTTCGAGAGCTACCTCGCCGCGGTGGCCGTGATGGACCGGGTGCTGGCCTACGACGAGCCGTACGACGCGGTCGTCCAGGCTGGGTTCGGCGAGCACGGCCGCGAGGGGCTGCAGGAGCTCCTCGAGGTCCCGGTCGTCGACATCACCGAGGCCGCGGCACACACGGCCTGCCTGCTCGGGCACAAGTACGGGATCGTCACGAGCCTCGACCGCGCCGTCCCCCAGATCGAGGACCGGCTCAAGCTCGCCGGCCTCGACTCCCGCTGCGCCAGCGTGCGCGCCAGCGGCCTCACCGTCCTGGAGCTCGAGGAGAACCCGGAGGCCGCCGTCGCCGCCATCGTCGACCAGGCCAAGCGGGCCGTGGAGGACGACGGCGCGGAGGTGCTCTGCCTCGGCTGCGGCGGGATGGCGGGCCTCGACGAGGCCGTGCAGCGAGCCACCGGCGTACCGGTCGTGGACGGCGTCGCCGCTGCCGTCGTCCTCGCGGAGAGCCTCGTGCGGCTCGGCCTGCGGACCAGCAAGGTGCGCACGTTCGCGAAGCCGCGCACCAAGAAGGTGACCGGCTGGCCGATCAGCACAGGCTCGCGCTCCGGCAGCTGACCGCGACCCG
>JBKHWX010000164.1:0-10108 GCA_046566325.1 Actinomycetes bacterium | reverse complement strand
GGCGGTGCTCGGCGTCGGACGCGGCCCGGCGCCGGTCCTCCTCGGCCCAGGTCGCGAGCTTGCTCTGCTCCTTCTCCCCGAGCCGGGTGCGGCGCTCGCTCAGGTCCTTGAGCTCCGCGGCACGGGTCTGCTCGTGCTCGCGCTGGTCCTGCT
The DNA here is from genome assembly GCA_046566325.1 of Actinomycetes bacterium. GTDB lineage: Bacteria > Actinomycetota > Actinomycetes > Actinomycetales > BWSM-131 > BWSM-131. Next base: position 9,955 of record JBKHWX010000164.1, on the reverse strand, counting down.
CGAGCCGTTCCAGCTGCTTTGCGAGCCGGCTCTCCCGTGCCTCCAGCCGCTGCTCCCGTGTCCGGACATCGGTCAGGGCCGCCTCGCGCTCGGTGCGACCGTCCGCGAGCAGGGCAGCCGCCTCGGCCTGTGCTGTGGCGACCCTCCCGTGCGCCTCGTCGATCTCCGCCATGGCGCGCCGGTGCAGGGCGGACGCCTCGCGGCGAGCCAGCCAGATGATGAGACCGGCGACGATCACCCCCACCAGCAAAACGAGAAGGGCGGCTGCCTGGTCCATGCTGGGACACTACCCCGGCCACTCCGCCGGATCGTCGCGGTCCTCGTGCTCCGTGGCGAGTTCCTCCAGCTGCCCTGTCTCGCTCTCGACGGCGTGCCTGATGACCGACATCGAGAGCTCGCCCGAGTAGCCCTTCCGCGCGAGCATCGCCGCGAGGCGCCGCACCCTGACCCTCTGGTCGAGCCCCCGGGTGGCCGGGAGCCGGCGCCTGACCAGCTCCTCAGCGGCCCGCCGCTCGTCCTCGGGGTCGACCTGCTCCAGGGCGACCGCCACCGTCTCGCTGTCGACACCCTTGGTACGCAGCTCGGAGGCGAGCGCTCGGGGCGCGAGGCCACGCTCGCGCTGCCGGTACCGCACGTAGCCGTGGGCGAAGGCCTCGTCGTCGACGAGCCTGACCTCCTCGAGCCGGTCGAGCACCTGCTCGGCGACGTCGGGCGGGACGAGCCTGCGGTCCATCGCCTGGCGCAGCTGGTGCCGGCTGCGAGGCCCCATCGTGAGCTGGCGTAGCGCGATCGCCTTCGCCACCGAGTACGGATCGGCGTCGGGGTCGGCGGCGCGGTCGTCGGTCGTGGGGTCCACCGGCGGGGCGAGACCCCGGTCGTGCGGTCGCCGGCCTGCCCTGCGTGCCGGACGGGGTGGGCGCTGGGAACTGCGGCGCCCACCTCCGGCCTGCTTCTCGGTCAACGTCCAGTGCTCAGAAGTCGACCGGCGGCTCGACTGGCGCGTCGACCTTCGGCCCCACCCCGAGCTTCTCCTTGATCTTCTTCTCGAGCTCGTCGGCCAGGTCCGGGTTGTCCCTCAGGAAGGCCCGCGCGTTCTCCTTGCCCTGGCCCAGCTGGTCGCCGTCATACGTGTACCACGCGCCCGACTTACGCACGAAGCCGTGCTCGACGCCCATGTCGATCAGGCCGCCCTCCCGGGAGATGCCGTGACCATAGAGAATATCGAACTCAGCCTGACGGAAAGGTGGTGCGCACTTATTCTTCACAATTTTCGCTCTTGTCCGATTTCCGACAGGCTCGCTACCGTCCTTCAACGTCTCGATCCGCCGGACGTCGATCCGCACAGAGGCGTAGAACTTGAGCGCCTTGCCACCTGTCGTGGTTTCCGGACTGTTGTGGACCATCACTCCGTCGACGAAGTAGTTGTGCGTCCCCTCGACCTCGATGTCGAACCGGTGCATCGAGCGCGTCCGCGGCTTGACTCTCACGTCGAGGACCCTCGTCGGAACGAGTGTCATGCATGGCTCGACGAACTGCGGTTCGAGCGCGAGCTGACCCCGGAAGCGGGGCAGCAGCTTGTATGCCATGGAAGGGTGCACATAGGGAGCCACGATGCTCTGGAACCTCGCGGTACCAGCGGTCGTCATCGTGAGCACGGCCTTCTTCGCTGCGCCACGCAGCGTCACCGCCGACTCGACGCCATGGACGTCCCGGAGGAACGCGACGAGCCGCTGGCGAGACGCCACGCTCATCGCCTCCACGCACATCTCGCTTCGTCCGCTGCCGCCCCGGGTTCTCGTCTGGAGACCCTTGGAGCGAAGGCTGAACGAGCCGTCGTCCATGTACCAGATGGCCAGCGACAGGGGGCTGAGGCTCTTGATGACGTCGTCGGTCAGGTGCTTCTTGCCGTCACCCCAGTACACGACCTCTCGGAGCTCGCCGAGCTCCGGAAGTGGCGTGAGGTCTACGTGGACAGCTCCGTTCGGTCGCACAGACCTGTGCTGAGGGATGTTGCCGAGCAGCGAGCACTTCCAGTCCAGGTACTCGACCTGCTTCGCGCCGTGGCCCATCCGGTAGCGGACGTCGCTGCGCCCCCGTGAGTTGGGGGCAAGGTGGCCGTCCCCCAAGAGTCCACCCAGGATGACCTCCCACTGCTGGCCACTCAGCCGCACCTGCTCGGTGGCCATGACACGGTCCCCCGGGACGATCTCACCGGCCTCTCGCCAGCCACCCGGTGTACGGACGAGATGGTTCTCGGTGGCCGCGAACTGCGAACGCCCATTGCCACCAGACTTGGCGACGGTGAACTGCAGGAATTTCTCCGTGGGCCCGTTGTCGAACCAGTTGGTGACGGGCCGCGCCACTACCGAGTCACTTGCGACGTCGTAGGTGAGGACCTCGACATTCATCCTCTGGTTGACGATCTTGCCAATCTTCTCTGTGGTGCCGTCAGCAAGGGTGACTCGTGTGCTGTAGGACATGCATCCAAACATTACCCCGATCTTTTCGCGAAGCTGGTTGATAAAGATCGCTGTGGTCTTCGACTGGCTCAATGCGCCGGTGATCTTGCGCAGCGCCTGGGACATCAGCCGTGCCTGGAGACCGACATGGCTGTCGCCCATCTCCCCCTCGATCTCGGCCCGGGGAACGAGAGCCGCGACCGAGTCGATGACGATGACGTCGAGGGCGCCGGAGCGGATGAGCATGTCGGCGATCTCGAGGGCCTGCTCACCCGTGTCCGGCTGGCTCACGAGCAGGGCGTCGGTGTCGACGCCGAGCTTCTTCGCGTACTCCGGGTCGAGCGCGTGCTCGGCGTCGATGAAGGCCGCAATGCCACCGGTCTTCTGGGCATTCGCCACAGCATGGAGTGCGACGGTGGTGTTGTGAGACACCATGCCGTTGGCAACAAAGCTATGGGTCTCCGGGACCATGAGGTCGAAGGTTGGTTGCAAGCCTCCGTCCTCGACGGCGACGACCTCCTCGTACGAGTAGTTCGCGGTCCGTAGCGCCCGGAGATGCTCGACCATGGCCGTGGTTCCGGCAGAAAGCTTCTCGGGCTGCCGGTCGAACCAGTCGACGATGGCGCCGAGCCGGCGGCGCGAGCACGCCAGGTTCATGTCGGCGCGGAAGAGGTCGCCGGCGACTCGGTCGAATCCGCGGTCGCCGCCAACGGCATCGCGGAGGTCCGTCAACAGGCCCCTCAGGTGCGGCACGTTCTCGAACTGCGGGTCCCGGGTCGAGGCCCGGAAGTGCGCCTCGACCTGCTTGGCTCGGCGGGCTGACCGGAAACCTATGGTTTCGAGGAAGCGATGGCCCACGGAGGGGTTGATGATGACGGAGTAGTAGTCGCGTTCGTAGCTCTGGTTGAAGGTTGTCCGCAGAGTGCAGGGGATGCCGAAGCCGTACAGCATGAGCTGGACCTGCTTGGCCAGCTCGAGGGAGGCGGTGCCGAGTCCGATGGTCGAGCTCGGGTCGATCCAACCGTCACCCTCGAACAGCGCGGAGAGGAACGCTCTCTGCGCCTTCGCCCCAGCGGTCCGAACGCGGTGAGGAACCTGCTTCTGCGGGGCTTTGACGTATTCGAGCCCATACTCGACGGCAAGCCGGCGGCGGAGAGCCGTATCGAAGATGCAGTGCTCCTTGCCGTCGTAGTGTCGCACTGTGCAGCCGAACAAGCTCTCCGCAATGCTCGTGTACTCCGCCGCGACCTCGGGATCCCAGTTGGTGAACCGCACGGCGTTGCGAGTGCTCTCTCCGAGGCTGCCCTCGGCGACCAGGTAGCCCAGGAAGACCGCCTCGTCCTCGGTCAGGTCTGCTTCGGAAGCGCATTCCTCAGCGCCGAAGAGCGCAGACACCACCGTGTCACCAGCTCGGATCTCGCCGGCCTTGCGCCACATGATGAAGCCGCGTTCGCTGACCACTCGTAAGGGGTGGTTCTGCGTGGCAGACACTGACCGACCGGACCTGAGCTGAAGCTTGACGACCGGCTTGCGGTTGTTGTGCGTCAGGGCCGCGACGGTCTCGAGCTCGCCCCGCTCGTTGACGACGCGCATCCCACGTGCTCGAACGTCGGTGACGCGTGACGTGCAGCTCGCTGTCATCCCCGCCCTGGCGAAGATCTCCGCCACCGTCTCCAGGCCGTGGTCGGACCAGATGTACGTGTCGGCGGTCAGGCACTTGCCGCTCGACTCCGGTCCGTATATCTCCACCACGCGCCCGCGAGGCAGGCCGCCGATGCCGAGGGCGACGTCCAGGGAGATCGAGCCGGTGGGGATCGTCTCGATGGGCGCTCTGACGTCGTCGCCCAGTCGCATGACGGAGCCCTTGCCGAACTGGCGGTCGATCTGCGCGAGAGCGGTGTCGAGCGCCTTCTCGCGGTCTGCGGGAGCTGGCATGTCCTCACCTCGGGTCGTCGGCGGTGTCCGCCGAGTGCATACGTTGTCGTCGTGGACGACGCTACGAGCGACCACCGACAACGGACCACGACGGTCCGCCGGGTCTGTGGACAGGTCCTGCGCCGCCTGACCGGCTGTGGACAACAGTAGCGAACACTCGTTCGAGGGCAAGGACGCCGCGCGGCGTGTCGCGGCCCCCTCCCCTGCGTCCCGGGACACCGCTCGCCGGTCCACGATCAACCGACCGTCACCGCCTACGACAGCAACAGCCTCTCCAGCCGGCGGGCCGCGACGGCCGCGCCGACCAGCCCCATCGCCAGCAGGTACAGGACGTGCCAGAACAGGTCGGGGACCAGCTGCCCGAGCATCAGGTGCCGCACGAGCTGGACGCCCTGGTACAGCGGGGTGGCGCGCACGACCCACTGCAGAGGCTCGGGGTATGTCGTCAGCGGGTAGAGCGTCGCCGAGAACAGGAACATCGGCAGGATCGCCAGCTGGACGTAGTCGAAGTCGACCCACGACCGCATGTACGTCGTGGCGGCCATCCCCGTCGCGGCGAACGCGAAGCCGATCAGTGAGGCCGCAGGAATGGCGAGCAGCGCCCACCAGGAGGTCACGACTCCGGCGAGCAGCGCCACGATGAAGAACGCCACCGAGTAGACCAGCCCGCGCAGCAGCGCCCACGTGATCTCCGCGACCGCCACGTCACGCGGGCCGAGCGGGGTGGCGAGCACCGAGTCGTACAGCTTTGCGTACTTCAGCTTGAAGAAGATGTTGAACGTCGCGTCGTAGACGGCGCCGTTCATCGCGGACGACGCGAGCAGCGCGGGGGCCACGTAGGTCGCGTAGGGCACGACCGCGTGGCCGAACCGCACGTCGCCGACGAGCGCGCCCACCCCGACCCCCAGGGCAAAGAGGTAGAGCACCGGCTCGAAGAACCCGCTCACGACGGCCATCCAGCCGTGTCGGAACGCCCGGAAGTTCCGCTCGACCAGCATGCGCGCCATCCCGGCCCCCGCCGGCAGGGGCAGCGCCCGAGCCAGCGCGTGCAGAACGCCGCTCTCGGCGGACCGCGTCGTCGGTGCCGTCGTCACCCGTCCAACCCCCTGCACGGAACGAACCCCATCAGTCCACCAGCCTTCGCGCGAACACCCGCCGGGCGACGGCATAGCCGCCGACCACCCACACCAGCAGGTAGGCGACGTGCAGGACGGCGCCGGCGCCGTCCAGGGTGGCCAGCGAGAGCCCGCGACAGAGCTCGACGCCGTGCCAGAGCGGTGTCGCCCAGGCGACCGGCTGCAGCCATCCGGGGAGCTGCTCGACCGGGAAGAACGTGCCCGAGAACAGGAACATCGGTGTGATTCCGAACCGGAACAGGACGTTGAACCCCTGGTCGGCGTCCTGCCCCGCGGAGAAGGCGAAGATCGGCGCCGCGAACGCGAGCCCGGTGAGCACCGCGGCCGGCAGGGCGAGCACGACCCACCAGGACCCGAACGTCCCGAGCAGAGCCGCGACCACCATGTACACAGCCGACGTGATGGTGACCCGGGCCGTCACGTACGCGAGGTGCCCGCCGAGCACCTCGCCGACGGACAGCGGGGTGGCGAGCATGGCGTGGTACTGCCGCTGCCACTTGACGGCGCCCATCACCGAGTAGGTCGACTCCCCCACGGCCGCCTGCATCGCCGTCGCGGCGAGCACGGCCGGGGCGACGAACATCACGAAGGGTACGGACACGCCGTCCCCGACGGAGATCTGCCGGACCATCGAGCCGAGGCCGAAGCCCATCGCCACCAGGTAGAGCAGCGGGGAGAGGAAGCCGGTGACGATGCTCCCCTGCCACGTGCGCCGGTAGGTCCGCCACCAGTAGTCGAACACGGACGGCCACCGGCCGCCCCGGGCAGCCGGCTCGGTCCCGCCGGTGCCGGTCGTTCTCGCGGACCGCGTCGGAGCGGCCATCAGTCCACCAGCGTCCGGCCGGTGAGGCGGAGGAAGACGTCCTCGAGCGTCGACCGGCGGACGAGGCTCGACAGCGGCTCCAGCCCGCGCTGGTGGACCGCGGAGGCAGCGGCGTCGCCGTCGTCCACGTACAGCAGCAGCCGGTCGGGCAGCACCTCCACGCGCTCGGCCAGCCCCTCGACCTTCGAGGCGAGCGCGCCGTGGTCGTCCTCGGAGAAGCGCAGCTCCAGGACCTCTCGCGTCGAGTAGCGCTCGATGAGGGAACGGGGAGAGCCCTCCGCGACGATCCGGCCGTGGTCCATGACCACGAGCCGGTCGCAGAGCTGCTCGGCCTCGTCCATGTAGTGGGTCGTGAGCACGAGGGTGACTCCCGACCGCTTGAGCCGGAACAGCCGGTCCCAGAGGACGTGCCTTGCCTGCGGGTCGAGCCCGGTCGTCGGCTCGTCGAGCAGGAGGATCCTCGGAGAGTTGATCAGCGAGCGGGCGATGGTGAGCCGTCGTTTCATCCCGCCGGACAGCGGCTCGACCTTCGAGTCGGCGCGGTCGGCAAGCTGCGCGAACTGCAGCAGCTCCGTCGTCCGCTGGCGTGCGACGGCTCGCGAGAGGCCGAAGTACCGCCCGTACACCTCGATGTTGTCGGCGACCGTCAGCTCCTCGTCGAGCGTGTCCTTCTGCGGGACGACGCCCAGCTGCGCGCGGATGCGAGGGCCGTCGGTCGCGGGGTCCATCCCGAGGATGCGCAGCGACCCGCCGCTGAGCGGCGATACGCAGCCGATCATCCGCATCGTGCTGGACTTGCCCGCCCCGTTGGGACCGAGGAAACCGAAGGCCTCGCCGCGCTGGACGCGGACGTCGATGCCGTCCACAGCGGTGAAGTCGCCGAACTTCTTGGTCAGGCCACGCGCGTCGATGAGGACGTCGGGCGCCTCCTCGACCGAGGAAGGCTCCGGCTGCGGGCTCGCGGCGCGCGAGGCGAGACTTTCCGGCACGGTTCCTCACGCTAGCCGCCGGCTCCGACAGCGAACGAACGGGTTTTGCCGGCTGCGACTCGGGTGGCCGAACGCGTGACGGCCCAGGGTGGCCGCCCGCGCCGTCGCCGGCCGGTGGTGCCGCCAGATCAACAGCCTGGGTCATCCCACCGCTGCGCGGCTGCGGGCTGTCCTCAGCAGGGGCACAGCGAGGGCCAGCACGGGAAGCAGGAGCAGCGCGGCCAGGCCGCTCAGCCAGCCGAAGCCCGTGGCGGCGAGGACCGGCCCGGCGAGGGCGCCGGCGGCCGCCGCGGACAGGCCCATGACCAGGTCCGAGGTGCCCTGGGCGGGGATGCGGACGTCCGCCGGGACAGACTCCGACAGCAGGGTCGAGCCGGCCACCACGCAGCAGGACCAGCCGAGCCCGAGCACCGTGAGCGCGACGGCGACCTGCACCGGCGCGGTCCCCATGGCGGCGCCGGCCTTCATCGCCTCCGCGCCCATCGCCCCCGGGCTCGTCGCCGCCAGCACCAGGGCGAGCAGAAGGACGGCGACGCCGATGCCGATGGTCCGCACACGCCCGACGCGGTCCGTGAGCCATCCCATCGCGGGACTCGCCGCATACATCCCCGTGATGTGCAGGCTGATCACGATGCCGACGACCTCGAGCGAGGCTCCGCCGTGGCCGAGGTGGACCGGCGTCATCACCATCACCCCCACCATGACGGCGTGCGCCCCCGCGATCGCGGCCATCGCGAGCCGTGCGCGGGGGCGTCTCGCGACGATGGCCAGCACCGTCATGGTGGACACCGAGCGGCCCTCGTCCGCGGAGGCGGACTCAGGGGCACCGGGACGCCGGAGCGCTCTCAGTGCCACAGCGACGACGGCCGCGCCGGCTGCGAAGGAGACGATCGAGTAGACGAAAGGCCCCGACAGCGGCGGGAGACCGACGAGCTGCGCGGTCCTCCCCCCGACACCGGCGAGGTTCGGCCCCGCGACCGCCCCCACCGTCGTCGCCCAGACCACCACGGAGAGCGCGCGACCGCGGTCGGCGTCCGTCGCGCCGTCCGTCGCCGCGTAGCGCGCCTGCAGGTTGGACGCCGTCCCCCCGCCGAAGAGCACGGAGCCGACCAGCATCAGCCAGAACCAGCCGAGGACGGCGGCGAGCACCGTGAGGACGGCGCCCGCGAGGCCGACGAGGTAGCCGGCCGAGAGCGCGTGCCGCCGTCCGGACCGCGCCGCGAGCCTCGCGAGGGGGACGGCGAGCAGGGCGGCGCGGAGCACGGTGCCGGTCTGGGTCAGGCCGGCGAGGGCGGTGGACCCGGACAGCCGCTCCGCGAGCAGGGCCCCGACAGCTACGCCGCTGGCGACGCCGACACCGCCGAGGACCTGGCTGGCGAGGAGGACGCGGAGGTTGTGGCGCTGGACGCCGCCCGTCCCGCCGGTGTCGGCGACGACTGGGACGCCGCCGACCTGGTCGCTCCGCCGCTGCGGCTCAGCGGGCACGGCGCCGCCGGTCGGCCGGGTCGACGCCCAGGCGCCGCTCGGGCGCCACGTCCATCGCCTCGCAGAGCGCGACCCACACCTCGCGCGGCCCCACGCCGGCGTCGAGGGCCTCGGCGGCCGTTCGCCCGCCGAGCGTCCCGATCACCTGGTCACGAGCGACCGACGCGGCATAGCCCCTGCCGAACTCGTCCTCCATCAGCCGCCAGAAGTCGCTGTGCCTCACCGCGCCAGGGTCGCACGCCGTGGCGGCCGCACCGTCGACTGTCGGTGGGTGCAGCCACAATCGACGCGTGCCTCCGAAGCAGCCGGCGACGAGCGACGGCGACCCGCTGAGCCGGTTCTCGCCGGCCACCCGCGAGTGGTTCCGCGGCGCGTTCGCGGAGCCGACCGCGGCCCAGTCGGGCGCCTGGGCCGCGATCGCCGACGGCAACCACACGCTCGTCGTGGCACCGACGGGCTCGGGCAAGACCCTCGCCGCGTTCCTCTGGGCGCTGGACGACCTCGCGACCTCCCCGGCCCCGGAGGACCCCCTGCACCGCTGCCGGGTGCTCTACGTCTCGCCGCTCAAGGCGCTCGCCAGCGACGTCCAGCGCAACCTGCGCTCGCCGCTCACCGGCATCCGGCACGCCGCGGCCCGCCTCGGCGTCCCGGAACCGGACATCCGGGTCGCGATGCGCTCGGGAGACACGCCGGCGGCGGAGCGGCGGACGATCGCGCGCACCCCGCCGGACATCCTCATCACGACACCCGAGTCGCTGTTCCTGCTGCTCACCTCGCAGGCGCGGCAGGCGCTGGCCGGCGTCCGGACGGTCATCGTCGACGAGGTGCACGCGGTCGCCGGCACCAAGCGCGGGGCGCACCTCGCCCTCTCCCTCGAGCGGCTCGACGCTCTGCTGGAGCGGCCGGCCCAGCGCATCGGGCTGTCGGCGACGGTCCGTCCCGTCGACGACGTGGCGCGCTTCCTCTCCGGGGCCCGACCGCCCGGCAGCGAGGGCGGCCGGCGGACGACGGTCGTGCAGCCGCCCGCGGACAAGCGCCTCGACCTGCAGGTCGTCGTCCCCGTGCCGGACATGGCCGACCTGCCGGCCGAGCCGGAGGACCTGAGCGGGCCGGCCGGTGGCTCACTGC
>JBKHWX010000163.1:0-18764 GCA_046566325.1 Actinomycetes bacterium | reverse complement strand
CGATCGGCTCGCCCTCGCAGAGCGGTTCGTCGACCATCTGGCCACGTCCGGTCTCGAGCGAGGGCTGCTCGGCCCGCGTGAGCTGCCGCGCATCTGGTCGCGGCACGTCCTCAACTGTGCGGTCATCGCGGACCTGATCCCCGCGGGCACGAGTGTGATCGACATCGGGAGTGGGGCCGGCCTGCCCGGGCTTGCTCTCGCCATCGTCCGACCCGATCTCCAGATCACGCTCGTCGAGCCGTTCGAGCGCCGGTCGCTGTGGCTCGCGGAGGTTGCGCAGGACCTGGACGTCGGCGTCCAGGTGGTCCGGGCCCGGGCCGAGGACCTGGCGGGCAGACGCCGCGCGGGTCTGGTGACGGCACGCGCCGTCGCGCCGCTGCCGAAGCTGCTGAGGTGGGGACTACCCCTGGTCGCGGCTCACGGACAGCTTCTCGCCATCAAGGGCAGGTCCGCCCTCCACGAGCTCGAGGAGGCGGGACCGGCCCTGCGGCGCCTCGGTGTGCAGGACGCGGACGTGGTGACGTGCGGCGACGGCGTGCTGGAGCCTCCTACGACCGTGGTCCGCGTTAGGGTCGCCGCGGGCGCGTCGGCACGTGCCGCCTCACCGGCCGGCCGCGCTCGACGGGCCCAGGGTGAGCGGAGAAGGCGCTGACCCTGGCGACGTGGCAGCGCGAACTGCGACGTCGATAGCGGAACTGCGACGAGGGTGAGCGGTGCAGAGTACTGAACAGGATTCGACACGTCTCGCCTCCGGCCTCGGATGGCCCGGCTCGAGCAGCTCGCGCACCGACCCTGCCCTCGGATGGCCCGTTGTTCCACGTGAAACAGATCAGACCGTTTCACGTGAAACACCCGACGAGGAGCGCCGATCGGACGCGAACACCGCTCCGCCTCCCCGCGACGACGCCGACGACCTAGACACCGCGTTCGAGGCCGCTGACCCTGCAGTGCCAGTGGTCCCGGCCCTGCTGAGGTCCGCGAGGCAGGCACCCTTTCCGCGGCCCGCCGAGACGCGCATCATCACGGTCGCGAACCAGAAGGGTGGCGTCGGCAAGACGACGACGACCGTGAACATGGCCGCGGCGATGGCCCAGTCCGGTCTCACCGTTCTGGTCCTCGACAACGACCCGCAGGGCAACGCCTCGACGGCCTTGGGTGTCGAGCACCATGCCGGCGTCCCGAGCCTCTACGAGGTGCTCATCGACTCCCTGCCCCTTGCAGAGGTCGTCCAGGAGTGCGCCGACGTGCCCAACCTCCTGTGTGCACCCGCAACGATCGACCTGGCCGGCGCGGAGATCGAGCTCGTCCCCCTCGTCGCTCGGGAGACCCGGCTACGCACCGCGCTGGAGACCTACCTGCGCGAGCGCCGACGGCGGGGTGAGGCCGACATCGACTACGTCCTCGTCGACTGTCCGCCCAGCCTCGGGTTGCTGACGGTCAACGCCTTCGCTGTGGCGCGTGAGGTTCTCATCCCGATCCAGTGCGAGTACTACGCGCTCGAGGGCCTCAGCCAGCTGCTCAAGAACATCGAGCTGATCAAGGTGCACCTGAACCCGGTCCTGCGGGTCTCCACCATCCTGCTGACGATGTACGACGCCCGGACGAGGCTCGCCTCGCAGGTGGCGGACGAGGTGCGCGCGCACTTCCCCGAGCTCGTGCTGCGGACGACCGTGCCGCGGTCGGTCCGCATCTCCGAGGCACCGAGCCACGGACAGACGGTGATGACGTACGACCCCACGTCGACGGGGGCGATGTCCTACCGGCATGCGGCGGGGGAGCTGGCGGACCGGACGGACAAGAAGGTTGACGACGGAGCGACCGATTCGGTGGGAGAGGGGCAGCTGTGAGCGACAGGCGCAGAGGGCTCGGGCGTGGGCTCGGTGCCCTGATCCCGACGGCACCCGTGGAGCGTCCCGCCGGGGAGCGGCCGGTGGACGTGTTCTTCCCCGAGCGGGAGCCGGGCTGGGGGTCCGTCGTCGAGGACCGCAGCCAGGGTCCCGACCGCGACGAGGTGGACTCGCAGCAGGTGCCGATCGCCGGGACCGATACCCCCGGTGAGGCCGGTGAGGCCGGTGAGGACACCCTCGGTCGGGCTGACGAGCTCACGGCGCGGGACGACGTCCAGCCGGCCCAGGGTCTCGTGCCCGTCCCCGGGGCGCAGTTCGCCGAGATCCCGGTCGACAGCATCACTCCGAACCCGCAGCAACCCCGACAGGTGTTCGACGAAGAGGCGATGGAGGAGCTCGTCCACTCCATCCGCGAGATCGGCGTGCTGCAGCCGGTCGTCGTCCGCCGTCGGCGAGGCGCCGAGCAGGCCGAGGACCTCCGGTCGTCCGCCGCCCCGTCCTACGAGCTTGTCGTGGGGGAGCGGCGTTGGCGGGCGAGCCAGCAGGCGGGCCTTCCGCGGATCCCGGCGATCGTCCGTGAGACCAGCGACGACGCTCTGCTGCGGGACGCTCTGCTGGAGAACCTCCACCGCAGCGACCTCAACCCGCTCGAGGAGGCGGCGGCGTACCAGCAGCTGCTCGACGACTTCGGGTGCACGCACGACGAGCTCGCCGAGCGGCTGGGCAGGTCTCGGCCCCAGGTCTCGAACACCGTCCGGCTGCTCAAGCTGCCCCCTCTCGTGCAGCGGCGCGTGGCCGCAGGCGTGCTCAGCGCCGGTCACGCTCGCGCACTGCTCGGGCTGAACGACGCGGGGGAGATGGAGCGGCTCGCGCAGCGGATCGTCGCGGAAGGCCTGTCGGTGCGCTCGACGGAGGAGGTCGTCGCGCTGGGGGAGGCCGACGGCACCCGTCCTCGCAGGCGGCGGCCCCGCCCCGGGGAGCACCACGCGGCGTTGGACGAGGTGGCCGCCCGGCTCTCGGAGCGCCTGGACACCCGGGTGACGGTGGCGCTGGGTCAGCGCAAGGGACGGCTCACGGTGGAGTTCGCGTCCGTCGAGGACCTGAACCGCATCCTCTCGGTGCTCGCGCCGGAGGAGGAGCGGGTGCTGTAGGGACCCTTTCGGCAAGGCCCGACCGCGCCTAGCATGGGCTTAGTCAACATGCGCGAGCGTTTCGTCCGGGTCTTTTTGCGTGGTCTCTCGTTCGAGAGCGCAGGTTCCAGGGGTGCCGATGAAGGTCGTCAGGTCTGTGCTCGTAGGTCTCGTGACGGGAGCCGCGTTGGCCTTCCTCGCGGCGCTGCTGCGTCCACGGCCCGCCGCGGGCTACGACCCCTGGCGGGTGACCGAGGTGGAGACGGACTCTCCGACAGGACGGTCAGGACCGCCGGTGCCGGCCGTCGCGGAGTAGGCGGATGTCGCGACGCCTGGCGGCACTCACGCTGGACACGCTCGACGACCTGCCGGCCCGCTGCCGCGCATGCGTGTTCTGGGAGCTGGACCCGGTCTCCGCGGAGCGGGCGGTTCGTTCCGGCGACCCCGGCTTCGAGAAGGAGGCGTGGCTCTCCGCGACCCTGCTCGAGTGGGGCAGCTGCGGTCGCGTGGCGTACGTGGACGACGTCCCCGCCGGCTTCGTCGTCTACGCGCCGCCCGCGTTCGTCCCCCGGTCCGTCGCGTTCCCGACGTCACCCGTGAGCGGCGACGCCGTGCTGCTCATGACCGGGCACATCGTGCCGGAGTTCCGCGGCGGCGGCCTGGGCCGGATGCTCGTGCAGGGGGCTGCGAAGGACCTGACGCGGCGAGGCGTGCGCGCCATCGAGGCCTTCGGGCTCGCCACCGGGAAGGCTCCGGACGCCGACCGTTACGCGGCCCCGCACGGGTGCGTGGTGCCTGCCGACTTTCTGCTGTCCGTCGGCTTCAAGACCGTGCGGCCCCACCACCGGCACCCTCGTCTCCGCCTGGACCTGAAGACCGCCCTGTCGTGGCGGGAGGACGTCGAGCAGGCGCTGGAGCGCATCCTCGGCACCGTCCGCGCCCCCGTGCTGTCGGGCTCGTAGGCCCGCCGGCTCGAGGGGGACGCCCCGGCTCGACCTGGGCCAACTAGCTCCGACCTAGCCCAGCCCGTCCTGCGCGAGCCGCGCTCGAAGGTCCTGCAGCCGTAGCGTCCCGGTGACGACGTCCGCGTCCTCGGGCAGGAACAGCCGCTGCACGGCGGCGAGCAGTGCCTCGGCGCAGCCGTCCCGGAATGCCGGGTCACCCAGGCGCTTGGCGTCGCCGGCGTGGCTGAGGTAGCCCAGCTCCACACGGACGGCGGGCATCCGGGTCAGGCGCAGCAGCTCGTCGCCGCGGGGATGGACCCGGCAGTCGACGAGGTCCGTGCGCGCCAGGATCTCGCGTTGCACGAGGCCGGCGAGCTTGCGGCCCACGACGGAGGCGTGCCGCCCGTCAGGGCGGCCCCAGTAGAACGAGGCGACGCCCTGGCCCTCGCCGCCGGTGCTGTCGCAGTGGAGCGAGATGAAGACGTCGGCGTCGACCTCGGAGGCGAGCCGCGCGCGTTCGCGGTCGTCCGGGTTCTGGTCGCTCCCGCGGGTGAGCACGGCGGTCACGCCGGACGCCGCCAGTCGTCCTTCGAGCCGTTGGGCGAGGTCGAGCACGAGGTCCGCCTCGCGAAGGCCATAGCCGCAGGCTCCCGGGTCCTCTCCGCCGTGGCCCGGGTCCAGCACGACGACGCGGCCGACCAGGCTGCTCCCGGACGTCGCGACCCACTCGTGCTCGCGCAGACCGCGGGAGTCACCTCCGCGCGCCGTCCGGGACACCTGGCGGAGCGCGCGGAGCGTGTCCGGGCCGCACGTGCCGTCGGGGGGCAGGGCGACGGACCGCTGCAGCTCGCGCACGGCTGCCTCGGTCTGGGGACCGAAGATGCCGTCGGGCCGGCCCGCGTAGAGACCCAGCTCCAGCAGGCGCTCCTGCAGCTCGACCACGTCGTCACCGGCCTGCAGGTGGCCCGGCAGGTAGCGCAGGATCCGGTCGCCCAGGGACCAGCGCGCGGCGTCCAGAGCGATCGTCGTCTGGGGGCCGACGATGCCGTCGGCGCTCAGCCCTCTCACCTGCTGGAACGCACGGACCGCTGCCTCCAGGTCGGAGTCGAAGACGTCGTCGTCGCCCGCGGCCCTGGTGGCGAAGCCGGCCGCGAGCAGGTGGGAGCGGACCGCACGGACCCGAGGGCCGCGGTCGCCACGACGCAGCGCCGCGCCGTGCACGCTCACCCGTCCAGCTCGTCCATCAGGCCTGCTCGTCCATCAGCCCCCGGTGGTCACCGGTCAGCCCAGGTAGTCGGCCAGCTCGCGGACGAGCATCGGCTTCGGTCGCGCCCCCACGATGCTCTTGACCAGCTGGCCACCGGAGTAGACGTTGAGCGTCGGGATGGAGGTGATCCCGTAGCTCGAGGCGATCTTCGGGTTCTCGTCGGTGTTGACCTTCACGACGTCGATCTTGTCGGCGTGCTCCGCGGCGAGCTCCTCGAGGATCGGAGCCACCTGACGGCACGGGTGGCACCACGGGGCCCAGAAGTCGACGAGCACCGGCTTCTCGGCCCTCAGCACCTCCGTCTCGAAGGTGTCGTCCGTCACGTTGCGTGTGGCGCCCATCGGGCGTCTCCTTTCGTCGGTCGGGGTCGGTGCTGCGTGCCGGTGCAGGGGTGTCTGTGTCGGACGTCGAGGGTCGGACGTCGAGGGTCGGACGTCGAGGTCAGACGACCGGGACACGGTCGTGGCTGGCGCCCTGGGGCGCGGTCAGCGCCACGTCGGGGCTCGGCGCCCCGGCGTCACCCCGCGACGCCAGGTACCGCTCCGCATCCAGCGCGGCCGAGCAGCCCGTCCCCGCAGCGGTGATCGCCTGCCGGTACTCGTGGTCGACCACGTCTCCGCACGCGAACACGCCCGGGAGGCTGGTACGGGTGCTGCGGCCGTGCACGACCACGTACCCCGCGTCGTCCAGCTCGACCTGGTCGCGGAACAGCTCGACGCGAGGGTCGTGGCCGATCGCCACGAAGACTCCGGTGACGGCGAGGTCCCGCTCCTCACCGGTCTCGGTGTCACGCAGCCGGACCCCCGTCACCCGGTCCTCGCCGAGCACGTCGACCACCTGGCTGTTCCACACGAAGTCGATCTTGTCGTTGGCGAACGCCCGCTCCTGCATGATCTTCGACGCGCGCAGCCTGTCCCGCCGGTGCACGACGAGAACGCGCCGCGCGAACTTGGTGAGGAAGGTCGCCTCCTCGATCGCGGAGTCGCCGCCGCCGACCACCACGATGTCCTGGTCCTTGAAGAAGAAGCCGTCGCAGGTGGCGCACCAGCTCACCCCGCGCCCCGAGAGCCGCTTCTCGTTGTCCAGAGCAAGCTCTCGGTACGCCGAACCCGTCGCGAGGATCACCGCCCGCGCCTCGTGCGTCTCGCCCGACGCGGTCGTGACCGTCTTCACCGGTCCCTTGAGGTCGACCTCCGCCGCGTCGTCGAACACCACCTCGGCACCGAAGCGCTCGGCCTGGGCCTGCATGTGCTCCATCAGGTTCGGGCCCATCAGGCCGTCGGGGAACCCGGGGAAGTTCTCGACCTCGGTGATGTTCATGAGTGCACCGCCCGCGGTCACGGAGCCGGCGATCACGAGGGGCTCGAGGTTGGCCCGGGCTGCGTAGATGGCTGCGGTGTAGCCGGCCGGTCCTGAACCGATGATGATCACTTCACGCACGTGTGCTGCCGCCCAATCCGTTGACATCTGCCAGTTCGCTGACACCGGCGTCTGGGACGCCAGCATGTTCGCATCTAGGGCCGACAACCGATCGTAGGCTGAGCGTGTTCCCAGCCGCATGTCGGCGGGCCGCCCCCGAGCGTGCGCGAAGACCTCGTCAGCGCTCCACCGGCATCCGGTAGAGCACGTCCGTCGGGCCGGCGCAGGGAGCCTCGACGACAGACGCGAGGGCGTGACCGTTTCCCTCGGGGACGACGACCACCGCCGCCGGCCTTCCCTCCCAGCTACCGACGTCCACAGCCAGCGGCCGACGGTCGGGAGCACCGAGCGCGGCCACGCAGCGCCCGAGGCTGGTCGGGTCGGCGAGCCAGGCCGCGACGTCGCCCGGAGCCTGCTCGGAGCCGCCGTCCGCCGCGTTCGGCTGCGGCCCGAAGCGCTCCGGCCCTGCCTGCTGAGCACCGGTCGGCTCGGGCTGGCTCGCGGAGAGCAGCAGGCGGACCTGGCTGGGCAGTGCAGCCGCCGAGTAGGAGGTGCCCGTCGCCGTCACCCCGTGCGGAGGCAGCGCCACCGGTGCCCACGAGGTGGGTCCCGACGGCGAAACCGACGCGCCCTCGCGCTCGCCAGGCGCGGATGCACCGTCGTCGCCCGTCGCCGCGCTCGAGCTCGTGCTCCCCGCACGGTCCGCGACGCCGTTCCCGTGGTCGGTGCCCAGCAGCTGGCTCGCGGCGAGACCCGTCCCCGCCAGCACGACCAGCCCGGCCGCGAGACTCAGCCACCGGGGCACGGAGAGGCGGTCCCGCGGCTCGACCACGGGCATCCCGCGTCGTCTCGTAAGCCCGCTTCCCCACGGTGGACCGGTTCCCGACGGCCGATCGGCTCCCGACAACCCGTCGGCTCCCGACAGGGCCGCGATCGAGCCCTCGAGCCGGGCCTGGAGCCTCGGTGGCATCGACACCGGCCGCCGGCTCTCCTCGTGCAGGAGCCGCCGCACCGAACGCATCCCGTCGAGCAGGTCTCGGCAGTCTCCGCAGCGTCCGACGTGGTCCTCGACACGGCGGTCCGGAGCGGCGTCGAGCGGGTCGAGAAGGGCGTCCAGCTCCTCCGGGGACGGGTGCTGGCCCCGCACGGAAGGACTCACTGCTCGTCTCCGGTCTGGTGTCGGCGGTCCCGCACCTTCGAGGGTCCGACGTCGCCGGCGGCCCCGCGGTTCCCGGGCCGCAGGAGCTGCGCGAGCGCGGCACGCCCGCGGGAGCAGCGGGACTTGACCGTCCCCGGAGGGACCCCCAGCACGGCGGCGGCTTCGGCGACGGACAGGTCCTGCAGGTCGACCAGCACCACGGCGACGCGCTGGTGCTCGGGCAGTCGCGCCAGCGCGCGCACGAGGTCGACCCGGAGCTCGGCCTCGGCCGGCTCGTCGCCCGGTGCGGCGGGGGCGGCCTCGGGCAGCGGCACCGTCCGGCGACCCCGGGAGCGACGCGCGCGGTCCAGGCAGGCGTTCACGACCACACGGTGCAGCCAGGTGGTGACCGCCGCCTCGCCCCGGTAGCTCGCGGCCGAGCGGAAGGCGGAGAGCAGCGCGTCCTGGAGCGCGTCCGCGGCGTCGTCCGGGTCGCCGAGCGTGCGCAGCGCGACGGCCCAGAGGCGCTGCTGGTGCCGCCGCACCAGCTCTGGGAAGGCGGCGGGATCGCCGGCGAGGTGGGCGGCCAACAGGTCCTTGTCGGCGGCTGCCTTGTCGGCCGCTGTCCCGTGGGCGGCCGTCTCGTCGGCCTCGTCCGCAGCGCCGCCGCCGCCCGCCCTGTCGTCGAACGGCCGGAGCCAGGCGCCGTCCCGGCCGGCGCGGGGCGCGCTCATCAGGCCGCCGGAGCCCTCGTCACGTCGCCTGCCCTCGTCACGTCATCTGCTCAGGTCACTGCACCTGCACGTTCGTCAGCTCGACCCGGTAGCCGTTGTTCGTGGTCGGCAGCTGGGTGAACCAGATCACCAGGTACTGGGTCTCGACGGGCTGGGCGAGGGCGACCTCGACCGGCTGCCCCGTCGCCGTCCCCGTGCCCACCACGGTCGACCCGCCGAGGCCGGCACCCGGCGCGGCCCGCACCTCGAACGCGCCCCCGGTGCCGTTGATCCCCAACGTCACCTTCGACACGGTCGCCGGCTGGGCCAGGTGGACGACGAGGCCCACGCCGTTCTTCAGGCCGCCGAAGTCCGCGGTCCTGTACGTGCTCGAGTCCCACGACGTCTGCGGGTCGCCGTCGATGGCCAGGGGCGCGGTGGGGTCGTTCTCGCCGTCGCCCCCCTGCGGGTCCAGGGTGCTGACGGACGCGATGGCGGGTGGCTGCGGCGCCGGTGCCTGCTCGGCGGGAGCGCTCTGCTGCGGCGGGGCAGGGCTCGCCGCCGACGGTGTGGCGGTGGGCGTGGGTGTCAGGGTGGCAGCGGTCACGTCCCCCCGCAGGGACGAGAGGGAGTGGACGGCCAGTGCGAGGCCGACGACGAGGACGCCGGCGATGACGGCCATCACCGCCTTCTGTGCCGCGCTCGACCGGCGAGGCGGGTCCGCGTACTCCTCGAGGCCGATCGCCTGCGCGAACGACAGCCGGCCCGAGTCCCCCGCGCCGTTGCCCAACGGCACCCCCGAGCCGTCCCCGAGCCCGGGAGAGACGGCGGCCGGGTCGTCGGCAGGCGGCGCGAGGACCTGCGTCCGTAGCTGCTCGGCACCCAGCGCCGCCTCCGCACCCACCTGGGCCTGCTGCGCGCCGTCGTCGGGCGCCTCGCGGCCGACGTCGACGTGCTGCTCGCGGTGCTGCGGCTCTCGCGGCGCCAGACGGACCGGGAAGCGGCTGGCCGGGCGGACGGCGCGCTCGCTGGTCGCCGGCTCGTGCTCCGCCTGGTCTGTCCGCATCGGCCCCCACGGGGTCAGCTGGTCCGCGAGCTCCCCCGGGGTACGGGGCCCGTCGTCGAGCGGCCCGAGCGTGACGGCGCAGATCGTGTCGAGGTCCGCCGGCACCCCCGAGACCAGGCCGGCCGGGGGAGTCGGATGTGCTCCGACACGGGGCGCGGGCTCGAGGCCCGCGGCGGCGCGGTCCAGCGGCCACCGTCCTGTGATGCCCGCGTACAGCACCGCCACCAGGGCGACGGCGTCCTGGCGGGCGGCCGTGACGTCGTCCTCGTCCTCGACGCCGGCGGATGCCGCGTCCACCGCCAGACCGGCGACCTTGATCTTCCCGTCCCCGTCGAGGAGAAGGCTTCCCGGAGTGAGAAGACGATGGTGCAGCCCTGCCCGCCGCGCGTGCTCGAGCGCCTCGGCCGCCTCGCCGACCAGGGTCCGGGCGTGTTCGGCCGGTACCGGTCCCTCGTCGCGCAGCACCGTTGCCAGGGAGTGCGCGGGCAGGAACTCGGCGACCACGTAGGCCAGGTGCGCCACGCCGCCGTCCGCGCCGCGCGGGTCGTCGGGGTCGTCCGGCAGCGGCACGTCGCTGGTCCCGACGTCCAGCACACGCAGCAGGCGCGGGTCCTCGACGAGGGCGGCCCGCCGGGCGGCGTCCAGCGTGTCGTCGACGAAACGTCCGCGGACGACGCGGATGCCGACGGAGCGCTCGAGGGTCTGGTCGACGGCGCGCCAGTAGGACGACGACGGTCCCGACTGCAGACGGTCCTCGAGCCGGTAGCGCCGACCGAGAAGCGTGCCGTGTCCGACAGCGTCCAGGATGCCCACCTCCGCCGTGACTCTCCCGACAGGCGCAGCCCCCAGGCGAGGGCGTCGTCACCATGGTAGGTCGGCGCGGAGAGCGGCTGACGGAGCGGCGTCCCGCCGGGTTCGCCCGCTACGGGGACGGGACGGGACGCGCGGCGCCGTAGAGCTCGGACTGCCAGAGCGCGGAGATCTTCACGACGTCTCCCGTGCGCGGCGCATGCAGCATCCGCCCGCCGCCCACGTAGATGCCGACGTGGTGGATGCTCGAGGCGCTGTTCCCCGCGGCGAAGAACACGAGGTCGCCTGGCTGCAGCTGGGCCAGGGGCACCTTCGGCAGAGCGGCGTACTGCTGCCGCGAGGTTCGCGGGATCACGATGCCTGCCTGCCGGTAGGCCCACGCCGTGAGGCCGGAGCAGTCGAACGAGTCCGGGCCCACCGCGCCCCACCGGTACGGCCTGCCCAGCATCGTGACGGCGGCGTCGACCGCGGCCTGCGCCTGCGCAGTCGGTGCGGGCGCGACAGTGCCTGCACCGGTGCCTCCTCCCGCGCCGCCTGGCGCTGTCGGCACGCCCACCGTCGGCACGCCCAGTGCGGCGGCGACCTCGGCCGCCCGCGCCAGCGCCTCCTGCTCCTCCTGCTCGCGCTGTTCCTGGACCAGCGCGACGACCTCGCCGTCGGCCTCGGCGAGCAGGGCCTGCTGCTGGTCGACGGCGGCCTGGAGCCGCGTGGTGGCCTCGGCCGCGGATGCCTCGAGCTGCTGCCGCTCGGCGCGCGTCTCCTGGACACGGGTGGACGCGGCGAGCGCCTCGTCGAGCCGGTCGCGCGAGCGGGCGGTCCCGGTCGCGTCGTCCCCGACGAGGGTCTGGACGGTCCGCATGCTGCTGAGGACGTCGCCCAGCTCGGCATCCTCGTTCGTGAGGCTGCTCGAGAGCGCGGCGGCGACCATCCGCGTGTGCCCGCCGGAGATGTAGAGGGCACGGGCCCGACGGCTCGCCTGTGCTCGCTGGTCCGTGGCCGCCTGCCGCGCGCGGTCGAGGTCGGCCTCGGCCGCGACCTCTTCGCCGATGACGCGACCCAGCTCCGTCGTCGCCGCTTCCTGGTCCTCCGCGGCCAGCGCGGCCCGGACCTCGAGGTCGTCGACCTGCTTCCGCAGGCCGCGCGCCTGCTGCCTGGCGGCGTC
Source organism: Actinomycetes bacterium (assembly GCA_046566325.1). GTDB lineage: Bacteria > Actinomycetota > Actinomycetes > Actinomycetales > BWSM-131 > BWSM-131. The sequence continues at coordinate 7,268 of JBKHWX010000163.1, read as the reverse complement.
CAGCCTGCTCTGGACAGGGGCGTCACCGGATGCGGGCGAGGGGTCGGCGACGGCGTGCCGGGCAGGGCCGGCCACCGCGAGCGCCGGGGCGCACAGCAGCGAGGCGGCCGCGAGGCAGGCGACCAGCCTGAGGGGGAAGCGATGTCGCGTGCTCAGGACGTCTCCTTGGCCGTGCCGATCTCGAAGACGTCCGCCCAGCCGCGGACCCAGCCGACGTGCCGGACGACGAGCGTGTGCGCCGTCCGGTGCACGGTGAGCGTCACGGTGCCGTCCGGGGCGACGGTGAACGCGGACGGCGGCACGGAGTTGGCCGGGCTCGCCTCCGTCGCGGAGGTGACGGCCGTGTCGTAGGCGGCCTGGATGCTGCCCGTCTGGGACCACGTGGCGCCGGCGACCCGGGCAGCGGTCGACGCGTCGTCCGCCGCGGACAGCCGGGCTACGCCCAGAGAGATGCCGTCGAAGGCGAGCACGCCGACGACCCCGAGGATGGCTGCCAGACGCACGAGCCAGCCCAGGACGACACCGCCGCTGTCCACGGCGTCCCCCGCGCCGCACGTTCCGCTCTTCACCTCAGCCCAGTCGGCAGGCCGCCCTCCCGGGTTGAGCCCGGCGGCGACCCACCACCCGAACAGGCGGGGGCATCTGTCGGGGTGGGCGGGCGCCGCCTCAGGAGCGGCGCAGGCGACGCAGCACGGGCACGAGGACGTCGTCCAGTTCGCGCACCCGCATGGTCTTCAGCAGCGCCAGGTACAGACCGGTGAGGACCGACCCGGCGACTACCAGGGTGACCGCGCCGCCCAGCTGCCCTGACCGCGTCAGGTCGAGAAGGGGCAGGGTGACCGCCCACCCGGCCAGGCCGGCGAGCAGGCCGGCGATCGTGAGCCGCACGTGGGTCCGGACGACGACGTAGCCGTCCAGGCGCCCGAGGCGCCGACGCAGGAGCACGGCGGCGAACGCGGCACCGACGACGTTGCCCACGCTCATCACCACACCGACACCGACGACGATGTAGCGGATCGGCAGCAGCCAGAGGCAGAGCAGGTTGCCGAGCGCGACGACCACGAACGTGGGCAGCTGCGCGATGAACGGCGTCCGCGCGTCCTCGAAGGCGTAGAACACGCGCTGGAACAGGTAGTTCGCGCTGAACGGCAGCAGGCCGAGCGCCATCGCGGCAGCGACCTGGCCCAGGGCCTGGCCGGCCACCGTCGAGCCGTTGACGATCGCGCGGCCGATCGGCTCCTGCAGGGCCACCAGGCCCGCGGTGCCCAGCACCGAGACCATGCCGACGATCCGTAGGCCGAGCGACAGGTCGTTGCGGACCTCGTCCAGGTCCCCGGCCCCCGCGGCGTGGCTCATCCTCGTGAAGAGGGCGGTGACGAGGGAGACCGCTACGAGCGAGTGCGGCAGCATGAACAACAGGTACGCGTTGGAGTAGGCCGCGTTGCTCGGCGTGGCGGCGACGAGCAGCTCGCTGCCGGACTGGACGGCCCGTCCGTTCGCCGCCGCCGCCACCTTCGACGTCGTGACGAAGACGACCTGCCCGACGGCGACCGCGGCGAAGGTCCACATCGCGACGCGGCGGGCGGTTCCCAGCCCGACGCCGCGGAAGCCGTACCGCGGGTGGTAGGTGAAGCCGATCCGCCGCAGGGTCGGGAGCAGCACGAGCGCCTGCGCGACCACGCCGAGCGTCGCCGAGCCCGCCAGCACGAGCACCATGTCCGGCGTCCAGGAGTCGAGGGTGTGCTGGCCCCCCGACCCTTGCCCGAAGAGCACGATGAACACGACGAGGCCGGCGATGCCGATGACGTTGCTCGCGACAGGCGCCCACATGTAGGGCCCGAAGCTGCCGCGGGCGTTCAGCACCTGGCCGAGCACGGTGTAGAGGCCGTAGAAGAAGACCTGCGGCAGGCAGAGGAACGCGAAGCCCGTCGCGAGGGCGATCTGCTCAGGAGGCCATGAGTCTGCGGAGTAGAGGCGCGTGAGGAGCGGGGCCGCGACGGTGACGACGAGCGTCACCAGCAGCATCAGCCCGACCGTCAGGGTGAGCAGCCGGTCGAGGAAGTCCTTGCCGCCGTCCTCACGCCGAGTCGCGCGGACGATCTGCGGCACGAGGACGGCGTTCAGGACGCCCCCGGCCACCAGCATGTAGAGGATGTTCGGGACCTTGTTGGCGACGTCGAAGGCGTTCGCCGCGGGGAAGTTCAGGCCGATGGCCATCACGGTGACGACGGCCCGGACGAAGCCGAGCAGTCGGGACGTCGCCGTCCCGGCGGCCATCACCGCACTGGACCGGAGCAGGCTCGGTGTGTTCACGCTCCCCGCTCCTGTGGTTCACGTGCGCGCTTCTCGGCTCGAGAGTGACCGCCGTGTCCCGACGGGTCGGCCAGCGGGTCCCGCAGCTCCTGCTGGCGTCGTCCCCGGCGGACGGCGCGGACAAGTCCGACGAGCAGCACCAGCCCGACGGCGATGCCGAGGACCAGTGTCCCCCGGGTCTCCCAGTCGGCCCGCACGCGAACGGTGAGGACCACGGGCGGACCCAGCGGTGTGCCCGAGGGCGTCAGCACCTGGACGCCGACGTCCGTGTTCCCGTTGCCCACGGCCTGGACGGGGATGGACACGCGTCGCTGGCTGTGGGCGCCGATGGCGACCGCCTCGAGGACGCTGTCCTCGACGACGAGCCGCGAGGACCGGGGGCGAAGCCGCAGCCGCACCGTGGCCTGCTGGTCCAGCGTGTTCTCGACCGTGACGGGCAGTGAGACCTTCGACGACACGACGGTGATGCCGCTGCCCGGCAGGGCGTGGACCGCCCTCGCCTGCCCGGCCGCCAGCGCGGAGAACCTGTCGAGCTCGGCCTGCCACACCCGTCTCCGGTCGCGCCAGCCGGCCGAGGCCGCCGCCACGGAGGACAGCTCCGCGGCCTGCACGACGGGTGCGGGGTCCGCGAGGATCGACGCGGTGGTGCGGATGCTCGCCACCGCGTCCGCCGCCTGCCGCAGCCCGGCGGCAGGCAGCTCGGCCGCCCGGTCGCTCTCGGGGTAGCGCAGGGGCCCGCGCTCGAGCTGCGGAGGCGGCGTGCTGACCAGGTCCGCGAGGGGCCGGGGCCGCAGCCAGGGTGCGGTCGTGAGCGCGCGGACGGCTGCCACCGCGGCGTCCGGGGCGGGATCCCAGCCGCGGGGTGCCGCCACGAGGAGGTGCCGGGGGTCGAACGGCCGCTCGAGAGTGACCGCCGCCGTCTCGGCGAGCAGCCGCTGCACGACGGCCCCCGGGGCGGCGGCCTGCGTCTGCGACGTCGAGCTCTGCGACCCGAGAGTCGACAGCACGGTCGAGAGCGGCGTGTCGACCAGGAGGCCGGCCATCGCCGTCCCGCCGGCCCTGATCTGGCTGCGGCCGGTCGGCGTGCTGCCCGAGGTCCCGACGAGAGGGTGGGCCCCGCCGCTGAGGATCACTCCGGTACACCCGGCTGCCGCGAGCATCGAGACGGTGTCGTCGTCCAGGCTGCCGCTCACCGGCCAGGCCACGTCCGACCGCCCGGCTGTGGCCAGCACCTGCCGTTCCGTCTGGCGGGCGTACCGCTCGGCGAGCTCGTACGTGCCGTCCTGGTTGGCGTGGGCGAGCGCGTTGACGTCCGGGTCCCCGTACGGCAGGACGACGACCTCGTGGCCGGCCAGCGCCGTGGCGAGGGAGGCCTGCCACTGCTCCACGGCCGCCAGGGCCGACGGGGACGTCGACTCCGGCGCCGGGGGAGGCGTGCCGGCCGACGCGGTGGCCCCGGCCGACGAGCCCGGCTCGGTCCCGCCCGTGCCCACGCCGAGCACGGCGGGGTCGAGGGCCACGGTGACGCCGGGTAGGGCGCCCGCGCCGAGGACGGCGGCGAGCCGGCCGCCGGGGGCGGTCAGCCTCTCCAGCAGGTCGGCGGGCAGCCGCCCGGTCAGCACGTCAGGGGCGCCTGCGGTCACGGGGAGCACCAGGGTGACGTCCGTCGGCTCGTAGCCGCCGGGGTCCGCCTGCCAGACGACGAAGCTGCGGGCGAGCGCGACCGTCGCCGACCCGGCACGGACCTCGAGGGCGATGCCCCGCGGACCCCATTCGAAGGCCCCGGCAGGCAGGCCCAGCTGGTCCGCGGGGACGGCGAGGGTCACCGGCCTGCTGGACTCCGGCGGGAGGTCGGCCCCGAGCGGGACGGCCTTGCGGAGGGTGCCGGTGCCGACGCGACCGGCGGTCCAGTCGTCGAGGGCGCTGCGGGTGCCGCTGCGCTGCTGGCGCAGCCAGAGCCGGACCTCGCCCTGCCTCAGCGGCTCATCGGTCCGGTTGACCACGGTCGCCTGGACGGTCAACGTGCTGGAGGGGGTCAGCGGGGTCGGCTCGACGGACTCGATCAGCACCGAGACGGCCTGCTGAGCCGACGTCGTCGCCTCGTCGGTCGGCGTGCTGGTCGGCGTGCTCGTCGCCGCGGCACGGACCGTCGAGATGGTCGACGCGGCAGCCGCCGGCGTCGTCCCGGAGGCCGGGAGGGCCAGAGCCGGGCCGAGGAGCGCGGCGCCGAGCATCGCGGCGAGCACCGCCGCCCGGGTTCGGAGGAGCCGGTGGCTCACGCGATATCCGCGAGCGCGTCCCGGGCGACACGAGCGATGCGGCGCTCGTTGCTGAAGGCGAGGCGGGCACCGAGCTCGGCGACCGGGATCCACGCGACGTCGACCGCCTCGGCGTCCGGGTCGCCGTCGACGGTGAGGTCGCCCCCGGTGGCCTCGAGCAGGTAGTGGTGCACGGTCTTGTGGATGCGTCGTCCCTCGGCGCTGAACCAGTAGTCGATGGTGCCGAGCCGGCGGACGATGCGGCCCTGGATGCCCGTCTCCTCCGCGATCTCGCGGACCGCGGCCTCTTCCGGGGTCTCCCTGCCCTCCAGGTGGCCCTTCGGCAGGCACCACTCGAGGCGGCCCGCCCGGTTGACGCGGGCGATGACGGCGGCGCGCGGCGTCGGGTCGGTCAGGTCGACGACGAGGCCGCCGGCGGACGTCTCCTCGACGGTGACGGGACGACGCGTGCCCGCCGCCCGCAGCCCCCCTGTCGGCAGGCCGATGGGTGGCGGGGGGCCGGGGCTCGGGGACGCCCGCTGCCGGGACGCCGTCCCTCGACGGCCTTGCGGCCGTGGACGACGGCGTGGGGCTGGGGCCATGCCGGTCACTGTAATCATGGTTCTGGCAGGCTTGACCGACATGCCTGCCGAGTCGCCACAGTCCTCGTCCCACGCCGCGGCGCCCGCGCCGACGGCTCGGACGAGGAGCCCGACCGCAGGCTCGGTCGCCCGCCCCAGCCCGGTCCTTGACGCGGTCCGGAGCCGTGTCGTGGCCGAGCTCGCGGAGTTCGCGCCTGCCGCGCTGGACCTCGGCGCGCGGTTCTGCGCCGCCGGCCACGAGTTGGCGCTCGTGGGCGGCCCGGTGCGGGACGCGTTCCTCAACCGGCTCGCCCCGGGCGGCGCCGTCGACCTCGACCTCACGACGGACGCCGCTCCGGACGAGACGCTCGCGCTGCTGGAGGGGTGGGCCGACGCCACGTGGGAGATCGGCCGGGAGTACGGCACGATCGGGTGCCGGAAGGGCCGGTCCGTCTTGGAGGTCACGACCTACCGGTCGGACTCGTACGACCCGGCGTCCCGCAAGCCCTCCGTCCGGTTCGGCACCTCGCTCGAGGGCGACCTCTCCCGCCGGGACTTCACCGTCAACGCGATGGCGGTGGCCCTGCCTGGGCTCGAGTTCGTGGACCCGTACGGCGGGCTGACGGACCTCGTCGGCCGAATGCTCCGGACCCCGGGGACACCGGAGCAGTCGTTCGGCGACGACCCCCTGAGGATGATGCGCGCCGCCCGCTTCGTCGCCCAGCTCGGCTTCTCCGTCGCCCCCGAGGTGGAGGAGGCGATGCGTGCCATGGCGGAGCGGCTCGGCATCGTCTCCGCTGAGCGGGTCCGCACCGAGCTCGAGAAGCTCGTGCTCGGGAGGACGCCGCGGGCGGGCCTGGAGCTGATGGTCGACACCGGGCTGGCGGACCAGGTGCTGCCCGAGCTGCCCGCGCTCAAGCTCGAGATCGACGAGCACCATCGGCACAAGGACGTGTACGAGCACACCCTCACCGTGCTGGAGCAGGCCATCGCCCTGGAGGACCCACCGGGTGACACGAGCGACGGAGCCGTGCCGGCGCCCGACTTCGTGCTGCGCTTCGCCGCGCTGATGCACGACGTCGGCAAGCCGGCGACCCGGCGGTTCGAGCCCGGCGGCGGCGTGAGCTTCCACCACCACGAGGTGGTGGGGGCGAAGATGACCGCCCGCCGGATGAAGGCGCTCAGGTTCGACTCCGCGACGACCAAGTCCGTCGCCCGGCTCGTCGAGCTGCACCTGCGGTTCCACGGGTACGGCGGAGGGCAGTGGACCGACTCCGCCGTCCGGCGCTACGTCACGGACGCCGGCCCATTGCTGCCGCGGCTGCACCGGCTGACCCGGGCCGACTGCACCACGCGGAACAGGCGTAAGGCGGCCGCCCTGGCCGCCAGCTACGACGACCTGGAGCAGCGGGTCGAGCGGCTGCTCGAGGCCGAGGAGCTCGCGTCCGTCCGACCGGACCTCGACGGCACCCAGATCATGGCCCTGCTCGGGGTCAGGCCTGGGCCGCTCGTCGGCCGCGCCTACAAGCATCTTCTCGCCCTGCGGATGGAGCACGGCCCGCTGCCGGAGGAACAGGCGCGGCAGGCGCTGCTCGACTGGTGGGAGCAGCAGCCGGAGTCTGCGCCTCCTGGGACCTGAGCGCCCCGCCGGGCGCGTCGCCTAGCTCTTCTCGAGCACCTCGAAGGTGATGCCGCGCCGCTGCAGCCGCCGCCGAAGTACGGGGCCCATCGCCACCGCCGTCGTGACCTGACCGCTGGTCGGGGACAGGTCGTCCACCGCCATGCACGTCGCAGCCTCGGCCAGCATGACGGCCGTCTCGTCGTACCCCGGGTCGCCCCCGCGGACCTCCGTGACCACGCGCCGTCCCCCGCCCTCGCCCACGAACCTGACCCTGAACCACGACTTCGCTCGCTGCTCCGCGCTCGGGCCGCTCCCAGCCGGACGCAGCCGCAGGAGCAGGCGGCGGCCCGGGGGCACCCTCGCCAGCAGGAGACCGCCGACCGCACCGGCACTCAGCACCGCGGCCGTGACCGGTCCTGGGAACGACGCGAAGTGGGAGTACGCGAAGTCGGGTCCGTACCGGTCCAGCGCCGCGGCGGAGCGGACGACGACGAC
>JBKHWX010000162.1:0-4763 GCA_046566325.1 Actinomycetes bacterium | reverse complement strand
TGGTCTGGGACCCATGTGCCTGGGAGGACTACACGCATTGGCAGGCCGCGGACCGGCGGGTGCTCAAGCGGATCAACACGCTCATTGATGCTTGCCTCCGCGAGCCGTTCGCCGGCATCGGGAAGCCTGAGCAGCTCAAGTACGGCGCGCCCGGGTCGTGGTCGCGGCGGATCACGGACGAGCATCGGCTCGTGTACCTCGTCGACGGCGACGACCTCGTCATCCTGCAGGTGCGCTACCACTACTGAGCAATCTGCTCCGCCCAACCTGCTCCGCACCGGGAGTCGTGGGACAGGAAACCTGCGGATCCGGGCGTGTGCAGGCATCCTCGCACGCCACCGGACCTGCCCCGGTTGCCGCCCGGCCGCGACCTACCCTGGACCCGTGACGCCCAGCCCGACGATCGGAGTCCTCGCCCTGCAGGGCGACGTGCGCGAGCACCTGCGCGTGCTCACCGACCTCGGGGCGCGGGCGGTTCCGGTCCGTCGTCCGGCCGAGGTCGACGAGATCGACGCGGTCGTGCTGCCCGGCGGGGAGTCGACGACGATCGACAAGCTGCTGCGGATCTTCGAGATGCGGGACCCGCTGCGCGCCCGGATCCGGTCGGGTATGCCCGTCTACGGGTCCTGCGCCGGGATGATCCTGCTCGCCGAGCGAGTGCTCGACGGTCGTCCGGACCAGCAGACCCTCGGCGGCATCGACATCACGGTCCGGCGCAACGCCTTCGGACGGCAGGTCGACTCCTTCGAGGAGGACGTCGACTTCGCCGGGCTCGAGGACCGTCCCGTTCGTGCCGTGTTCATCCGCGCTCCGTGGGTGGAGGAGCACGGGGACGACGTCGAGGTGCTCGCGCGGGTCGACAGCGGCCCGGCGAAGGGGCGGGTGGTCGCCGTGAGACAGGGCACGGCGATGGCGACGTCCTTCCATCCCGAGATCACCGGTGACCACCGCGTCCACGGGCTGTTCGTCGACCTGGTGCGGGCGTCGTCCTGACCACCACCGCGTCCAAGGAGCCCGTCGGGGCTCGGCGATAGGATCGGACGCCGCAGACAGACGAGGGAGCACCCATGTCCGGCCACTCCAAATGGGCCACGACCAAGCACAAGAAGGCCGTGATCGACGCCAAGCGCGGCAAGATGTTCGCAAAGCTGATCAAGAACGTCGAGGTCGCGGCGCGGACCGGTGGCGGCGACCCGGCCGGCAACCCGACGCTGTACGACGCCATCCAGAAGGCGAAGAAGTCCTCGGTCCCGAACGACAACATCGACCGGGCCGTCAAGCGCGGCTCGGGCGCCGAGACCGGCGGCGCGGACTACCAGACGATCATGTACGAGGGCTACGGCCCCGGCGGCGTCGCCCTTCTCGTCGAGTGCCTGACGGACAACCGCAACCGCGCGGCCTCGGACGTCCGAGTCGCCCTCACCCGCAACGGCGGCAGCCTCGCCGACCCCGGCAGCGTCTCGTACCTGTTCACCCGCAAGGGCGTCGTCATCGTGCCCGCGACGGGTCTCACCGAGGACGACGTCCTGGCGGCAGTGCTCGACGCGGGCGCCGAGGAGGTCAACGACCTGGACGGCTCCTTCGAGATCGTCTCCGACCCCTCGGATCTGGTCGCCGTCCGCACGGCCTTGCAGGACGCCGGCATCGACTACGACTCCGCCGAGGCCCAGTTCGTGCCCGCGACGCAGGTCGAGCTCGACGCCGAGGGCGCCGCGAGGATCTTCCGCCTGATCGACGCGCTCGAGGACAGCGACGACGTCCAGAACGTGTACGCGAACTACGACGTGTCCGACGAGGTGATGGAGCAGGTCGGCTGACGCCGTCCTCCCGGGTCCCGCCTGTCAGCCGGTCTCTCGAGCGCGCCGAACGCATATCTCCCAGGTCGACCCGCGCCGTCCCGGGCTGTGCACGGGCACCTCGCGCGGCTGCGCTGTCACGGCCCGCGCCCGCCGTGTCGCACATCGACCGGCGCCGTCCGCGTTGCAGATGATGTGTGGCGATCGGGAGTATCTGCGGCGTTGTAGGCGGATCCTGGGGCAAGTGGCGACACAGGTGACGCTGGAGGCAACCGTGGCCCGTGGTTTCGGAAACCCGGACGGTTCCCGGGCGGATCTCGATCAGGTACTCGACGACTTCGTCACCTTCCCCGAGCGCGGCGCGTACGGTGCGCTCGCGACACGCGCGGACGACCGTCGCGTCCGCCTCATCGTGGGCGCGATGGGCGCCGGGAAGACGGTGTACCTGAGGCGGCTGCAGGCGTGCTCCCGGCGAGACGTCAGCATGTACGCCAGCAGGCGACGCGATGAGGAACCGCCCAGCACGGAGCTCATCGTCAAGGTCTGCCAGATCTACCGCGCGAACTCGCTGTCGGAACGATGGCGCCGCTTGTGGAGGGTGGCGATACTCCGGGCGGTCGTCTCCCACATCCAGCACGAGCGGGGGCTGCGACGGGCGCTCTCCCCGCACCACCTGGAGATCCTGGGCAGATACGGCACCCTGCTGGGGGACGGCGCGATCCCCGAGGGCGTCTACGAGCACCTGCGACAGATCCTCGTCGTCCACCACACCGAGCACGCCCTCAACACCTACCTGGAGGACCGCGGCTGGAGCGCCGTCCAGTACGTCCTGGCGGAGTGTCTGCCGGGCCTGCCGCCGATCTGCCTGTACCTCGACGCGGTGGACGACAACTACCAGGCCGCTCCCATGTACTGGCTGCACTGCCAGCGAGGCCTCTTCGAGGCCGTGCTTCACCTGCTGCGCGACCAGGACGTCGGGGGCCGGCTGCACATCATCGTCGGGCTGCGGGACATCGTGCTGTCCAGCCTGCTGCAGACGGAGCAGGGCCCGAAGTACCGCGGTGAGGAGCACATCCGGGTGCTCCGCTGGGACATCGACTCGCTGCGGTACTTCCTGCACGCGAAGGTCGAGCGGCTGGAGCCGGACTTCCTCATGGCGCCGGCAGAACGACCGGGGTCGATGCTGTCGTGGCTCGGGACCACGACGATCCGTGACGACCGCCGAGAGGTCGACGAGTCCGTGGAGACGTACCTGCTGCGACACACGCGCTCGATCCCGCGGGACGTCGTCACGCTTGGCAACGCCCTGTCCGACCTCGTGGAGAGCCGGAAGGCGGCCGGCCGGGAGGTGGAGCCGGAGGCGGTCCGCCGGGTGGTGAGCCGGTCGGCCCGAGGGTTCGCGGAGGCGCAGCTCGCCCAGGCGGCGAACCAGCTTCTGACGGACCTGATGCCGCCCCAGGCCGCCCGCCGGGACTTCCTCCACAGCTACATGGGTGCCGACGCCTACCTGCGCCCGGAGGTGGCCGACACTCTTCGTCGCCTCATCGCGGTGCTGACGTACGACCGCTTTGGCCGCGACGACCTGACCGAGTGGAGGCGGCTGGCCTCGGACGCGGTGGCCGAGCTGGAGCCCGAAGGACGCCATATCGACCTGGCCACGATCCTGTGGCAGAACGGGCTGCTCGGCTTCGTCCGGCGGGAGCGGGGCGAGACGACCTTCCACTTCTACGACCTGTCAGAGGTCGACCACTTCAGCATTCCGCTCGACGAGCTCGAGTACGTGCTCCACCCCAGCCTGCTGGACGCCATCCCCAGCCTGAGGAGCGCGGGAGCCGAGCCGGTGTCCGCCCTCCGGAGGTTCCTGTGACGGCGGCCATCCCGTCGGTCGTGTTCGGAGGTTGGCGGGAGCTCAAGCGCGACCTGATCCACGAGCTGTTCCCCGAGGACGGACGGTTCAGGCAGGGGGCCTACCTGTTCCGGGGGATGGCGGACGCGGGCTGGCACCTCACCACGTCGTTCGACCGCCGGTTCGCCCAGCACCCCCCGAGGCAGCGCGTCGCGCTCTTCGAACGCCTCGTGGAGAACTTCCGCCGCGCATGCCAGGACTACGGGGTGCCCGAGCAGGTCTGGTCCGACGACCGCAAGCTGCTCGCCCTGGGCCAGCACTACGGCCTTCCGACGAGGTTGCTGGACTGGTCGGAGAGCCCCTACATCGCAGCGTTCTTCGCGTTCCAGGACATCCCCGGTGCCGCCGACCCGGGTGTCGGGCACATCTGCGTCTGGGCCCTGCACAGGTCCGCTCCCGCATGGCACCCCGACCTCGGAGTCGAGGTGTTCTCGGCGCCGTCGTCCGAGAACAGCCGTGCGCGCAACCAGTCGGGGTACTTCACGCTGAGCCGCGGCCCGTTCGCAACTCTCGAGGAGCACGTCACACACGTGGACGACTCGGGGACGGCGCTGCGGCAGTTCCTCGTCCCTCGTGCGGAGGCGGCGGCTGCGCTCGCCGACCTCGACATCATGGGCGTGAACCACGCCCGGCTCTTCCCGGACCTGTCGGGAGCGGCGCAGGCCAGCACGCTGCGACTGCTGCTGGACTCCGCGCCCGACGCGTGACGCCAGGAGCCTGCGGGCGGGGGTGAGCCCCCTGCGCGGGGACGTCGCTCCCGCCCGCTCGTCAGAGCTTGTCCGGGACCGTCTCGGTCACCGTCTGCAGAGGAATCCGGCTGACGGTGAAAGGCCGAGCGTCGGAGCGACCGCCTCCGGGCTGAGGGTTCTCCGCCACGAGCTCGAGCTCGCCGGCCTCGCGGAGGACGCCCGCCGGCAGCAGAACCTGGACGTGGGTGGCGTCGACGAACACCGGGTCGAGGCTGCTGGCGCAACCTCCGTCAGCGACCTGTCGGACGTGCACGCTCGTGTCGCGGACGAAGCCGCGTCCCTCCAACGTGACCTGGAGCGGCATGTCACGGA
>JBKHWX010000161.1:0-4648 GCA_046566325.1 Actinomycetes bacterium | reverse complement strand
ACTGGGAGATCCATCAGGTCGACGTGGGCAAGCGTGGCCTCCTGGTCCGAGATCTCTCCGGAGAGCGAGAGCCGTCGAAGTACGTTTGCTACTTCGAAGGGCATGAGGTCAGGAGCGACCAACTCCTGTCCACCCACCTGTTCGGCGACCCAGTCCCCGGCTGTTGCCGAGTCGACCAGGAGAGCGACAACGGCGGAGCTGTCGAGGACCAGGGTCATCGGCGGTCCGCATCGCGGGCAGTCACGATGTCCTGTGTTGAGAGCCGCGTGCCCGTGACTCGCGCACGCTCACGCGCCCGGCTCACCACGTCATCAACGGAGGGCCGGGAGGCGAGCTCGATCAGGTGCCTCGCCAGGTACTCCTGAAGCGAGCGTCCCGAGCGCGCGGCTCGCGCCGCCAGCTCATCGCGAACGTCAGAAGGAACATCTCGGATGGTGATGGCTGGCATGGCTGCATTCTAGCTGCACAGCATGCAAAATGCAGCCCCCCTACTAGCCCGCCACGAAGATGCAGAACGGGTGCCCCGCCAGGTCCGCATACACGCGCAGCGGCTCGTCGGCGTCCTGCGAGCGGTCGAGCAGCAGCCGCGCACCGAGTGACACTGCCCGCTCGTGCTGGGCGTCCAGCGCGGCTACCGACGGGACCGTCAGGTCGAGGTGCAGCATCTGTGGGCGGTCACCCTCCGGCCATGTCGGCTCCGGCAGCTCCGCGACCTGCTGCAAGGCGAGACCCAGGGACCCCCTCCCGTTCCGGAGGACGAGCCAGTCCGAGCCCCGAGGGTCGGGCTCGCCCTCGCCCGGCGGCTCGTCCCCGGGCCGGTACTCCAGGCCGAGCAGCCGCCGGTAGAACTCGGCGAGCGCACGGGCGTCGGTGCAGTCGAGCACGACCTGCCGCAGAACCGGGACGTCCTCCTGCATAGCCATCCGCCCACCTTCCTCCCCCTACCGGAGCAGCGAACCGCCCTCCTCCGCCCGTTGTCGGACCCCCCGCCTACTGTCGTGGCAGCGGCAGCCGATGGGGACACAAGGGGGTGACCGCACTGTTCTTCGTTCACCGGTCCGAGCGCGCCGACGCCCTCGTCGGGCCACTGGCTGCCGTCCTCGCCGAGCCGCCGCAGGACCCGTTCGCCGAGGACGTCGTCGCCGTGCCCACGCGCGGCGTCGAACGGTGGCTCGCGCAGCGGCTCTCGCACCACCTGGGCGCCCGGGACGACGAGGCGGGAGTGTGTGCCAACGTCACCTTCCCGTCGCCCTCCCGGCTGGTCCGGACCGTGCTGGCCCAGGTGCTGGCCCTCGAGCCGGACGACGACCCCTGGCATGCCGACCGCCTCACCTGGCCGCTGCTCGAGGTGGTCGACGACTGCGCGGCCGAGCCCTGGTGCGACGCCCTCGGCCGTCATCTCGGGGCGGTTCCCTCGCACCGACCCCTGGACGACGACCTCCGCCGTGGCCGACGTCTCGGCGTGGCCACCCACCTCGGCCGTCTGTTCACGTCCTACGGCGTCCAGCGACCCGCGATGCTTCGCGAGTGGGCCACCGGCCGGGATGGCGACGGCGCGGGCGGCACCGTCCCCGCCGACCTCGTCTGGCAGCCGGAGCTGTGGCGGCGGCTGCGCGACCGGGTGGGTGTGCCCAGCCCTGCCGAGAGGCTTGACGGCGCTCTGCGGCTGCTCGGGGCCGACCCGGCCGCGGTGGACCTGCCCCAGCGGCTCTCGGTCTTCGGGCCCACGCGCCTGCCCGAGGACCAGCTCCAGGTGCTGTACGCACTCTCCGGCCACCGCGACGTCCACCTCTGGCTGCCGCACCCGTCCCCGACGCTCTCGCGGCGGGCCGGCGACCATCCGCCCGCATCGCGGCGCCGACGCGAGACGCCGAACCCGGCCGAGCACCCCCTGCTGGCGTCGATGGCCCGGGACGCCACCGAGCTGCAGTGGCGCCTCGCCGCGCTCGGGCCCGCAGACGTCGTCCATCACCCTGCACCCGCACCGGCACCGGCACTGCTCGGCGCGCTCCAGCAGCGACTGCGGGACGACGACCCCGACAGCCAGCCCGCCCGGCTGCGGGCCGACGACCGCAGCGTCCGGGTGCACGCCTGCCACGGGCGGGCCCGGCAGGTCGAGGTGCTGCGAGAGGTGCTCGTCGGCCTGTTCGCGGACGACCCCACGCTGGAGCCGCGCGACGTCCTCGTGATGTGCCCGGACGTCGAGGCGTTCGCCCCGCTGGTCGCCGCCACCTTCGGCCTCGGATCCGGCTACGAGGGCGACGACGCCGTCCACCCCGGCCAGTCCCTGCGTGTGCGGCTCGCCGACCGGTCGCTGCGGCAGACGAACCCGCTGCTCTCGGTGCTGAGCACCCTGCTCGACCTCGCCGACGGCCGCGTGACGGCCTCCGAGGTGCTCGACCTCGCCGCGACCGAGCCTCTGCGGCGCAGGTTCCGGTTCGACGACGACGACCTCGACCGGATCCGCGAGTGGGCCGTGGAGGCCGGGGTCCGCTGGGGTGAGGACGTCTCCCGCCGCGCCCGCTTCGGCCTTCCGGCACTTCGCCAGGGCACCTGGGACGCCGCGCTCGACCGCGTGCTGCTCGGCGCCGCGATGGCGGAGGAGGACCACCGCTTCGTCGGTCCGGCGCTTCCCCTGGACGACGTCGACAGCACCGACGTCGACCTCGCCGGCCGGCTGGCCGAGCTGCTCGACCGGCTCACCGACGTACTCGCGAGCCTCGACGGGACGCACCCCCTCGCGACCTGGCTCGACTCCCTGGACCGCGCGCTCGACCTGCTCACCGACGTCGGCCCGGCCGACGCCTGGCAGCCGGTGCAGGCTCGGCGGGTGCTGGCCGACGTCCGGCTGGCCGGCGACGCGCACGAGGAGCTGCCCCTGAGGCTGCCCGACGTCCGCGCGCTGCTCGCCGGGCGGCTTCGCGGCCGGCCCACCCGCGCGGGCTTTCGGACCGGAGCCCTCACCGTCTGCTCGCTGGAGCCGATGCGCGCCGTCCCGCACCGCGTCGTCTGCCTGCTCGGTCTGGACGACGGCGCCTTCCCGCGCGGCGCGGCGACCGACGGGGACGACGTCCTGCTGCGCGACCCGTGCCTCGGCGAGCGCGACCGGCGCAGCGAGGATCGGCAGCTGTTCCTCGACGCGGTCGCCGCAGCCGCCGAGCACCTCGTCGTCCTCTACACCGGCGCGGACGAACGGACCGGCGCGCAGCGCCCTCCTGCCGTCCCCGTCGGCGAGCTGCTCGACGCGCTCGACGCCGCCGCCACGACCAGCGACGGCAGGGCCGTGCGTGAGCACGTCGTCGTCCACCACCCCCTGCAGACCGTCGACGAGCGGAACTTCGTCACCGGCGTGCTGAGCCGGCCCGGACCCTTCAGCTTCGACCCCGTCGCGCATCGCGCCGCGCTCGCCGGCCGCAGCGACCGGATCGCGCGCCAGCCGTTCCTGAGCGGCCCGCTGCCGGCCGAGCCCCGTCCGGAACAGGTCGACCTCGACGACCTCGTCGCGATGCTGGAGCACCCCGTGAAGTGGTTCCTGCGTCGGCGGCTCCAGGTCTCCGTGCACGGCGACTCCGAGGACGTCGAGGACAGGCTGCCGCTGGCGCTGGACGGGCTGGAGACGTGGCAGATCGGCGACCGGCTGCTGCTCGCCTGCCTCGACGGCGTCGACGCGACCCAGGCCAAGCTCGCGGAGTGGCGACGCGGGGAGGTGCCGCCCAAGGAGCTCGGCCGGGCGGTGCTCACCGACGTCGAGACGCGGGTGCTGCCGATCGCCCGTGCCGCACAGAGCTACACGACCGCTGGTGCACGGGGAGTCGACGTCACCGCCGACCTGCCCGACGGCCGCGTCGTCACCGGCACGGTGCCCGGTGTCCACGGCGAGGTCGTCCTGCGAGCGGTGTACTCCCGGCTGTCGCCCAAGCACCGGCTCCGCGCCTGGGTGCACCTGCTGGCGCTCGTCGCCTCGCAGCCGGGCAGGCCCTGGCAGGCGGTCACGGTGGGCAGGTCGTCCGGCAAGCGGCCCGGGGCGGCGGTGGCGACCGTCTCCGCGCCGGAACCGGCGTACGCCGTCCGGCGCCTCGACGAGCTCGTCCGGCTGCGGGAGCGTGCCGCCCGCGAGCCGCTGCCGATGCCGGTCGCGACCGCGTACCGCTACGCCAGCACCAGGCATGCCGGTGACTCCGAGGTCAGGGCGCTCGAGGACGCCCGGGCGGAGTGGCTCAAGGGCTTCGAGCGGACGGACGAGCACCACCGGCTCTGCTGGGCGGAGGGTCCGCTCGACGACTTCCTCGGCGTCCCCAGCAGCACCGAGCAGGCGTGGTGGCCGCACGACCGCACGCGGTTCGGCGTCCTCGCGCGGCGGGTGTGGGAGCCCCTGCTCCAGCACGAGAGGACGGAGATCCTGTGACGAGCAGAAAGGCCCGCGGCGTCTTCGACGTCTGCGGCGACCTGCCCAGCGGGACGACCGTGCTCGAGGCCAGCGCCGGGACCGGCAAGACGTTCACGATCGCGGCGCTCGCCACCCGCTACGTCGCCGAGGGCGTCGCCGACCCGTCCCAGCTGATGCTCGTGACGTTCGGCCGAGCCGCCACGAGCGAGCTGCGCGACCGCGTGCGGGAGCGGCTCGTCAGCGCCGAGCAGGCGCTGCGCC
>JBKHWX010000160.1:0-5955 GCA_046566325.1 Actinomycetes bacterium | reverse complement strand
GGTCGCGGGGCGTCGAGATGGAGGCGTGCGTGAGCGGCACCGGCGATGCGACCGGCGAGGCGCGGCCCGTGCCCGCACGGGCACAGGGTTTGCTCTTCAGCGACGACCTGCCCGTCCTCGACGGCAGCGTGGGCTACCGGGGCCCGATCGCGCAGCGTGCCGCCGGGATCACGTACCGGCAGCTCGACTACTGGGCGCGCACGGGACTGGTGGAGCCGAGCGTGCGACCGGCAACGGGGTCCGGCACGCAGCGCCTGTACAGCTTCCAGGACATCCTCGTCCTCAAGGTCGTCAAGCGGCTCCTCGACACCGGGGTGTCCCTCCAGCAGATCCGCAGCGCGGTTATGCACCTGCGTGAGCGCGGCGTCGAGGACCTCGCGCAGATCACCCTGATGAGCGACGGGGCCAGCGTCTACGAATGCACGTCGGCCGACGAGGTGATCGACCTCGTCCAGGGCGGGCAGGGCGTCTTCGGCATAGCGGTCGGGCGCGTGTGGCGGGAGGTCGAGGGCAGCCTCGCGGAGCTCCCGAGCGAGCGCCCCGGCGAGGAGTCGGTCGACCACCCGGACGACGAGCTGGCGGCCCGACGCGCGACGCGCAAGACCGGCTGAGCGGCTCGGCGGTCGATCCCCGGTTCCGTCGCGTCCTCAGGGCCCCGCCTGGGCACCCCCGGGGCGTGCGCCAGCACTCTCGCCGCCCGGCGACCGGATCGGAGACCCATGAAGATCACCGGCTCTGCCGTGTCGCTCAACGTCGACGACGTGGAGGCGTCCACCCGGTTCCTGGCCGAGCACTTCGGCTTCAGCACCGACATGAGCGCCGACGGCTTCTCGTCGCTGAGCCGCGAGGATGCCGGCATGCACGTCGTCTTCCTGCGCCGCGGTCTCGCGTCGCTTCCGCCGGACCAGCGGGACGACCACGCGCAGGGCCTGATCCTCGCGTTCGTGGTCGAGGACCTCGAAGGCGAGCTGGCACGGCTGATGGCCGAGGGGGTCGCCATCACCATGCCGCTCACTGAGGAGGAGTGGGGGGAGCGCGCGTTCCAGGTCCGGGACCCCAACGGCGTGATCGTCCAGCTCGTCGACTGGAACGGCGGCCGCGGCGAGTGAGACAAGCGCGGGCCGAGGCGTCGTACCGGCGGCGGAGGACCACCGTGCTGCTGGGCCCGTGCTGCTGGGCCCGTGCTGCTGGCCGCATGGTCTGAGGCCGGCCCCTGGCGCGTCACGCCTCGCGGCCGTCCAGGCGTCAATGAGAGGGTTGACGACGTGTCCGCCGACGACCCGACCTCGGTCACCTTCCCGTTCCGGTTCACCCGGTCGTACGCGCTGGCGGCCCTGCCGTTCGGGGTGACTCCGATGACGACGCGCCTGACCCTCAGCCGCGAGAGCCTGCACGTGCGCTTCGGCCCCTGGCAGCTCACGACGCCGCGCTCCAACATCGCGAGCACGGAGATCGCGGGCCCGTACAGCTTCGTCAAGACGGCCGGCCCGGCACACCTGTCCTTCAGCGACCACGGGGTCACGTTCGCGACCAACGGCGACCAAGGTGTGTGCATCGTCCTCACCCGCCCCGTGCATGCGCTGAACCCCTTCGGTCCGCCGCTGCACCCGAACCTCACCGTCACCGTGGCGGACCCCGAGAGCCTTGTGCAGGCGCTGGCCTCGTAGACCTGGAACGTGTCCTCAGCTCGGGCGGTGGACGTACGTCTCCCGCCTCTCTTCCTGCCTCGAGACCCGTCACGTCTGGCCGTGCAGCTCCTGCGCGACGTGCATCACCTCGTCGCGGGGCTGCCACGTCGCCAGGATCACCTCCGTCACGACGGGGGGACGCGCAGCGCGGACGGCCCGGACCACGTCGGGGTCGTCGTCCACGAGCACGTCCAGCCGGTAGCGGCGGCTCAGCCGCCGCAGGTGCCAGAGCTTGACCTGCCGCGCGGGCCGACGGTCGCCCTCCCGGCGCAGCAGGACCTCACCCTCCGGCAGCCCGTTGCGGCGAAGCCACCGGAGAGTGTCCTGCCGAAGCCGCTCGGGTCTCCCGGACAGGTAGACCAGCACCCGCCCCTCCTCGACCGCTGTCTGTGCGAGGGCCAGGCCCTCGGGATGAACGGGGTCGCCCACGGCCGCGGCGAAGAAGTCGTCCCAGCGGTTCAGCCGCCTCCTCAGCAGGTGCATCCGGTGGCGCGTGTCCGCGACCACCCCGTCGAGGTCGAGGACGACGGCGGCCCGGGGGTCGTCGTCCGCGCTCACGCCGTCCTCGCCCCTCCGCCGTCGCCGCTCACACCAGCATCGGCGCTCACGCCGTCCTCGCCGCCGCCGCCGTGCCTGTCACCCGAAGCGAGGAGCCGGTCCTCGTCTTGACGACCTCGAGGCGCGCGGGGATGCGTTGCTGCAGGTCACTCACGTGGCTGACGAGCCCGACGCAGCGCCCACCGTCCCGCAGCCCGTCGAGCACGGCCATGACGTCGTCCAGCGTCTCGGCGTCGAGGCTGCCGAAGCCCTCGTCGACGAAGAGGGTCTCGATGGCGGTACCACCGGCCTCCGCCTGCACGACGTCCGCGAGCCCCAGCGCGAGCGCCAGGGGCGCCAGGAACGACTCGCCGCCGGACAGGGTCGACGTCTCACGCTGCTGGCCGGTCCAGGCGTCGACGACCTGCAGGCCGAGCCCGGAGCGTCTGCCGCCGCGTTCCACGGCATCGGTGTGCACCAGGCCGTACCGACCTGCGGACATCTCGTCGAGCCGCACCGTGGCGGCCGCAGCCACCTGCTCGAGCCGGGCCGCGAGGACGTACGACGACAGCCGCATCCGCAGCACGTTCCCGCCGCCGGTGCCCTCGGCGCACCTCGCGAGGTCGGCCACGAGTGCGTGCCGCAGCCTCAGCGGGCCCGTCG
The DNA here is from genome assembly GCA_046566325.1 of Actinomycetes bacterium. Lineage (GTDB taxonomy): Bacteria > Actinomycetota > Actinomycetes > Actinomycetales > BWSM-131 > BWSM-131. The sequence continues at coordinate 3,067 of JBKHWX010000160.1, read as the reverse complement.
CCGCCACGTCGGCCTCCACCTGCTCGCGGAGCAGCTCGAGAGCAGTGGCCGTGCTCTGCGCGACCGCGAGGTCCGCGGCAGCGCGCTCGTCCACGGCCTCCGCCGCGAGCAGAGCGACCTCAGCCTCGTGCGTGCGCTCGGCGAGCCGCTCCTGCGCCTCTCCCCGGCCCTGGCGGTCGGCGTGCTCGACGGCGGCCAGCCGGAGCTCCTCTTCCGCCAGCCTGCCCTCGACGGCTGCCGTCGCCTCGCCGTGTCGCTCGACCGTCCGGACGTGCTTCCGCATCTCGTCGGCCTGCAGCAGTGCCGACCTCGCGTCGTCCGCGTCGTCGAAGCGCGCGAGCCCGGCGGCGCTCAGGGCGTCCTGCTCGGCCCGCTTCAGAGCCGCGTCCGCCATATCGACTGCCTCTCGGGTGCGGCACAGGTCCTGCACGATGGCCGCCTCGCGCTCGAGTCGCTCGCGCCTCGCCGCGATGCCCGCGTCCACCCCTCGTGCCGCATCGAGCCGCGCCTGCGCCTCGGCGAGCGACCGGTCCACCTCCGCCAGCTCCGCCGTGCTCGCCGCGAGCCGCTCGACCACGGCTGACCGGTCGGCGGCGCGAGTCTCCTGCTCACGGACCAGCTGCTCTAGGAGCTTCCGCTGCTGGGACAGCTCCGAGGCGGCCTGCTCGGCGGCCCGCAGCCTGTCTCGGGCCTCGTCGTGCAGGCGCTCGCCGGTCTCGACCGACGCGCTGGCGCTCACCTCCTCCTGCACCGCCAGCGCCGACCGGACGGCGGACAACCGCCGCTCTGCGCGGTCCCGTCGCGCGGCGGCCACCTCCGCGGCGTCGCGGGCGTCCTGCTCGTCGGCCTCGGTCACGATCCTCTCGGGGGACGGCGCCGGGGAGGGGTGCTCCTGGCTGCCGCAGACCGGGCACGCCGCCCCGTCCACGAGCTGTGAGGCGAGCTCGGCGGCCATGCCCGCGAGGCGCTGCTCGCGCAGGTCGAGCCAGGCCTGTCGAGCCGACTGCGCGTCGTCCGTCGCCGCGCCCAGGTCGGCCTGCTCGTGGCGCAGGTCCGCGCGCAGCTCTTCGCCCCGTCGGGCAGCCGCGAGCCTCGACGCCGCGTCCGTCAGGCCCCGCCGCGCCAACGGAAGGTCGTCGGCGACGGGAACGAGCTCGTCGACCCGCCGAGTCGAGGCGTCCACCTGCCCGGCTGCGAGCTCGAGGTCCCGCGCCGCGTCGGCGGTCTGCTCCCGCATCCGTGCGACGTCGGCTGCGAGGCGCTCCCGTCGCTCGGCGGTCCGCAGGGTCGCGGACTCGAGCGCCAGCAGGTCGGCGAGGCGGCCCACCTCCTCGCGGGCCGCACGCTCGCGGTCGGCCAGCTGGGGCGCTGGGAGGTCCGCTATGTCGCCGAGGCCCGAGGTCTCGGCGCTCGCCAGGACGTGGCGCAGCCGTTCGCGGCTCCGGTCCCGCTCGCGTGCGGCTGCCTCGACGGTCCGCAGGTCCCCGGCGAGCGACTGGGCCGCCCGGGCGCGCTCGAGAGCGACTTTCACACGGCGAACGTCCGCGGCCTGCCGCACGAGCTCGTCGCGCTCCGCGAGCGCGCTCGCGAGCCGCTGCGCCCGGCACCGCTCCGCCTCGAGCGCGTCGGAACGCCCCAGGGCCTCCTCTCGCCTGCTCCGGGCGGCGTCGCGCTCCTCGCGCCGCCGCTGCAGGACGGCGACGGCCCGGTCCCGGAGGCGCTCGCACCGGAGCACTGGATCGGCCTCAGGATCGTCAAGCCTCGCGTCCGGGCCGCCATCCGCCGCCACCCCCTCCCCATCGGTCGACCGTCGCGCGCCCGGAGCGCGGTCGTCGGTCTCGTCGTCGGCGGGCAGCGCGGATGCGGCCTGCTCGACGCGGGCCAGCACTCGGTCCAGGGACGCGTCGGCCTCCTCCAGCTCGGCGGCGAGCAGCCGGCGCTGCTCCCCGAGCCACGCCTCGACCTCCGCGAACCGGTCGGTCCCGAAGAGCCGCTGCAGCAGGGGACGCCGCTCATCCGCCGGCGCACGCAGGAACGCGGCGAACTCGCCCTGTGGGAGGAGGACCACCCTCGTGAACTGCTCCAGACCCATCCCCAGCACGTCCGTGAGCAGCTGGGACGCCTCGTCGTTGCGGCTGCTGAGCGGCGTCCACCGGCCGCCGACCCGTTCGCGGACCAGCATCCGCGCCGGCTCCGAGGTGACCCCCGTGCCGCGCTTCTTGGGTCGCTGCCAGGCAGGGGAGCGGGTCACCTCGAAGCGCCGGCCGCCGACCGTGACCTCCACGAGCACCTCGGGCGCCAGCCCTTCGGGCGCGTGGTCGCTGCGCAGGCTGCCGCCCCCGCTGCGCGTCCCCGGTACGCGCCCGTACAGCGCGAAGCACACGGCATCGAGGACGCTCGTCTTGCCCGCGCCGGTCGGCCCGTGCAGCAGGAACAGACCGCAGTGGGCCAGGGCGTCCACGTCGACCCGCTCGCGCGCCGCGAACGGACCGAAAGCCTGGACCTCGAGCCGGTGAAGCCTCACGCCACCCCTTCCTCCAGCAGCCGGCGTTCCTGCCAGTTGGTGTGGACCTTCGGCGCCGGCTCACCCTCAGCGACCCGCGCTGCTTCCAGCGCGCCTGCCAGCAAGGCCCGCTCGGCGTCGTCCGCGGTAGCGCCTCGAACATGGTCGAGGAAGGAGCAGCACATCTCGAGGTCGTCCAGCCCCCGCACTCGCTCCGCGTACCCCGCCTGCTCCCGGACCCTGCCCACCGGCTCGAACGACAGCGTCAGGGTGTGCGGGAAGCGCACCCGCAGCCGCTCCATCGGGTCGCGTGGACGCTGCTCGTCCGTCAACGTGACCTGGCAGAACGAGGACCGGTGCTTCTCGAGCGCGGGGTCCGCCAGAAGCTCGTGAAGCCTGCCGCGAAGCGCGGCGAGCGGCCGGTGCACAGGGGCGTCGACACCCTCCACCCCGGCGACTCCGTCCTTGCCCAGCTCCACCAGCCAGGATCGCTTGCGATGGCTGCGCTCGGAGAAGGAGTAGGGGAGCGGCGACCCGCTGTACCTCACTGTCTCGGTCAGCCGC
>JBKHWX010000159.1:0-15247 GCA_046566325.1 Actinomycetes bacterium | reverse complement strand
GTAGCTGCCGTTCTTGATCGCGTCGCGGATCGGCGCGGCCGGCGGGGCTGCCCGGACGGTCCGGTACGCGGTGACGTCGTCCACCTCCCAGCCGATCTCCTGCAGGCCCGCGACGAGCGTGTCCGTCGCGATGTCCGCCCGAGGCAGGAAGATCCGGTTGATCGGGTCGAGCACCTCGTCGTACGGCGGCCACTCGGCCAGCAGCCCCTGCGCGGACTGCTCACCCGACGGCACGAGGTCGGGCTCGATGCCCCACTCGCGCAGCGCCTGCGCCGTCACACCGCCCACCGCCGCCACCTTGAGCCCAGCGAACGCACGCGCGTCCAGGCCGTACTCCTTGAACTTCTCCCGGATGGCGCGCACCGCGTTCACCGAGGTGAAGCCGACCCACTCGTAGCGGCCCGTCACCAGGCCCTTGACCGCCTTCTCCATCTGGTGGGGCGTCCTCGGCGGCTCGACCGAGATCGTCGGGACGACGTCACTCACCGCGCCGCAGTCGGCCAGCTTGTCGACCATCGGCCCGGACTGCTGCTGCGTCCGAGGCACCAGCACCCGCCAGCCGAACAGGGGCTTGGTCTCGAACCAGGAGGTCCGGTCGCGCAGGGCGACCCCGGGACCCATCACGGCCACGACCGGCGCGCTCCACGCATCGCCCTCGACCGACTCGAGCAGCGCGCCCAGCGTCCCCAAGGTGCCCTGGACGCTCCGCTGGTCGGTCGTGCTGCCTTGGGCGGTCACGACCACGTCCTCGGCGGCGGAGCGCCCCGCGGCGGCGAGCGCCTCGGCGGCCACGGTGACCTCCTTGCGGTCGCCGAGCAGGACGACGGTGGTGCGCTCGTCCGTCAGCGCCGCGTAGTCGACCTTGGCCGTGCCGGCCTCCACCACGTGGACCGCGCCCGTGGCCGCCGTGGTCAGGGGGACGCCCGCGAAGACGGGCACCGCCCCCGCTGTCGACACACCGGGGACGACCTCGAACGGGACGTCGGCCTTGCGGCAGGCGAGCAGCTCCTCGGCCAGACCCGCGAAGGTCAGCGCATCGCCGTCCAGGAGCCGGACGACCGTGTTCCCGGCCTTCGCAGCCTTCGTCACGACCTTCGCACGTCCTGCGTGCGTCAGCGGCTGGCCGTTCTCGCCGAAGCCGGCGTCGAGCACCTGGACGTCCTCCAGGCAGTAGCGGCTCACGAGCTCGCCGCGGGCGCCGCTGTCGACGACGACCACGTCGGCCTCGGCGAGCAGCTGCGTGGCGCGCACGGTCAGCAGGCCGGCGTCACCGGGACCGGCGCCTACGAAGGCGACGCAGCCGGCGGTGTTGTTCTTCGAGCGGGCGGTCACGATTCACTCTCCACGGTGGCGGAGCCACCAGTTCTCGTTGCGTGTGTTTCCAGGGGTCGTCGGGTCTCGGGGTCGTCGGGCTCGTTCACGGTCGTGGGCGGACGTCCGGTCGAGCGGCGTCCGGGGGGTCGGCTTCCATCAGGTCCCGGGCGCCGTCCTCGAGGAGGGTCTCGGCGAGGCGTCGGCCGAGGCCCACCGCGTCGTCCGCCGGACCCGTCGCCGAACGCCGTAGGTCCACCCCCTCTAGCGAGGCGACCACGGCGCGCAGGTAGAGCTCGGGTCGGGTATAAGCCTCCCCCGGCTCCCCCTCATCGACAAAATCGGCGCCGTCGTCCACGAAGTCGGCGAGGGCACCGAGCGGCGCGGTGCAGCCGGCCTCGAGGGTGGCGAGCAGCGTGCGCTCGGCGGTGACGCACGCTCGCGTCGCCGCGTCGTCCATGGGCTTGCAGGCGGCGAGCGCGTCCTCGTCGTCCGCGCGGCACTCGACCGCGAGCGCGCCCTGGCCCGGTGCGGGCAGCACCTGCAGCGGGTCGAGCACCTCGGTCGCGACCGACGCCAGACCGAGGCGCAGCAGGCCTGCGCGGGCCAGCAGGACGCCGTCCAGGATGCCGCCGCTGACGAGCCCGAGCCGGGTGTCGACGTTGCCGCGGATGTCGACGACCTCGAGACCGAGACCGAGCGCGCGCAGCTGGGCGGCGCGGCGCGGCGAGCCGGTCCCGATCCGTGACCCCTCCGGCAGCTCGCCCAGGGTGAGCCCGTCCCGGGCCACGAGGACGTCGCGTGGATCCTCGCGCACGGGGACGGCGGCGAGCGCGAGGCCGGGCTCCGGCGTGGTCGGGATGTCCTTCAGCGAGTGGACGGCGATGTCCACCTCGCCCCGCAGCAGGGCGTCGCGCAGCGCGGACACGAACACGCCCGTGCCCCCGATCTGGCTCAGGGACTGCCGGTTCACGTCGCCCTCGGTCGTCACCTCGACCAGCTCGACGACGCGTCCGGTCGCCGCTGTGATCGCGTCCGCGACCAGCTGCGACTGGGACGTCGCGAGGCGGCTCCGGCGGGTGCCGAGACGCAGCGGTCTCAGGCTCACGCGACACCACCTCCCGCGGCGTCCGGCGCCAGGGTGTCGTTCGGGACGGCGCGCAGCACCTCGGACACGCGGGCCACGGCCTCGGTGTCCAGGTCGAACAGCTCACGCAGCGCCGCGGCGTACGAGGTGCCGTCCGGCGCCTGGGCCGCGAGCGACTTCACCCGCACGGTCGGGGCGTGGAGCAGCTTGTCGACGACGCGGTTGACGGTCTGGACGACCTCGGACTCCAGCCGGCTGTCCAGGTCTCCACCGAGGCGCTGCCGCAGCCGGCCCAGCTCGGCGTCGACGACCTCGCGGGCCCGGCCGCGGAGCGCGACCACCGTTGGAGCGACCTCCTCCGCGCGCTGGTCGGCGAGGTAGGCCTCGACCTCCTCGACCACGATCGCGCGGACCTGCGCGAGGTCTGCGCCGACCTCGACGTGCGAGAGCTCCTCGCCCAGCTCGGCGAGGCCGACGACCCTCACCGCCGTGAGCTGCGCGACCTCGGGGGCGACGTCCCGGGGCAGTGCGAGGTCGACGACGAGCTGCGTACGACCCTCGCGCAGACGCTGGGCGGCCTCGACGAGGTCCCGGTCCAGCACGTACCCGACGGCGCCGGTGCACGACAGGACGACGTCCGCCTGCGAGACCGCGGAGACGAGAGCGGCGTGGTCGTCGAGAGCGACCCACTCCCCACCGACCGACTCCGCGAGGCGCTCCGCCCGTTCGGCCGTGCGGTTCGCCACGGTGATGGCCCCGACGCCCGCGCGGTGCAGCGTCGTCGTCGCCAGTGCGCTCATCGCACCGGCCCCGAGGACCAGTGCCCTCGCCGTGACGAGGTCACCCACGACCTCCTGCGCGTGCGCCAGCCCCGCCTCCACGAGGGAGTGACCGGCGCGGTCGAGGCCGGTCTCGGAGTGCGCCCGCTTGCCGACGCGCAGGGACCGCTGGAGCAGGTGACCGAGCACGCGACCGGCGGTGCCGTCGTCCTGGGCCGAGCGCAGCGCCTGGCGCACCTGGCCGAGCACCTGGGACTCACCGACCGCCATCGAGTCGAGGCCGCTCGCGACCGAGAACAGGTGCGAGACGGCGTGGTCGGCGTACCGCACGTAGAGGTGGTCGGTGAGCTCGTCGAGCTCGACGCTCGTGCTCTTCGCCAGGGCGGCGCCGACGTCGGCCACGCCGCCGTGGAAGGCGCGCACGTCCGCGTACACCTCGAGCCGGTTGCATGTGGCGAGGACGACGGCCTCGGCGACATGCTCGGAGTCCCGGATCCTGCTGGCGAGGTCGCGCACCGCGACGGGGTCGAGGGCGGCGCGCTCGAGCAGGTCCAGCGGCGCGGTGTGGTGGGAGAGGCCCACGACGAGAACGGTCATGGCATCGCCTTCGCGAGGGCCCGCGCGAGCCGTTCGATGTCAGCCCGGTCCATCGGCACGCCGTCGACGGCTCCGCGACTCATGCGCACGCCCCCCATGTCCATCCCGAGCACGCGGTCCATCCCCAGCACCGAGGCAGCCTTCCGCTGTTCGTGGAAGGCGAGGATCTGCAGCTCGGTGGACAGGTCCACCTTGCGGACGTCGACGCCGTCCGGGACCCGCAGCACCACGGGCGCGAAGTTGAGGATGCTCGTCACGCCGGCCGCGACGAGCCGGTCGCAGAGCTCCTGCGCGGGGGCTGCCGGCGTGGCGAGGACGGCGATGGAGACGGCTTCGCTCGTCACGACCTCCTCGAGCTCCTCCGTCGAGCGCACCCGGAGGCCTGCGACGGTCTCACCCACGACGTCCCCGGCGTCGAGCAGCGCGGCGACGGTGAAGCCGCGGGACGCGAAGCCGCCGTAGTTGGCCAGGGCGTGGCCGAGGTTGCCGACGCCGATGATCGCGACGCGCCAGTCCTGCGTCAGGCCGAGCTCGCGGGAGATCTGGCGCACCAGGTACTCGACCTCGTAGCCCACGCCCCTGATGCCGTAGGAGCCGAGGTGGGAGAGGTCCTTGCGCAGCTTCGCCGAGTTGACGCCCGCTGCCGTCGCCAGCTCCTCGCTCGACACCGTCGCCACCCCGCGCTCCGCCAGCGACATGAGCGCCCGCAGGTACACGGGCAGGCGGGCGACGGTGGCCTCAGGGATGCCCCGGGAGGGCTCGCGCGACGGGCGCGGCGGACCAGAGGGCCTCGACGTGGACACGAAGCAGCCGGCTCCTTCGAGCGTGGGACGGACCCGCACAGAGTAGGCGACTTGTGAACACGGGCACAAAGTCGCGAGAGGATAGCGACGTGCCGGTGAGCCATCTCACCTGGCCACCGGCGCACGGGGTGCAGGTGCTGTGCTGGTCGGCGGCGCCGAAGCGTCGGACGGCCGTGCGCTAGCGACGGCGTCGCCGGCGCAGCCAGTGGCGGGCGCCGGACGCGGCGGACTCGGCCAGGGCGTCGCGCAGCCTCTGCTCGTCCACGTGCCAGTACGTGTGCTGCACCCCGTCGACCAGGACGACGGGAATCTCGTCCGCGTACCGCGCCCGCAGCTCGGCGTCGTCGTCGATCGACACCTCCCGCCACCCGACGCCCAGCTCCCCGGCGACGCCTGCGACGACGACCCGCGCGTCATCGCACAGGTGGCAGCCGGGCCGGCCGATGAGGGTGACGCGGGGTGCAGGCGAGGTGCTGCCGGGGTCGGACGCCCGGGCGCGGCTCGTTGCATCAGCGCACCGCGACGTAGGGAAGTCACTCCCCGTGGTTTCATCCGGGCTCATCCGCCCTTCTCCCCCGCGTTGATCATGCAATACGGCCCCTCCGGCGGCCACCGAAGAAGGCCGGCACGTGCGCGAGGAGCAGGAGCGGCAGCGCGATATCGACGATCAGGCTCCGGCCCAGGACCGTAGCCGAGACCGGTGGCAGCGGGAGCCTCGCGCACGACAGCACCTCCAGAAGCTCGGAGGCTACCTCGGCTGCCGACGGCGGGCCTCGGCCAGGCTGTCGTCCGCCGTCCGAGAGTCGGACAGCTGCACGTGGCCCGCTCGGCCTTGCTCGCGGAAAGGCCCCTCCAAGCCCGTTTCCGGGGCCGTCCGGCGAGCAAGGTGCAGGGGGCGACCTGAGGACCCGGACACGTCACCAGTCGTGGTGCATCGGTCCGTCCACCTGGCTCAGCCGCCGACCAGACCCGTTCCAGTGCAGCTGGATCATCTCCGCCGCCATCGAAACCGCCGTCTCCTCGGGCGTTCTGGCACCGAGGTCGAGGCCGATCGGCGACGAGAGCCGCTCCAGCTCGTCGTCCTTCAGGCCCGCCTCCCGGAGCCGCTCCAGCCGGTCCGCGTGCGTCCGACGCGAGCCCATCGCACCGATGTACGCGACGGCGGGCAGGCGCAGCGCGACCTCCAGCAGCGGGACGTCGAACTTCGGGTCGTGCGTGAGGACGGCGATGACGGTCCGCGCGTCGACCTTGCCCTCCTGAGCGAGGGCCGCGAGGTACCGCTGCGGCCAGTCGACGACGACCTCGTCGGCGTCGGGGAAGCGGAACGCCGTCGCGAAGACGGGGCGGGCGTCGCAGACGGTGACCCGGTAGCCGAGGAACGACCCGAGACGCGCGAGTGCCGACGCGAAGTCGATGGCGCCGAAGACGAGCATCTGCGGCCGCGCCGCGTACGACGAGACGAAGACCCGCATGCCCTCGCCCCGCCGCTCGCCGTCCGGCCCGTAGCGCAGGGTGTCGCTCCGCCCCGCCGCGAGCAGGCCCCGGGCGTCGTCCGCCACCGCGTCGTTCGCACGCTCGGAGCCGATCCACCCGCTGACCGGCTGCGCGGCGTCGACCGGGCGCACAAGCATCCGCCGGCCGACCCAGTCCGGCGAAGGGTGCTCCACGACGGTGCACACGGCGACCGAGCGGCCCGCGTCAACGTCGGCCGCTACGTCGTCCAGGTCGGGAAACGTCGACCGGTCGACGCGCTCGACGAAGACGTCGAGGATGCCCCCGCACGTCAGGCCGACGGCGAACGCGTCGTCGTCGCTGACCCCGTAGCGCTGCAGCACCGGGGGGTCACCGTCGAGAACCTGCTGCGCGAGCTCGTAGACGGCACCCTCCACGCAGCCCCCGGACACGCTGCCCACCGCCTGCCCGGCCGGTCCGACGAGCATCGCCGCCCCGGCCTCGCGGGGCGCGCTGCGCCACGTGGCCACGACCGTTCCCATCCCGACCGGCTCCCCCGCGCGCCACCAGTCGAGCAGCTGGGGCAACACGTCACGCATCAGTTCTCCTTCTCTCCGGCGGGAGGTGCTCCGGGCGAGCGTCTCGGTCGTCCGCCACCAGCCGCAGCAGCCTCTCGAGGGTGGCCAGCGAGTGACCTGCGACCAGCGCGTCCACGTGCGGCAGGACTGCGACGATGCCCGACTGGACCGGGCGGTAGCCGTGCTTGCCGCGGTGCGGGTTGACCCAGATCACGCGGTGGGCCAGGCGGTGCAGCTGCTCGACCGCCGTCCGCAGCAGGCCCGGGTCTCCCCGCTCCCAGCCGTCGGAGCAGATGACGACGACGGCACCGCGAGCCAGGCCACGCCGTCCCCACAGCCGGACGAACGCGGCGAGGACCTCTCCGAGGCGCGTCCCACCCGACCAGTCCGGGACGACGTCACCGGCGGCCCGGAGGGCCACGTCCGCGTCGCGGCTGCGCCGCAGGGCGGGGGTGAGGCGCGTCAGCCGCGTCCCCATGGAGAAGACCTCGACGCGGCCGCCGGTCGCGACGGCGGACCGGACCATCAGGTGCCCGAGGCGGAGCAGCGCCTCGCAGTACGGCGTCATCGAGCCGGAGACGTCGACGAGCATGACCACCGGACGGGGACGGGTCCCTCGCCGCCGCCACCGCAGCGGGCCCACCTCGCCGCCCCGCCGCAGCTGCTCCCGCACCGTCCGGCGGGCGTCCACCTCGCCGCGTCTCCCCGGACGGCGCCGCGACGCCGACCTGTTCGGCAGCCTCACGTGCAGCTCGGAGAACAGCCGCGCGAGCTCGGCGCGCTGCTCCGGGCTCAGCTCGGCGACGTCCCGGTGCCGCAGCACCTCGACGTCGCTCGCGCTGGCCCGGAGGACGTCGTCCCGCTCGGCGCCGTCGCCCTCGCGGAGGGAGTCCGTCAAGGCCGCGACCGCCCGGGCGGTGGGACGTCGCGGGGAAGGTCCGCGTGAACGGCCCGGACGCATGCCGGAGAACCAGGCCGTGAAGACGCGGTCGTAGACCGGGCGATCCTGAGGGCTGCTGCACAACGTGGCGCGACCCGCCCAGTAGAGACCGTCGGCGTCGGCGGCCCCGACCCAGCGCGCCGCCTCGACGAACCCGGCGGACCGCTCCGGCGTCACCGGCATGCCCGCCGTCCGCAGCGCACAGGCGAAGCCCAGCAGCACCTCGTCCGGGTCGACGCCGCCCGCCGTCGTCAGCCCAGGCCCAGGCCGTCCGGCAGCGGTCATCCCGCGAGCAGCCGCTCGAGGTCGGCGGCGACGCGCTCGGCGTCCTCCCGGTACTTCACGACCGCGCCCAGCGTCACGGCTGCCGTCTCGACGTCCAGGCCCGGCGCGCCGAGCGTCTGTAGGGCGCTCGCCCAGTCGAGGCTCTCCGCGACACCGGGCGGCTTGATCAGCTGCTCCTCGCGCAGGGCGGACACGGCGCGCGCGACCTGCTCGGCCAGCTCCTGCCGGATGCCGGGCAGCCGGGTCCGCAGGATCTGCACCTCCCGCTCGAGCCCCGGGTGCTCAAGCCAGTGGTACAGGCACCTGCGCTTCAGGGCGTCGTGCACCTCCCGGGTCCGGTTCGACGTGAGGACGACGAGCGGCGGGCGCTCCGCCGTCACGGTGCCGAGCTCGGGGATCGTGACGGACCACGTCGACAGGACCTCGAGCAGGAAGGCCTCGAACTCGTCGTCCGCACGGTCGACCTCGTCGATGAGCAGCACCGCCGGGTTCGTCCGCAGGGCCCGGAGCACGGGCCGGTCGAGCAAGAAGCGCTCGTCGAACAGGTCCGCCTCGACGGACGTCAGGTCGATCCCCGGCGCCGGCAGCGCGTCGTCGCCGGCGCGAGCGGCGGCCTCCAGCGCCCGCAGGTGGAGGACCTGACGAGGGAAGTCCCAGTCGTACAGGGCCTGGGACGCGTCGATCCCCTCGTAGCACTGCAGCCGGATCAGCCGCGCGCCCAGCGCGGTCGCGAGGGCCTCCGCCAGTGCCGTCTTTCCCGTGCCGGGCTCGCCCTCGAGCAGCAGGGGACGCTGCATCCGCAGGGCCAGCCACGCCACCGTCGCGAGCCCGTCGTCCGCGAGGTACCCGGTCGTCCGGAGCAGGTTCTCGAGGTCGGACGGCGACTCCGGCGTCATCCGCCGTCCTCCGCCCTGGCCTGTCCGCGGCCCTGTCGAAGATCAGTCACGCGCTCATCCTGACCCCCGGCACCGACAGGCGGAAGCCGGTCTGGGTCAGGGACCGGTCGGCGGCGCGCTGCAGGCCGGTGGGGACGTCGGCGAAGGGGGTTGGAGGGGAGGGTCGGGGGACGACGTCGCGGCGGAGGGTGTCGCCGGGATGGTCTTCGACGCGGTGCTCTGCCGAGATGGGCTCGAAGGGCTCGCGGACGGCGACCCGCTGGGCGACGGCTGCACGGTGCCGGTCGGTGAGCCGGTCGGCAGGGTCTGCGAGCCCGATACGGACGGCTTACACGTCCCGGTCGGATCCTGCCCGGTGGGGGACGGCTCAGCCGTGGGCGGCTGGCTCGTGGGCTTCGCGGTCGACGACGCCGTGGGCGCCGTGGAAGGCGGCGCGGTGGTAGGCGACGCCGTCGGCGCGGCGGTCGGGGAGGCCGTGGGCGGGGTGGTGGTCGGCGACGCCGTCGGGGGCGCGGCGGTAGGCGACACCGTCATCGTCGGCTCGGCGGTGACGGACGCCGTCGGTGCAGCAGTGAAGGACGCCGTCGGCTCGGCCGTGGACGTCGCGGTGGGCTCGGCCGTGCGAGACCCGGTCGGCCTCGTCGGCGCCCCGGTCGCCGTCGCCGTCGTGGGCGGGAGGGCAGTTGCGGGAGGGGACGTCGTCACCGGCGGGGACGCAGTCGCCGTCCGCGACGCGGCCTCTGTCGGCGACGAGGAGGTCGGCGAGGCGCTGGACGGGCTGTCGCTCGGCGAGGCCGGCACCGCCGGCGGGCGCTCAGGCGCGGCCGGAACCGAGGGCGTGGTTGACGGGACGGGCGAGGGCTTGACGAGCCGTGGCGGTGGGCCGGACAGCGTCGTCCCGGACGCGTAGGCGACGGCGAGGCGAAGGACGAGGTCGGTGTAGCTCTGCGAGTTGTTGTATCTCAGCACCGCGTGGCGCAGGTCCTGCGTGCGGGAGAGGTCCACCGGCCCGGCGCAGAGGTACGTCGCGGCGGCGAGAGTCGCGTCGAACGCGTCCTGAGGGTCGGCCACGCCGTCCCCGTCGCCGTCCCGGCCGAAGACGGCCCACGTCCCGGGGAGGAACTGCATCGGCCCCACGGCCCGGTCGTTGACGCGGTCGCCGTCGAGAGCACCGCCGTCCGAGTCGGGGATGCGGGCGGTGCCGGGGCGACCGTCCAGCGCGATGCCGACGATCGGGGGGACGACGCGCCCGTCCGAGCGAGGCCGGCTCCCGCCGAACCGGCCGTGGTCCGACTCCACGCGGCCGATCGCGGCGAGGACGGACCAGTCGAGGTGGCAGGAGGGGTCGGACTCCGCCACCGACGCCGCGGCTGCTCGGTAGGCCTCGAGCATGGCTGCGGGCACGGTGCCGGCCGGCAGCTGCTCGATCGGTGCGACGGGAGCGAGCGCGGCCGCCGCTTCCGCAGCTGCCTCTGCAGCCGACGCCGGCGTGCCCGGCGGCGGGGTCCGCGACGCGGCCGCCAGGCCGTTCGGCGGCACCTCCTGAACCTCAGGTCGTGGCGCGAGCGGCAGCAGAGCGTCCTGCCTGACAAGGCCGTGCAACGGCGGCATCCCCTCCGCCGCGGCCCCCGGGGGAAGCAGGACGCTGGACCCCGAGGCGGACACGAGCACAACGCTTGCCAGCACGACCGAGCCGCCCAGCACGCGCAGGCCCGGGAGTCGCAGCACGAGGGGGCCGGAGGGCTCCGCCCTTCGTGCCACACGTCCCCAAAGCGCCCCCAAGCGCCTCCCCACCCGGGCAACAGTGCCAGAGAGGGCGGCGGTGTGAACAGGGAACGGACGCCCCCGGTTCACGCGACGCCAGGCCTCGCCGGCTCATGAGCGCTACGCGCGCCGGGCCCGCCCTCCGCCCGGCCCTCCGTCACCCCCGGCGCACGGACGTTGTAGACGATGTCGTCCACGAAGAACTCGATGTAGGTGAAGTGGCCTTCGGGCTCGGGCGCGTCCCACTTGCCCTCACCCGCGACAGCCACTCGACGTCCTCGAACGTCCGCGTACTCGCTCAGGGGCGTGTTCCAGCGCATCCTGTCGAAGGACGTGCCGTCAGCCGATGCGCGCAGCCGGTCGTCGGAGACGAAGTCGACGAGGTCGCCGTCCGCACCGAACACGAGCTCGGCCGTTACGGTCTGGGCGCCCTTTCGGAACGTCCCGCGGACCCGGGAGCCGTCGACCGGCTCCCACTCGACGGGGACGTCGACCAGCGCGGCCGGCGCGAAGACGGCGAGGTCGTTGAACAGGGTGACCGTCTCGCCCCGGTCCATCTCGGGTCCGGACGCGTCGAGCACCGGGACCAGCGACAACGCCTTGCCGCGCATGCTCGCCGACGTCTCGTCGAAGACGTGGAAGACGGTGATCGGCAGGCCGGACCTGGTCGCGTGCAAAAAGAAGAGCCGCTGCGGCTGTTCGCCGTAGGTGTTCAGCTGCTTCCCGGTGAACGGCATCCAGGCATCAGCGGGACCGGAACGGATGCGGCCGTGGACGGTTGCGGCGAAGCTCGTGACCCTCGGCTTGCCCACCGCTCCGGAGCGCCGGACGTACCGCGCCACCGGCGGGGGCAGCTCCAGCAGGTCCGCCTCGGTCACGACGTCGGTCGACGCCGGGACGGCGGCCAGCGCGGCTTCCGCACGCCGGTCCCACTCCGCGGCGAAGCTGCGCGGCCCGAGCGCGGCGAAGCCCTGGACGGCCGCGAGCACGAGGACGACGTTGACCGCCGTACCCGCCTTGGCGTCGTCCCAGCTGGTGAAGATCGCCGCCTGAGAGGTGACCGCTGCGGCCGCCGCCACCACCCACCACCACGACGGCGAGCCCCTGACGATGAGTACCGCCGCCACCACGGCGAGGACGGCGGCGACGAGCCACAGGGCGCCGGCGAGCGGTCCGATCGGATGGGTCAGCCGGTTCACCTCCAGCCACCCGAACGCCTTCGCCGCCCCGAGGACGCAGATCACCCCATGGACCAGAACGACGGCTCCCACGAGCCACCGAACCGTGGTACCCAGCACCTTGATCGCCTCCGGTCCCAGCCTCGTTCCGGCGCGTCGGGCGTGCCAGGGCCGATGGTCCTGACGTGGGGCCGCGGGCACGTCTGCCTGGGTGCGGGCCGCGGGCGGATCGTCACACCGGCCGCGGACACCGCCCGTCGCCTACAGTGGTGGCGATGAGCAGCGTGTCCCTGGGCATGCCTGGGCTCCGGCGCACGGGCGGTCAGCCGCCCGTCGACCCGTCGCGCCCGGACGACCCTCGCCTTGTGGACCGCTTCGGCCGGGTCGGGACGGACCTCCGCGTCTCCCTCACGGACAAGTGCAACCTCCGCTGCGGGTACTGCATGCCACCCGAGGGGCTGGACTGGATGGCGTCCGAGGCGCTGCTCACGGACGAGGAGGTCATCCGGCTCGTCAGGATCGCCGTGGAGCGTCTCGGGGTGGAGGAGGTCCGGTTCACAGGCGGTGAGCCGCTGCTGAGGAAGGGCCTCGAGAAGATCGTGGAGGCGACCTCCTCTCTGCTGATGCACGACGACCAGCCGGTCGAGACCTCGGTCACGACGAACGGGCTCGGGCTCGAACGACGCGCCCGCGGGCTCGTCGCCGCCGGCCTGCGCCGCGTGAACGTCTCGCTCGACACGGTGCGCCGCGACGTCTTCGCGCAGATCACGCGCCGCGACCGGCTGGACGACGTCCTCGCCGGAGCGCGCGCCGCCGCCTCCGCGGGCCTCGCACCCGTCAAGATCAACGCCGTCCTCCTGCCGGACGTGAACGACCGCGAGGCGCCGGACCTGCTGGCGTGGGCCCTCGCCGAGGGCTACGAGATGCGGTTCATCGAGCAGATGCCGCTGGACGCCCAGGGGGCGTGGCAGCGGAACCACATGGTGACGGCCGAGCAGATCCTGGGGCTGCTGCAGACCCGTTTCGACCTGGAGCACACGGACCCGGCGACGCGCGGTGCCGCGCCGGCCGAGACGTGGTGGGTGCGTCGTCCCGGGGACGACGCGGTGCTGGGCAAGGTCGGCATCGTCGCGTCCGTGACCCGACCGTTCTGCGGGGACTGCGACCGAACGCGGCTGACGGCGGACGGCCAGGTCCGCAACTGCCTGTTCTCGTCCACGGAGACCGACCTGCGGGGGCTGCTGCGCTCCGGGGTGGACGACGAGGCGCTCGCCACCGCCTGGCGCGGCGCGATGTGGACGAAGAAGGCCGGCCACGGGATCGACGACGAGGGCTTCCTGCAGCCCTCCCGACCGATGAGTGCGATCGGAGGATGACAGCGGTGCGCGACGACACAGCCGGGACGCTGACGCGGCCGGCCCCGCCCGAACGGACGACGCAGCTCGAGGTGCGCTACTTCGCCGGGGCGGCGGCCGCTGCCGGGCTGCCGGCCGAGCGTCTGGAGCTGCCGGCGGTCACCACGCTCGACGGGCTACGGTCGGTCCTCGCACAGCGCCACCCTCGCCTCGAGCCCGTGCTCCGCGTCGCGACGCTGCTCGTCGACGGGGTCGCCGTTCGCGACCTCGACGCGACCTTGGACGACGTCGCCCAGGTCGACGTGCTGCCGCCGTTCGCGGGGGGCTGAGCGGGCCCAGGAGTCGGGGGCAGAGGGTCACGGCCAGGGCGGTCAAGGGCAGGCCACCCACTCGTCCGTGCCGTCCGCGAAGTGCTGGTGCTTCCACACGGGCAGGCGATGCTTGACCTCGTCGACCAAGGTCGACGCGGCCTCGAACGCCTCCTGCCGATGAGCAGCGGACACCGCGACGACCAGCGCGGCGTCCCCGATCTGGAGCGGGCCGAGGCGGTGCGAGACCGACACCCGGTCGACCGGGAAGCGCCCGACGACGTCCGTCACCACGTCGTGCAGGACCTGCTCGGCGATCGGGTGACCCACGTACTCGATGCCGCGGACGGCCCGTCCACGGTCGTGGTCCCTCACCACGCCGGCGAAGGTGACGACGGCACCGGCGGCCGCGTCGTCCACCTCGGCTGCGTGCTCCTCGACGACGAGGCGACGCTCGGTCACCTCGGCACGCGCAACCTGCCGCTTCGGGTCCCGCAAGCGACTGGTGTCGGGCGCATAGACGCTCTGTCCCTCGAGCACGGGGTGGAAGGCGGTCGGACCGAGATCAGGCACGGTGCCAGGGTAGGTGCCCGACGCCGTCCCGTTCGTCGACGTCCCGCCCGTCCGCGACGTCTCCGCACTCGATGAGCTGGACGGCGTGCGAGCGCAGGTAGTCGCGGGCGCCCCGGTCGCCGCGAGCCGCCTGCAGGACGCCGTCCCAGTGGTCGCGGCCGAGCAGCACGGGGTGGCCGGGCTTTCCGTCGTAGCTGGCTTGGGCGAGGGTGGTGGCCCTGCCGAGCGCGACGATCCGCGCGACGGCTGCGCCGGTGAGACCGGGCGTGTCGACCAGCGCGACCAGGACGGCGTCCGGCGTCGGCTGGAGGTCGCCAGCGGCGCGCAGGCCGGCCCGGAGGGAGGCGCCCATGCCCTCGGCCCAGTCCTGCGCGACGACGGGGACGGCCTCGGCCGGGAGAAGCGGGCGAGCGTCGTCCGCGACAGCACCGAGGACGACGAGGACGGGTTGGCAGCCGCCGCCGGCGAGCGTCCCGGCCCGCACGGAAACCCAGGGCTCGTCGTCCTCGCCCCTGACGAGCGCCTTGGGCATGCCGAAGCGCCGTCCCTCGCCGGCGGCGAGCAGCAGGCCGGCGACGGTCAATGGGCGAGCGCGCGTTCGACGAGGGGCCAGACGGCCTCGTCGCCGATCAGCCGACGCGCTTCGTCGAGGGTGCACCAGCGGCCGTCCGCGGCGATGCCGGCAGAGCGTCCCGAGGCGTTCACGCGTCGAACGACGGAGAAGGTCCACGGAGCTGGGTACGGGTAGCCGGGTGGGGGCATGTTCTCGAGCCAGGTCCGCAGGTAGCCCACGTGGTTGTCGGGAGCGTCGGTCGTGGTGTCCTCTGGGAGCGCCCAGCCGGCCACCGCGGGGGTCAGCAGCAGGCGACCTGCGTCGTCGGTCACCAGCTGGGACCTGCCGACGACGGCGTCGTCCGGGACGGGTAGGGACGACAGCACGACGTCGACCCGCTGCCGGCCGGCGCCGGGCAGCCAGTCGGCCAGCCACGCGCTGAACACGACCTTCTCGCCACGCCGCTTGGGAATGCGCAGGCCGCTATCCACCAGTCGTCGCAGCAGCTCACGCGCCTCCGTCGGCTGGGCGCCGAGCGCGACGAGCCGGTCGTACCGCTCCTCCGGGACGTCGTAGTGGTCGCCCTCGAACCCGCGGGCCGGCAGCTCGGCGCGGCGCGCGAAGGTCTGCAGCTCGTCCACAGAGGAGTCGCTGACGAGATGGGACCAGAGCCGCCCGTAGGCGGGCCACCGTGGGGGGTCGATGAGAACTGCCACGGCGTCAGTCTGCCCGTGGGGATCGCCAAGCGAGGGCATGTACAGACTGGTCACGTCTGGCGAGACACGCCG
>JBKHWX010000158.1:0-4693 GCA_046566325.1 Actinomycetes bacterium | reverse complement strand
GCGTTCGACTACTGCCTCTTCGGCAAGGGCGGCGCCGCGCCGTCCATCGACACGGCCATGCACGGTCTCGTCGACGCCGCGCACGTCGACCACCTGCACCCCGACTCCGGCATCGCTCTCGCCACGGCCGCCGACGGCGAGGCGCTGACGAAGGAGGTCTTCGGGGACAAGGTCGTATGGGTGCCGTGGCGCCGTCCCGGCTTCCAGCTCGGCCTCGACATCGCCGAGATCAAGCGCGCCAACCCACAGGCGGTGGGCTGCATCCTCGGTGGGCATGGCATCACGGCCTGGGGCGACACCAGCGAGGAGTCGGAGCGCAGCTCGCTCTGGATCATCGACACGGCCGCGGCGTACATCGCGGAACACTCCAAGCCCGAGCCGTTCGGCGCCGTCCTGCCGGGGTACGAGCCGTTGCCGGAGGCCGAGCGGCGCGCGAAGGCGGCCGCGCTCGTGCCCACGATCCGGTCCATCACGTCGCAGGACAGGCCGATGGTCGGCCACTTCACCGACTCCGAGGAGGTTCTGGACTTCCTCTCCAGGTCCGAGCACCCGCGCCTCGCCGAGCTGGGGACCTCGTGCCCTGACCACTTCCTCCGCACCAAGGTCCAGCCGCTCGTTCTCGACCTGCCTGCCACGGCCAGCGTCGAGGACAGCATCAACCGCCTGCGCGAGCTGCACGAGTCCTACCGGCAGGACTACCAGGCCTACTACGACCGCAGCTCGAAGGCCCTGGGCGGCACGTGGCCGGCGATGCGCGGCGCCGACCCGCTGATCGTGCTCGTGCCGGGCGTCGGGATGTTCTCGTTCGGGAAGGACAAGCAAACGGCCCGGGTGGCAGGCGAGTTCTACGTGAACGCCATCAACGTCATGCGGGGCGCGGAGGGCCTCTCGACCTACACGCCGATCCCGGAGTCGGAGAAGTTCCGGATCGAGTACTGGGCGCTGGAGGAGGCGAAGCTCCAGCGGATGCCGAAGCCGAAGCCCCTCGCAACGCGCATCGCACTCGTCACCGGCGCGGCGTCCGGCATCGGCAGGGCGATCGCCCAGCGGTTCGCCGCCGAGGGCGCGTGTGTGGTGATCGCGGACCTCGACCTCGCGAAGGCCACTGCCGCCGCGGAGGAGATCGGCAACAGCGACGTGGCCGTGGGCGTGGCCGTCGACGTCTCCGACGAGGCGCAGGTGCAGGCCGCGCTGCAGGAAGCACTGCTCGCGTTCTGCGGTCTCGACCTCGTCGTCAACAACGCGGGGCTGTCGCTGTCGAAGGCGTTGCTCGAGACGACGGTCGAGGACTGGGACCGCCAGCACAACGTGATGGCGAGGGGTTCCTTCCTGGTCTCGCGCGAGGCGGCGAAGGCGATGATCGAGCAGCGGCTCGGAGGGGACGTCGTCTACATCTCCAGCAAGAACTCGATCTTCGCGGGCCCGAACAACATCGCCTACTCCGCGACCAAGGCCGACCAGGCCCACCAGGTGCGGCTGCTCGCGGCGGAGCTCGGCCAGCACGGAATCCGCGTCAACGGCATCAACCCGGACGGCGTCGTCCAGGGCTCGGGCATCTTCGCCTCGGGCTGGGGGGCGAACCGCGCGGCCGTCTACGGAGTCGAGGAGAAGGACCTCGGCAAGTACTACGCGCAGCGCACGCTG
Source organism: Actinomycetes bacterium (assembly GCA_046566325.1). Classification (GTDB taxonomy): domain Bacteria; phylum Actinomycetota; class Actinomycetes; order Actinomycetales; family BWSM-131; genus BWSM-131. The sequence goes on along the minus strand of JBKHWX010000158.1, from coordinate 3,049 downwards.
CTGAAGCGGGAGGTCCTGCCCGAGCACGTGGCCGCCGCCGCCTTCGCGCTCGTCGGCCCGGACCTCAGCCAGACCACCGGGCTGCACGTCCCGGTCGACTCCGGCGTCGCCGCGGCCTTCCTGAGGTGAGCGAGAGGGGCAGCCGCGGCGGCGGGCCAGTCCACGCCGGCCGGGCCAGCGCCGGCCGGGCCAGCGCCGGCCCGGTCAGCGCCGGCCCGGTCAGCGTCGCCGCGGTCGACCTCGGCGCCTCCAGCGGCCGGGTCATGCTCGGGCATGTGGGTCGCGACACCCTGCACCTCGAGGCGGTCGCGCGATTCCCGAACGGTCCGGTCCGGTTGCCCGACGGTCTGCACTGGAACCTGCTCGAGCTCTACGTCCAGGCGCTGGAGGGACTGCGCAGCGCGGTGCAGAAGTCCGGAGGCGATCTCGCCGGGATCGGGGTGGACTCGTGGGCCGTGGACTACGGGCTGGTCCGGGACGGGCGGCTCCTAGGCATGCCGTACCACTACCGGGACGAGGAGCGCGCCGCCCTGGGGGTCGAGCGGGTACACGGGGTGGTCGCGAAGCCCGAGCTGTACCAGCGGAGCGGCCTGCAGTTCCTCCCGTTCAACACGCTGTACCAGCTCGCCGCCGACCCCTGGGTGGACGACGCGGACCACCTGCTCCTGATGCCCGACCTGGTCGGCTGGCTGCTGACCGGCCGGGCCGTGTGCGAGCGGACCAACGCATCCACGACCGGCCTGCTCGACGTGCACACGGGAAGCTGGGACGACGAGCTGGTCGACCGGCTTCGGTTGCCCGGCAAGATCCTCGGCGAGCTCGTGAGCCCCGGGGACGTCGTGGGCCCGCTCCTCCCGCACGTCGCCGAGGCGGTCGGCGCCACCGGCCTCACGGTGTCCGCCGTCGGCTCGCACGACACCGCCTCCGCAGTCGTGGCGGTCCCGCTCCTGACGGACGACGCCGCCTACATCTCCTGCGGCACATGGGGACTGGTCGGGGTCGAGCTCGACAAGCCGGTGCTCACGGACGCCAGCAGAGCGGCGAACTTCACCAACGAGGGCGGGGTGGACGGCACCGTCCGCTTCCTGACCAACGTGATGGGCACGTGGCTGCTCAGCGAGACCCTCCGCACCTGGCAGCGGAAGGGGATGACCCAAAGCCTGGAAGCACTGCTCTCGGCGGCGGCCGACGTCCCCCCCGATGTGCCCGTCTTCGACGTCCAGGACCCGCGGTTCCTGCCGCCCGGTGACATGCCGAGCCGGATCGCGGCGTGGTGCGCAGAGCACGACGTGCCGGCACCCAAGGAGCCTGCGGTCGTCGTCCGCAGCATTGTCGAGAGCCTCGCCCAGGCGTTCGCCGACGCGTTGGACGGCGCGCAGGAGCTGTCCGGCCACACCGTCCGCACCGTGCACCTCGTCGGCGGCGGGGCACTCAACCACCTGCTCTGCCAGACGGTGGCGAACCGCTCCGGGCGCGTCGTCCTCGCCGGGCCTGTGGAGGCCACCGCTCTCGGGAACGTTCTCGTCCAGGCGCGGACGGCCGGGGCGCTGACGGGCGGCCTGGACACGTTGCGGGCCCTGGTGAGCAGGACGCACGAGCTCGCGCGGTTCATTCCTCGGGCAGGGTCCGCGAGGTTTTGATCCGGGTGGCGCTGAGAATTTCGTAGGAGTCCTTGGCCACGGACACGTGCGCGTCCGTGACCCCGGACTCCCGCTGGTGAAGGGCCTACCCGGCGGAGTCGGCCACCGCCACGTAGCGGGCCAGCAGGTCGCCCCAGCCCCCTCCGGAGGAGACGGCGTCGCGCATCCGCTCCCAGTTCTCGCCGCCGCGGTCGAGATGCCGGTGCTCGAGGACGACGCGGGTGCCGGCGTCCTCGGGGGTGAAGGTGACCTCGACCTCGCTGGCGAGGTCAGGGTTCGCCTGCCAGCTCGCGTCGATCGCCCAGCTGAGCACGAGGCGGTGGGGCGGCTCCCAGGCGAGCACGCTCCCCCACTCGCACTCCTCGCCGTTCGGGCCGCGCTCGAGCCAGCGGCCGCCCTCGCGGGGTTCGAGGACACACTGGGGGTCGTCCCACCCGCCGATGTGATGGGACTTCGGCCACCACTCGCCGAACCGTGCAGTGAACACCTCGAACGCGAGCGCCGGAGATGCCTGCACGACGACCTCGCGGATGACGGTGGTCGCGGCGTCCGTCTGGCTCGCCTGTGTCTGCCCGACGCGCGTCTGGCTCCCCCGAGCCTGGCTCGCCTGGGTCTGGCTGGTCATGACCGCTCCTCTCTTGCCGCCCGCTCCACGGCGGCGGCGTAGGACTCCAGAGCCTCGTCCCAGAACCGGTCGAGCCAGGCTCGTAGCTCGACCAGGCCGTCCCGCCGGACGGCGTACACCTGCTGACGTCCGCGCTTGTCAGCCGTGACCAGACCGGCGTCCTTGAGCACCTTGAGGTGCTGAGACACGGCGGGCCTGCTGACCGGCAGCTCGGCGGCCAGCCTTCCCACCGCAGACGGACCGATGGCGAGACGCTCGAAGACGGCCCGACGGGTGGGGTCCGCCAGAGCCGTCAGTGCGGCATCGATCGGCACGTCCGTAAGTGTGCACTTACCTATCTACCCTGTCAAGATCTGATACCTGCGCGAGACGGCGAGCCCGGTCTCGCGCATCGAGAAAGATCAGAAAGCCCTGGCGCCCCTGCCTTCTCTTCGCTATTCAGTTCGAATGCGAGGTGAGGGTGGGGACCAGCCGGCCGGGGAGCTGCCGGACGACGCGGTCCTGGCCCTGGGCGCCGCCCGCGCCAACTCCGCGGCCGCCCTGGCCGCGGAGCTCCGGGCGGTCGCCGCATTGGGCGACCGGGCGCATGACGCGGTGGCCGCCGAGGTGGCCGGCGCGGTCGACCCGGTGGCCGGACAGATCGACGACCACCACGACGACCTCGTCGCCGCCGAGGTGCAGACCGCCCTCGGGATCGGGTACGTCGAGGCCGTCCGCCTGGTCCGGCAGGCCCATCAGGTCGTGCAGGGGCTGCCGCGGGTGCTGGCCGCCCTGGACACCGGCG
>JBKHWX010000157.1:0-9473 GCA_046566325.1 Actinomycetes bacterium | reverse complement strand
CCAGGACCTCGACGCCGTGGGAGCGCGCGCGCGGCACGGCTCCGACGTCTCCCTGCGCTGGATCTACGTCCACATGATCGAGGAGTACGCCCGGCACAACGGGCACGCGGACTTCCTCCGCGAGCGGGTCGACGGGGCCACGGGTGACTGACCCCTGGCCCGAGCGACCTCACGTGTGCCAGCATCGGCGCGCACGTCCGCCCGGCGGAGCGACGGTTTCGAGGGGTGCCGAGTGGTCGACCGCAGAATGGCGGTGGGGGTCGTCGGTGCGGGGACCATGGGCACCGGCATCGCGGAGGTCGCGGCCAGGGCGGGGCACCAGGTCCGGCTGCTCGACGCGGCGTCCTCCGTCGTCGTCGCAGCCCTCGACGGTCTGCGGCAGCGCCTCGACCGCGACGTGGCCAAGGGCCGGCTGACCGAGGCCGAGGCCGATGCGGTCGCAGGGCGTGTCGTCGGGGTCGGCGGCGTCACCGACCTGGGCGGCGTCGGCCTCGTCGTCGAGGCCGTGCGGGAGGACCTCGCCACGAAGCAGTCCCTGTTCGCTGAGCTGGAGGGCCTGGTCGGCGAGGACTGCGTGCTGGCCACGAACACCTCGTCGTTGTCGGTGACCGCCGTCGCGGCCGGCCTGCGCAGACCCGACCGCGTGGTCGGCCTGCACTTCTTCAACCCCGCCCAGCGGATGCGGCTGGTCGAGGTCGTCCGCGGCGTGCAGACGTCGGCGACCGTGGTCGAGCAGGCCGAGTCCCTGGCCCGCTCGTGGGGAAAGACGCCGGTCACGTGCACCTCGACGCCGTGGTTCATCGTGTACCGGGTCGCCCGGCCGTTCTACGGGGAGGCCCAGCGGCTCGTCGAGGAGGGCGTTGCCGACCCGTTGACCGTCGACACGGTCCTGCGGGACGTCGGGGGCTTCCCGCTCGGCCCCTTCGAGCTCACCGACCTGGTCGGCCAGGACGTCAACCTGGCGGTCAGCCGCTCGGTGTGGGAGCAGACCTTCCACGACCCTCGCTACGCACCGACCGTCTTCCAGCAACGCCTCGTGGACGCCGGCCGCCTCGGACGCAAGACCGGTCGCGGCGTGTACGGGTACGGCGGGGACGACGCTGATGGCGACCCGCCGCCGTCCGCGGGGGCTGCGCTGCCCGGGGACGCGCCCCCGGCTGCCGCGCCGTCCTCCGTCCGCTATGGCGGCGGCTGGAGCGTGATGGCTGCGCTGCTCGAGCGCGCGGGCACCGCCGGCGCGCAGGTGGTCGACGTCCCCGACGACGACCCGGTGCGGGCGGACGTCCGTCCGGACGTCGGCCCGGAAGGCCTGGGCGTCCTGCTGCCCTCCGCCGGCCGGCTGGTGGAGACCCGCGGCCGGCCGGGCCTCACGCTCGGCTCGGAGGTCGTCGTCCTCGACTGGGCCCTGGACCCGGCGAGCACGACCCGCGTCGTGGTCGCAGCGGCCCCTACGTGCTCGGCCGAGACCGTGAGCGAGGCCTGCGGCCTGCTCCAGGCGGCGGGGACGACGGTCACCCTCGTGCGCGACGGCCCGGGCCTGGTCGTCGCCCGCACCGTCGCGATGCTCGTGAACGAGGCCGCCGACCTCGTCGAACGCCGCGAGGCCAGCGCCGCGGACGTGGACACGGCCATGCGGCTGGGCACCGGCTACCCGGAAGGACCCCTGGCCTGGGGCGACAGCCTCGGACCGGACGTCGTCTACGACGTGCTGCGAGGGCTCGCCTACGCGGTGCCGACCGGCCGCTACCGTGTGGCGCCCGCTCTCGAGCGGGCCGCTCGGACAGCAGGCCGGCTCCATGCGTGACGAGAAGGCCGGTCGATCCGCTTCTGGGCCCCCGTCTGCGGCGGGAGTCGCCGACTGGGCCGTGGAGCTGTGGTCGCAGGACACCGCCACCCAGGCGCTGGGCATCGAGCTGCTCGACGTGGGCGACGGCCGCTGCCGGCGCGTCATCATGCTGACCCCGTCGTACCTCCTCGCGCTGCTCGACGAGCTGGAACGTCAGGGGATCGACCGCAGGAGCACCTCGCTGGAGATCGGCATCTTCGGGGCCGAACCGTGGACGGAGCAGATGCGCGCCGAGATCGAGGAGCGCGTCGCGATGCACGCGGTCGACATCTACGGGCTGTCGGAGGTGATCGGGCCGGGCGTCGCGCAGGAGTGTGTCGAGACGAAGGACGGGCTGCACATCTGGGAGGACCACTTCTACCCCGAGGTCCTCGACCCCGTGACGGGCGAACCGCTGCCGTACGGCGAGATCGGCGAGCTGGTCTTCACCCGCCTGACGAAGCAGGCGATGCCGGTCATCCGCTACCGCACCCGTGACCTCACCCGCCTGGCTGCCGGGCACCGCACGCCCGTCGTTCCGGCGGATGCAGCGGGTCACCGGCCGGTCGGACGACATGATGATCATCAGGGGTGTCAACGTCTTCCCGACCCAGGTGGAGGAGCAGGCGCTCAAGCTCGCCGGGCTGTCGCCCCACTTCGTCTGCGTGCTCCGGCGGCCCGAGCGGATGGACCAGCTCGTGATCCGCGTCGAGGCCCGGGAGGGCGTCGCCAGCGACACCTGCACCGGCCTCAGCCGTCAGCTCCCCGAGCACGTCAAGGGCAACATCGGCGTGACGGCGTACGTGGAGGTCCTCGCCCCGGGTAGCCTCGAGCGGAGCGTCGGGAAGATCCAGCGGATCATCGACGAGCGCGGCAAGTCCTGACGCCAGAAGTCCTGACCGACAGAGGAGACGTCCTCACCGACCGACGGGACGTCCTCACCGACAGAGGCAGCAGGCAACCGACGAGGGACGGGACAGTGCTCGACCACATCTCGATCCAGTGCCAGGACGTCGCGGCGAGCGCCGCCTTCTACGACGCGGTGCTCGCGCCGCTCGGAGCCGGAAGGATTCTGGACTTCGGCGCCGTGATCGGCTTCGGCTCCGCGGGCAAACCAGACTTCTGGCTCGGCCCGAGGCAGACGGGCGAGGGCTTCCGTGAGTCGCACATCGCTTTCGCCGCCGCCGACCGCGCCGCGGTGCAAGCGTTCTTCGACGCCGCGGTCGCCCACGGGGCCGAGGTGCTGCACGAGCCGCGGCTGTGGCCCGAGTACCACGCCTCGTACTTCGGCGCCTTCGTCCGAGACCCCGACGGCAACAACGTCGAGGCCGTCTGCCACGCCGTCTGAGTGGCCGACGCCGCCTGGCCGGGGCTGGGCGGGCTCCGCTCAGTCCTCCAGCCGGCGTGCCTGCCACTCCACGACCTCTACCTGTGCACCGGCGGTGGCGAGGAACGGGCGCGCCGACTCCCGCCAGGCCGTGACGGAGGGGTCCACGGTCTCGTCGACCGCCTCCGCCGTCTGGATGTAGTAGTCGAGCCGGTGACCGCTGAAGGCGTCCTCGACCGCCTCCTGGCCCAGGTCCCGGCGCACCGTCGTCCAGTTCGCACGGTCCGCGTTCCGGCCGTCGTCCAGGGCGGGGATGAGGTCCTGCTCGTGCTCCAGGGACAGCACCTGGACGTCTGCGGGAAGATCGAACCCGGCGACCGGTGAACCGGCGGAGAGCACGGTGGTCACGGAGAACTCCTTCCGGAAAGCGGGGTCGCAGGCGAGCTGGACGGCGGTGAGGCCGCCCTGGCTGTAGCCGGCGAGCATCACCGGCTCCCCGGCCTTCACCCCGGACCGACGCAGAGCAGCCCTCACCGCCTGGCCGGCCGCCGTCGTCCGCCCTGCCGCGGCCCGGACGTTGGTCGAGCCGTCGAAGGGGTTCGGGCCGCCGTCGAACCGCCACGTCTGGGTGGGAGGGATGTAGACGGACCAGGCCGTCACCCCGTCACGTCGGACCCGTTCGACCCGCACGCGCGGGTGGCTGACCGCGTCCGGCCCGGAGTAGGGCGCGAGGCGCTCGAGCGCTCCGGTCACCCCCTGCTGCGACGGGACGACGGGTGGTCCACCGGCCTCGACGCGCTGCACCTCGACCCTGCCTTCGACGAAGAGGGGTGCGACGGCCCCTACCGCGGCGACCGCTCCTGTGAGCTGCCGAACGTCCTGCGGCGGCCACCCCGGGCTCCCGTCTCCTCCACCGGAGGCCGGCACGGCCGGAACCCAGGCGACGCGGGTCAACCCGTCGAGGAACGGCGGCCCGGCCTGGACGAGCTGCTCTGCGGCCTCCGGGTGCCGCGCCAGCCACACCCCGGCCTCGCTCGACGTGGCTCCGACGTCGTCTCGCATCTGCGTCAGGACGGCCTCGCCGAGGTCGTCGAGCCGGGCGTCCAGGGACTGCCAGCGGAACCTCCCCGCCGCGACCTCCTCGAGCGTTCGCTCGGCCTCGTCCAGCGCGAGCGGCGCGGCCCGGTAGGCAGCCCAGCCGGCCACGGCTGCCGCAGCCCCCGCGACGGTCACGGGTCCGCTCGTCGCGACGGCCGCCCCCGCCGCCTGCGCGACGCAGCCACGAGCCTGCGACACCGCCGCAGCCGCTGCCGTCTCGGCCTCCGCGTACAGGCGGGCCGCCGTCCTCACGCCTCTGGCGAGCAGCGCGACCCGTGCGGCGGCGCTGGGCAGGGAGGCGGGACCGACGAGCAGCGGCAGCAGCTCGCCCTCGGCGCGCGCCAGCCCAAGGGCGTCGAGCACCACGGTCGGCGAGGCACTGGCCTGCGCGGCGAGGCCCGCGACACGGAGCGCGAGGCGGGCGAGATCGTCGGAGACCTCGGCCAGGAGGGTCGATGCCGCCAGCATGGCGTCGAGGTCGGCGCTCAGCCCAGCTGCCCCACCCGTGATCTCCAGGGCGTCCCCGGTCACCGCGGCAGCCTCTCCTCCGTGGTCCGGGCGTGACGCGCGAGGGCAACGGAGGCCTCCTCCAGGCCCTCCGCGCACGACTCGACCGCTCTGGACGTCGCGGCCAGCTCCGCACGAAACCCGTCGGCCGCGACCGAGCGCCAGTCCGTCGACGCGGTCGACCTTGCCCTCGCGGCGCAGTCCGCCAGGTCGCACCCGAGGTCGTCGGCACGTCGGGCGAGGCTGCGCACCCGATCCACGTCCGCGATGCCGGGCACCAGCGTCCCGAAGAGGTCGGCGCTCATGTCAGCGTGCTCATTCGACTCAGGTCCTCCGGGCGCGGTGCGTTCCGTCGGGTAGGGACGCCGACGCTAGGGAGGACGCGGCGAGACCCGAGGTTGCCGCACGGCGGGCTGTGGACGACCGCCCGGTGCCGAAGGCCTGTGGACGGGACGTGGCGCCGGCGCGGACCCGACGGGGGCGCGTCACGTCCCAAGGCCGTGACAGAGGATGGGCCGCATGCGCTCGGCAGAGAACCCCTACACCGTGACCTTCGTCTGCTCCGGCAACATCTGCCGCTCCCCGATCGCGGAGTACGTGGTTCGGGACCTGCTGCGGCGTGAGGGTCTCGCCGACCTGGTGCGGGTGGACTCCGCCGGGATCGGCGACTGGCACGTCGGGCACCGAGCGGACCGGCGGGCCCTCGCGGTGCTGCGCGAGCACGGCCTCGACGCGTCGGGGCACCGGGCCCGGCAGCTCGACCCGGACGAGCTGGGGACGACCGACCTGGTCGTCGCGATGGACGGCGGGCACGCGCGGGCCCTGCAGCGCTACGCGCAGAGGCACCACCAGCCGGCGCACGTCCGGATGATGCGTTCGTTCGACCCGCGGCTGCGGCAGGACCAGAGTGGCGGCCGCTTCGACGGCTTCCCGCCCGAGCTGGACGTCGCCGACCCCTACTACGACGAGGACGCCGCATTCAGGAACGTGCTCGAGCAGGTGCGCTCTGCGGCTCCGGGTCTGGTCGCGGAGGTTCGCAGGGTGCTGTCCGGTGAGCCGTCCCCACCCCCCGATCGGGCGTGAGCGTCCGCGGCTTCAGCGGCCTGGAAGCGGCGGTCAGAGCGCCTTGACCGCCGCCAGCACCTTGGTGAGCGACTCCTTCGCGTCGCCGAACAGCAGGGTCGTCGTCGGCTCGTACAGCAGCTCGTTCTCGATCCCCGCGAACCCGGGACGCATCGACCTCTTGAGGAAGACGACCTGCTGGGCCTCGGACACCTCGAGGATCGGCATGCCGTAGATCGGCGACCCGGGAGACGTCTTCGCGGCCGGGTTCACCACGTCGTTCGCGCCGACGACCAGCGCGACGTCCGCCGTCTTCAGCTGCGGGTTGACCTGCTCCATCTCCTGCAGCGACTCGTACGGCACGTTCGCCTCCGCGAGCAGCACGTTCATGTGCCCCGGCATGCGGCCCGCGACCGGGTGGATGCCGTAGATCACGTCGGTGCCACGCGCCTCGAGCGCCTCGGCGAGCTCGGCCATGGTGTGCTGCGCCTGGGCGACCGCGAGCCCGTACCCGGGGACGACGACGACGCGCTGGGCGTAGCCGAGCAGGATGGCGACGTCCTCGGGGGACGAGGACCGCACGGGACGGTCGGAGACGGCGGTCGATCCCGCCGTCGACCCACCCCGGAGCGCGCCGAAGAGGATGCCCTGCACGCTACGGCCCATCGCGGCCGCCATGGCCATCGTGAGGATCGTGCCGCTCGCCCCCACGAGCGTGCCCGCCACGAGCAGCAGGACGTTGCCGAGGACGAACCCGGAGGCGGCCACAGTGAGCCCGGTGAACGCGTTGAGCAGCGAGATCACGATGGGGACGTCCGCGCCGCCGACGGGCAGCACCAGCAGGACGCCGGCGGCGAGGCCGACGAGCAGCAGGAGCACCGCCGTCCATACGGCGCCCGAAGCAACCACGGCGGCACCGAGGCCGAGCGCGGCGGCGAGTGCGCCGACCATCAGCCAGCGCTGGCCGGGCAGCAGCACCGGCCGTGTCGTCATCAGCTCCTGCAGCTTCGCGAAGGTGACCCCCGAGCCGGCGAAGGAGACGGCGCCGACCAGCACGGTGAACGCGATCGCCAGGACATGGCCCGCACCGGCCGGACCCATCGCCCCGATCGGTATGACGTCGGGCGGGTTGGCCAGGACGTTCGCGCGGTCCAGCTCCAGCAGCGCGACGAGCGCGGCAGCGCCTCCGCCGACGCCGTTGAACAGGGCGACGAGCTGGGGCATCGCCGTCATCTGCACGCGGCGTGCGACCGGGACCGCGAGGGCGATGCCGACGGCGATGGCCACGAGGATGGCGACGAGGTTGCGAAGGTTGGTCGACAGGAACACGGTGACCATGGCCACCAGCGCCCCGAACGCGCCGACGAGGTTGCCGCGGCGCGCCGTCCTCGGGGAGCTCAGTCCCTTCAGGGCAAGGATGAAGCAGACGGCGGCCACCAGGTAGAGCAGCGCCGTCCACGTGCCCGACAGGACGTTCACCGTGCACCCTCCCTCTGCCCGGAGGGGCGTCTGCCCTTGAACATCTCGAGCATCCGGTCGGTCACGACGAACCCGCCGACGAGGTTGGCGGTCGCCAGCACGACCGCGAGCAGCGCGACGACGAGCGTCAACGGCGAGTCGGCCCGACCCGCCACCAGCACCGAGCCGACGAGGATGATGCCGTGGATGGCGTTGGCGCCCGACATCAGCGGCGTGTGCAGCGTCGACGAGACCTTCGAGACGACCTCGAAGCCGACGAATACCGCCAGCACGAAGATGGTCAGGAGCGTCACGCCCGCCATCACGCCTCCTTCTCCGCGGAGGGGGCAGGCGCGCCCGTCTCCGGCTTCCGGCTCGCGAGCAGCTGTGCGGTCGGCTCGTGCAGGACGACGCCGTCGTGGGTCAGGCAGGTTCCCGCCACCACCTCGTCGCCGAAGTCGGGGCTCACGCGCCCGTCCCTCGTCATGAGGAGCAGCAGGTTGGCGACGTTCTTGGCGTACAGCCGGGAGGCGTCCACCGGGAGCGTCGACGCGGCGTCCTGCATCCCGACGACCGTGACCACGCCGTGGTCGTCGCCTGCGGGCACCTCGACCTGCTCACCCGCCACGGACCCCTCCACGTTGCCGCCCGACTCCGCGGCGAGGTCGACCACGACTGACCCCGGGCGCATCGCCGCGACCATGTCCCTGGTCACGAGCAGCGGAGCCGCCCGACCCGGCACGGCAGCGGTCGTGATGAGGACGTCGGCCTCGGCCACGTGCGGTGCCAGCAGCTCGCGCTGCCGGGCGGCACGGTCCTGCGTCATCTCCCGCGCGTAGCCACCGGCGCCTTCCAGGGACTCCAGCTCCAGCTCGACGAAGGTCGCGCCCATCGACCGCACCTCGTCCGCGGAGGCGGGCCGCACGTCGTAGCCGAACACCTTCGCCCCGAGCCGCTTCGCCGTGGCGATCGCCTGGAGGCCCGCGACACCGGCGCCGAGGACAAGGACACGGGCCGGAGGCACGGTGCCGGCGGCGGTCATGAACAGCGGGTAGAAGCGGGGCAGCCGCGTCGCGGCCTCGAGGGCGGACCGGTAGCCGCCGACAAGCGCCTGCGACGTCAAGGCGTCCATGGACTGCGCGCGCGAGATCCGCGGCACGAGCTCCATCGCGAACGAGGTGACCTTCGCGTCGCGGAGCGCGGCCACGGTGGGCAGCTCGGTGGACGGCGAGCAGAAGCCGACCGTCACGGCTCCGGGATGCAGCCGCTCGGGCAGGCGGCGGTGCAGCGGCCGGACGTGCAGCAGCACGTCCACGGCGTCGGCGTCGACGCGCGCGGCGACCTTCGCACCGGCGACGGCGTAGTCGTCGTCCGAGATGAAGGAGTGGCGACCCGCGCCGGACTGGACCAGCACCTCGAGCCCGGCGCCGACGAGCTGGCCGACCGTCTCGGGCGTCACGGCGACGCGCCGCTCGCCCGGGACGGTCTCTGCCGGAACTGCAACCCTCACGAGCCGAAACCTAGTGGCAGCCACCGACAGTGACCGGCAAGGGGTCGATCACGAGCCGACTCAACGGCTTCGACGATGGCTCGCGGTAGCGTCCGCCCGGTGACGGCGGCGGGGACGACGAGAGGACGGCCTCTTGTCGGCCTCCTCGCCGCACTGGCCGCGGCAGGCTTGTTCGGGCTCAACGGGACGGTCAGCAAGATCGTGCTCGGCACGGGTCTGTCGTCGCTGCGGCTGGTGGAGCTCCGGTCCGCGGGCGCCGCGGTCTGCCTGGTCGCCGTCCTGCTGCTGACGCGGCCCCGCAGCCTCGCGACCGAGCCACGGGAACTCGCCTTCCTCGCGGTCATCGGCGTGGTCGGCATCGGCCTGGTCCAGTGGCTCTACCTGGTCGCCATCGAGCGCCTGCCCGTCGGCATCGCCCTGCTGCTGGAGTACCTGGCCCCGGTGATCGTCGCGCTCTGGGTCCGCTTCGTCCGTAGAGAGCGGCTGAAGTCGCGGATCTGGGCCGGCCTCGCCCTGTCCGTGGCCGGTCTCGCACTGGTCGCGCAGGTCTGGCAGGGGATGACGCTGGACGGCGTGGGCGTGCTTGCCGCGCTGGCCGCAGCGGTGGCGCTCGCGACGTACTACCTCACGGGGGAGCGCGGGCTGACCCTGCGCGACCCGCTGAGCCTGGCGGCCTGGACGTTCAC
>JBKHWX010000156.1:0-8609 GCA_046566325.1 Actinomycetes bacterium | reverse complement strand
AGGTCCACTCCCCCGATCCGGACGGTCCCCCGGTTCGGGTCGTACAGCCGGGCGACCAGCGCGGTGATCGTCGTCTTGCCTGCGCCGCTGGGACCCACCAGAGCCACCAGGTGCCCCGGCTCGACCTCCAGGCTCACGTCGTGGAGCACGTCCTCCCCGGCCCGCCGGTCCTGCGCGCTCACCTCCTCCAGTGACGCGAGCGACACCTCGTCCGCGCTCGGGTAGCGGAACGACACGTCCTCGAGGACGACGGACAACGGCCCCGCGGGCAGGTCCCGCCCGTCCTCGGCCTCGGCCACCAGCGGCGGCAGGTCCAGCACCTCGAAGACCCGCTCGAAGCTCACCAGTGCAGTCATCACGTCCACCCGCACGTTCGCGAGCCCGGTGATCGGGCCGTAGAGGCGGCCCAGCAACGCGGCCAGGGCGAGCAGGGTGCCGACGGTGAGCGTCCCGGCCACCGCCATCAGGCCACCTACCCCGTAGACGAGCGCCGTCGCCAGCGCGGCAACGGTGGTGAGAGCGCTGAAGAAGATTCGGTTGCTCATGGCGATCTTCACACCGACGTCCCGCACCCGGCCCGCCCGGTCCGCGAACTGCGCGTCCTCCTCCGCGGGCCGGCCGAACAGCTTCACCAGCAAGGCGCCCGCGACGTTGAACCGCTCGGTCATCCGGTTGCCCAGCTCGGCGTTGAGCTGCATCGACTCCCGCGTCAGGCCCTGCAACCGCCGGCCGACCCGCCGGGCCGGAAGCCAGAACACCGGCAGCAGCAACAGCGCCGCGACGGTGATCGGCCATGACAGGTAGAGCATCGCCACGGTGACGCCGACGAGCGTCACCAGGTTCGAGACCACCGACGACAAGGTGCTCGTGAACGCCTGCTGCGCACCGATCACGTCGTTGTTCAGGCGCGAGACCAGGGCACCGGTCTGGGCGCGGGTGAAGAACGCGATCGGCTGCCGCTGCACGTGCGCGAAGACCTGCGTCCGAAGGTCGTAGATCAGGCCCTCGCCGATCCTCGACGAGAGCCAGCGCTGGGCCAGCGTGATCCCGGCATCGACGAACGCGAGCCCGCCCACGATCAGCGACAGCGCGACGATCAGGCTCCGGTTACCCGGGATGACCCCGTCATCGATGATCCGCTTGAGCAGCAGCGGCGTGACGACCACCGTCGCGGAGTCGGCCACCACCAGCACCAGGAACGCCATGATGAGGCGCCGGTACGGACGCGCGAACGCGAAGATCCGACGCGCCGTCCCCGGAGCGAGCCTGTGCTTCGTCACCGCGGGGTCGCGGCTCAGCGACCGCCAGGCGGCGCCGACACCGCTCCCGTGTCCCATCCCCTGCATCTGGCCTCCACCACCGCCGGACCGACTCCGGCGTCAGCCGGGCTAACGCAGGGACGCTTCCCCTTCTTCCGTCCGCCCTCGCCCCAGGCTCCGCAGACGCGGGGCCTGCACCCGTCGCTCGTGAGCGCGCTGCTCCTCCGCCGTCCGCCCGCAAGCCCCGCGCAGCAACGCTTTGGTGGAAGCAACCGCGCCCGACGGGGCACGCAGCAACGCGTCGACGGTCTCGTCGACGGCGTGGTCCAGCTCCCCCACCGGGACGGCGCGCGACGCCACTCCTCGTGCCACCGCCTCCTGCGCTCCCATCGCTCGCCCCGTCGCGCACAGCTCGAGCGCGACGCTGTACCCGACCGCCTCGACCAGAGGCCACGTCCCGGCCAGGTCGGGGACGAGGCCCAGCTGCGTCTCCCTCATCACCAGCTGGACGTCGTCCGCCACCACCCGTACGTCGCACGCCAGCGCGAGCTGGAAGCCGGCCCCGACCGCATACCCCTGGACGGCGGCCACCGTCACCGCGTCGACCTCGCGACACCACGTGAACCCGCGCTGGAAGTCCGCGATGGCGGCGTCCAGCGCGTCGTCGTCGAGAGCGGCCAGGTCGACGAGACCCGGCTCGCCGGGGCTGCCTCGCCCGAACATGGTCCGGTCCAGCCCGGAGGAGAACGAGGGCCCGGACCCCCTGACCACCACGACCGTCGGACCCTCGCGTGCCACCGCCTCGCCCACGTCGGCGAGGGCACGCCACGTCGCCGGCGTCTGCGAGTTCCGCGTCGCCGGCCGGTCCAGGACGACGTCCCAGCGCTCGGGACCGGCACGCAACAGCACGCCGGCGCGCTCGCACGCGCCGACCAGCCGATCGAGGCCCGGCCGAGGCCGGGCGACGGTCACGTAGCCGTCCGCCGTCCCCGGGTCGCACCACCACGGCTGCGCAGAGTCGCACCCGAGTCCTTCAGGAGCCGGTGCACGAACCCGTACGAGCGGCCGGTCATCTCGGCCAGCTCGCGGATGCTCGCGCCCTTCTCGTACCTCTTTGCCAGGTCAGTCGTCAGGCTCGCCCGAGCCTCACCGACGATCCTGCGCCCCTTGGGTATGTCTGGCATGGTGCCTCCTCTGCGCTGCCCCGAACGCGCGATGGCGGTCCGCCGCAAGGTCACCGTACGCCGACCCCGCTGGTGCCGCTTTCCGAGATCATCCGCGAGCCTACGGCCACGCGCATCCGGACGGCGAGCGGTCTCGTCAGGCGGTCAGGCCAGGGACACGAGGTCCTTGTAGTCGGCGCTCCAGAGATCCTCGACGCCGTCGGGGAGCAGAACCACGCGTTCGGGGTCGAGCGCCTCGACCGCGCCCTCGTCGTGGGTGACGAGGACGACGGCGCCCTCGTACTGCCGCAACGCGCTCAGCACCTCCTCCCGTGACGCGGGATCGAGGTTGTTCGTCGGCTCGTCCAGCAGCAGCACGTTGGCGGCCGACACCACGAGGGTGGCCAGGGCCAGCCGCGTCTTCTCCCCACCGGACAGCACCGCGGCGGGCTTGTCGGCGTCGTCCCCGCTGAAGAGGAACGAGCCGAGCACCTTCCGCACCTCCGTGTCCCCCAGGTCGGGCGCCGCCGAGCGCATGTTCTCGAGCACCGTCCGCTCGGTGTCGAGCGTCTCGTGCTCCTGCGCGTAGTAGCCGAGGCGGAGCCCGTGGCCCGGCTCCACCTCGCCGGTGTCCGGCTCGTCCAGGCCTGCCAGGATTCGCAGCAGCGTGGTCTTGCCGGCCCCGTTGAGCCCGAGGACGACGACCCGGCTGCCCCGGTCGATGGCCAGCTCGACGTCCGTGAAGACCTCCTGCGAGCCGTAGCTGCGCGACAGCCCGGAGGCCCGCAGCGGCGTCCGTCCGCAGGAGGCGGGGGTCGGGAAGCGCAGCTTGGCCACCTTGTCCTGCCGCCGCACCTCCTCGAGGCCGCTCAGCAGCCGCTCGGCCCGACGCGCCATGTTCTGCGCCGCAACGGCCTTGGTCGCCTTCGCCCGCATCTTGTCGGCCTGGCTGAGCAGGGCGGCGGCCTTCTTCTCGGCGTTGGCCCGCTCCCGGTGACGTCGCCGCTCGTCGGTCTCGCGCTGCTGCAGGTACGCCTTCCACCCGACGTTGTAGACGTCGAGGCACGCCCGGTTGGCGTCGAGGTGGAAGACCTTGGTCACGACGGCGTCCAGCAGGCCCACGTCGTGGCTGATCACGATCAGGCCGCCGGTGTGCGCCTTGAGGAAGTCCCGGAGCCAGAGGATCGAGTCGGCGTCCAGGTGGTTCGTCGGCTCGTCGAGGAGCAGGGTCTGGGCGCCGGAGAAGAGGATGCGCGCGAGCTCGACCCGGCGGCGCTGGCCGCCCGACAGCGTTCGCAGGGGCTGGGTCAGAACGCGCTCCTCGAGCCCCAGGTTGCTCGCGATCCGCGCCGCCTCCGACTCCGCGGCATAGCCGCCCCGCGCCTGCAGCTCGGCCTCCAGCCGCGCGTACCGGGCCATGGCCGCCTCACGCGTGTCGTCGTCCGCGCTGGCCATCTGCGCCTCGGCCTTCCGCATCCGCGACAGGACGTCGTCCAGCCCGCGGGCCGAGAGGACGCGGTTCGCAGCGAGTACGTCG
Organism: Actinomycetes bacterium; assembly: GCA_046566325.1. Taxonomy (GTDB): domain Bacteria; phylum Actinomycetota; class Actinomycetes; order Actinomycetales; family BWSM-131; genus BWSM-131. The sequence continues at coordinate 4,650 of JBKHWX010000156.1, read as the reverse complement.
AGGTCACCCGTGCGCGGGTCCTGCGGCAGGTAGCCGATCTCGCCCGTCCGCTGGACGGTGCCGGCTGCGGGCTGCGCGAAGCCCGCGAGCATCTTCGTCAGCGTCGTCTTGCCGGCGCCGTTGCGGCCGACCAGACCGATCCTGTCGCCGGGACCCACCCGGAACGTCACGCCCTCCATGAGGACCCTGGCGCCGGCGCGCAGCTCCACGCCTTGGACGCTGATCACGAGCGGGCCCTTCTGGACGACGGTTCGCTGGACGGGGGCGGCAGGTGCCGCATCCTCTCGTCAGGGCGTCGTACCGGCCACGGCATTAGTGTACGCGGCAGGCGCGCGGGGGCCGGTGGACTGCAGCGCCGCGGACGAGGGCAGGAACGCAGGGTGAGCTTCAACGAGGGCATCCAGATCGACCCCGGCAGGGCCTCCGGCGGCGGTGGCGGCCGGGGCGGCATCGCGATCGGTGGCGGCCTCGGCGGGATCGCCGTCCTGATCCTCGCCCTCGTGTTCGGGGTGAACCCGAACGACCTGCTGGGTGGAGGCAGCCAGGCGCCCGCGCCCGCGCAGACGAACCAGTTCGCCCACTGTACCGGCGGTCAGGCGGCCAACCAGTACGTCGACTGCCGGATCATCGCCACGGCCGAGAGCCTTGACGCCGTGTGGGGCCAGCTGCTGCCGAAGTACGGGCAGCAGTACACGAAGCCGGGCCTTCGGATCTTCAACCAGGTGACGAACACCGGCTGCGGACAGGCCACCAGCGACGTGGGACCCTTCTACTGCCCCGTCGACCAGACGGCCTACTTCGACACGAGCTTCTTCCAGGTGCTGGTCGACCAGTTCGGCTCCAGCGGCGGCCCCCTCGCCCAGGAGTACGTCGTCGCCCACGAGTTCGGGCACCACATCCAGGATGAGCTCGGCATCCTCGGTCGCTCCCAGCAGGACCCGCAGGGAGCGCAGTCCGCGTCGGTCCGCACCGAGCTCATGGCGGACTGCCTGGCCGGGGTCTGGGCGCACTACGCCTCGACCGTGCCGGACCCGCAGAGCGGCCTGCCCTTCCTGAAGCCCCTGACGCAGAACGACATCCGCGACGCCCTCTCGGCCGCTGCGGCCGTCGGCGACGACCGGATCCAGCGCACCGTGCAGGGCCGGGTGAACCCCGAGGCCTTCACGCACGGGACGAGCGCGCAGCGCCAGCACTGGTTCTCGACCGGCTACCAGACCGGCGACCTCAACGCCTGCAACACCTTTGCCGCGCGCGACCTGGGCTGACCTCGTTACTTAGCCCCGCGACGTCCCAGCAGGAAGTAGGCGAGCGGGACGGTTCCCGCCGAGTTGGCGAGTGTGACCACCGTCGCCCACACCCACTTCGGGCCGCGTACCTGCTCCGCCGGACGCCGTTTGAGATCGACGAGTGCCAGGATCTTGAGGATCCCCTCGAAGACCGCGCCGAGCAGGATCACACGTCGAGTGCCCTCGCTGAGGTCGCTCCATCGCCGCTTGGCGCTCATCTGGTCCTCCGGTCCGGCGGGTGTACGGACCTCCATACTCCACCGGCAGCATCCGGAACGTTGCTCGCGGGATGGCCCCTCCGAGCCGCTGGAGGGGGCCACCGGGCGAGTCAGGTCTCTGGATCGGGCAGAGGTCCGTGCATCAGGCGCGCCGAGCCGCTCCGGCGCGGCACTACCCTCCATGCCATGCGCACCCGCCGCCTGGCCGCCCGCGACCTCGCCCTGGTCGCCTCGTTCGCCGCGCTGATCGCCGTCCTCGGTCTGCCGGGGAGCCTGCAGCTCTTCGGCAACGCCGTGCCCATCACGCTGCAGACCCTCGGGGTCATGCTGGCCGGCTCGATCCTCGGCGCGCGTCGCGGTGCCCTGGCCGTGCTGGTGCTGCTGGCGCTCGTGGCGCTCGGCCTGCCGCTGCTCTCCGGCGGCCGGGGCGGCCTCGCCGTGTTCGCCGGACCGAGCGCGGGCTACCTCGTCGGTTGGGTGTTCGGCGCGGCCGTCATCGGCTGGCTCGTGCAGCGCCGTCTGCCCTCCTACCGGACGTGGTGGGGCGCGCTCGCCAACGTTCTCGGCGGCATCGTCGTCGTCTACGCCGTCGGGATCCCCGTCCAGGCCGCCGTCACGGGCACCTCCGGGCTGCTCTCCACCGCCGTGGCCGCCGCCGTGTTCCTCCCCGGCGACGTCGTCAAGGTCGTGCTCGCCACCGCCGTCGCGGCGGCCGTCCACCGCGGCTACCCCGGCGTCGCCATGCCCGCGACGGGACGACGGCAGGACCGCGCCGCCGTCCGCTGATGACCGCGCCCGTCGTCGTCCAGGTGGCCGACCAGCGCGCGCTGCTCGCCCAGGTGCTGGACGCGACGGGGGCCGGGACGCCGTGCGCCGTCCTCGACGTCACCTGGCCGGCGGAGGTGCTGGCAAGTGCTCGGGCGAGCCTGCGCGACGCGGCCGACGGCGGGGACCTGACGAGCGGCGACCTTGTCCTTTTCACGTCGGGCTCCACCGCTCGGCCCCGCCCGGTGGCGCGCACAGTGGCGTCGTGGCGGGCGAGTGTCGACCCGCTCAGGGACGTGCTCGAACTCGAGCCGGATGACGTCGTCTGGCTGCCGGGCCCGCTGTGGTCGTCGCTGTTCCTCTACGGAGCCTGGCACGCCTCCGTGCTCGCGCTCGACACCGTGCTTCGCGACGAGAGCCCGGACGCCGCGACCGTCGTCCACTGCGTGCCGACCCAGGTGCCCGACCTTCTGCAGCGGCGCGGCCAGGGCGAGCTGGCCGCGCTGCGGCTGCTCGTGGTCGCCGGCGACCGACTGGCCCGCGGTCGACGCCGCGACGCCGAGCGCCTCGGACTGCGCGTCGTCGAGTACTACGGGGCCGCCGAGCTGTCGTTCGTGGCGTGGCGGGACGACGACGGGCCGCTTCGGGCCTTTCCGCGTGTCGAGCTCGAGGTGCGCGCGGGCGTGCTGTGGGCCCGCTCGCCCTACCTCGCGCGGGGCTACCTCGGTCCTGCCGACGGCCCGTTCCGGCGGGACGATGCGCGGTGGGCGACCGTCGGCGACCTCGCCTCGGAGCACCCCGGGGGCGTCGAGGTGCTCGGCCGCGGCACGTCCGCCATCACCACCGGAGGCCACACCGTGGTGGTCGAGGACGTGGAGCACTGGCTGCGGAGGCTGCGCGGAGTGACTGACGCCGCCGTGCTGGGCGTTCCGCATGCCCGGCTCGGCCAGGCGCTCGTCGCCGTCGTCGTGGGCGACGTGGCTCTCGAGGACCTGCGCCGGGCGAGCCGGGAGCTGCCGTCTGCGTCGCGGCCTCGCCGGTGGCTCCGAGCCGGCGCCCTGCCGCGGAGCTCGGCGGGCAAGCTGCGGCGGCACGATCTGCTCGACCTAGCGGCCGCGCAGCTGCGCTGGGATGCACCGCGGCGCCAGAGCTGAACCCGGCGCCCCGGTCGGCCGACGTGCCTACGGGACGGCCACCGTCTCGATGCGGCACAAGGGACCGGTGGCTGCCGCGAGCCGGCGGTCTGTGGTGAGCAGCACCGCATCCGCCGCCTCGGCGAGTGCGACGTACATGGCGTCCCAGCCACGCAGCTTGTTGCGAAGCTGCCAGGCACGAGCAAGCAGTGGCTGATGGCCTCTGAGCCCTACGCAGAATGGTCACTGCCAGCACGACACGCCGGCGTGTCTCGTCAGAAGTGACCATTCTCGAGGAGACCTGGTGCGCCCGGAGCGGGGACGCCCCGGTGGCAGGATGAGCGTCGTGCGGGAGCAGACCCCGGTCGTCGTGGCCGCGCGCCGCACCCCCGTCGGCACAGCTGGGCACGGTCTCGCCCGCGTCGACCTCGTCAACCTCCTCGTGCCGGTCGTGCGCGCGGTGCTCGACGACCTTCCGGACGGCGCCCCGCCCGTCGGCGACGTCGTCGTCGGCAACTGCATGGGTCCGGGGGGCAACCCGGCGCGGGTGGCGGCCTTGGCCGCCGGCCTGGGCCTCGACGTCCCGGGCGTCACGGTCGATCGGCAGTGCGGCAGCGGCCAGGAGGCCGTGCACGTGGCGGCCAACGCGGTCGCGACCGGCACCGCGGACCTCGTCCTCGCGGGCGGCGCCGAGAGCGCGAGCACCGCGCCCTGGCGGCTCGCCCGGCCGGCGTCGGCCACCGAGGCGCCGGTGCCGTACACGCGCGCGCCCTTCGCGCCGTCCCAGATCGGGGACCCCGACATGGGACCGGCGGCCGAGACGGTCGCGCGCCGCTGCGGAGTGAGCAGACAGCGGCAGGACGCGTACGCGGAACGGTCGCACCGGCTTGCGTTGGCGACCGCCGAGGCAGGCGGCTTCGACGCCGAGCTCGTCCCCGTCGGTGGGCTGAGCGGTGACGAACGGCCGCGACGCATCTCGGCCGCCACGCTCGCCCGTCTGCCCGGTGCGTTCGAAGCGGGCGGGACCGTCACCGCCGGGAACTCCTGCGGGGTGAGCGACGGGGCCGCGGTGGTGGCCGTCGTCCCCGAGGTCGTCCGGGACCGGCTCGGACTGCCCGGGCTCGCGCTGCGGGGCTGGGTCGCGGTCGGCGTCGACCCGAACACGCCCGGGCTGGGCCCCGTCCCGGCGGTCGAGCGGCTGCTCGCGCGGACCGGTGTTCGGCTGAACGACGTCGACGTGCTCGAGAT
>JBKHWX010000155.1:0-3740 GCA_046566325.1 Actinomycetes bacterium | reverse complement strand
GTCCAGTCGGTGGACGGCGGCACGAGGCCCGTGCCGATGGCCGCCAGCAGGGCGTCGCCGTAGCTCGCCCCGATGGTCTGGGCGGGGACGAGCTGCTCGCAGCCGCACACGTCGCTGACGATCTGGGTCCACAGCCCGCCCTGCGTGCCGCCGCCCACCGCGAGCAGCCGGGTCGGCGGGTCCGCGTCCTCGCGGAGGAACTCCAGGATCTGTCGGATCCCGTAGGCGATGCCCTCGTAGACGGCGCGGAAGAGGTGGGCGCGGTTGTGCCGGAGGGTCAGGCCGGCGACCACGCCGCGCGCCTGCGGGTCGAAGATGGGCGTCCGCTCGCCGGCGAAGTACGGCAGCACCACGAGCCCGTCCGAGCCGGGCGGGACCCCCGCGGCCTCCCTGACGAGCTCGGCGAAAGGAACGCCTCCCGTCAGCTCCTGCACCCATCCCGTCAGGCTGCCGGACGTGGCCATCCCTGCCGCCAGGGTGTAGCTGCCCGGCTCGACGCCCGCCGTCGTCCAGAGCATGGGGTGGGAGCGGAAGTCCTTGAGGACCTGGACGAAGAACATGGTCGAGCCGTACATCAGCATCAGGTCGCCCGGCTGGCGGGCGCCTGCGCTGAAGGCCTCCGCCCAGGCGTCCACGGTCCCCGCGGAGACGGGGGTGCCGACCGGCAGCCCTGTCGCCTCGGACGCCTCCTCGGTCACGGTGCCGACGACGTCGCTGGGCCACGCCAGCCGGGGCAGCGGCATCCCGGGCGCGACGTCCGCGGCCCAGTCGGTGCACCACGTGTTGGACCGGATGTCGTAGAGCGGGTCGCACTGGCTGGCGGTGTGGCGGTCGAGGACGTACTCGCCGGTCAGCCTGGCGGCGACGAACGAGCTCGAGTTGTAGAAGCGTGCCGCCCGCTGCCACACCTGCGGCTCGTGCCGCTGCACCCAGAGCAGCTTCGGGCCGACCGCCTGGGTCGACAGCGCCTTGCCCGCACGCTCCAGGATCTCGGCGGCCCCGTAGCGCTCGGTCAGCTCGCGAATCTCCGCGGTCGCCCGCATGTCGATGCCGTAGAGGATCGCCGGACGGACCGGGTTGACGTCCGTGTCGCAGAGGAGCAGGCACGGGCCGACACCGCTGACGCACACCCCGGCGACGCGCCGTCCGTCCGCCTGCGGGAGCAGCTCGCGACAGATCTCGACGACGTCAAGCCACCAGACGGCGTCCGCGTCGACCTCGGCCCAGCCCGGACGAGGAAGCGACATGCCGTGGGCTCTCACCGCCGTCGCCACGATCCGACCGTCGGGAGAGGCCAGCAGCCCCTTCGTGCTGCCGGTGCCGATGTCGATGCCGAGCAGGAGGTCGCCACCAGGCAGAAGATCGCTCACCACACCACCGTCTGTGCTCGAGGGACGGTTCGTCCGACTGCCGCGATCCTAGGTCGCGGTCCCGTTTCCGGACCCCTCGTCGTTCCCTGCGCTGCAGGGCGCGTGGCACACTCGGCCGGTCGACATGCGGGAGGCGGGCATGCAGGACGATCTGGGCGGCTCCGCGAACGAGGCGACGGAGGCGGGGCACGGGCCGCGGCATCGGCGCGACCCGTCCGAGCCGGCGCCCGGCCGGGTGGTGCGGAGAGAGCGGGACATCTCGCCCCGGTTGGTGGCGGTGGCGCTTCCGACCGGGATCGCGATGACCGCGGTCGTGGCGCTGGTCGGTTGGGGTGGTGGTGGCAGCGGGAGCGAGACCTTCCCACCGGGGACGACGCCGACTCCGCCACCGGTCACCGCACCGGCGACGACAGACCCGGCGGTCGCCGCGCTCGGAGCGGGCCCCGCCGCTTCTCATCCGAAGGCGTCCTCCACCCGCACCGGGGGTAAGCGCGGCAAGCACGCGGCCGCCGACGGTCCTGCGAAGCACGCGGCCGTCGAGGGTCATGCGAAGCACGCAGCCGCCGACGGTCGTGCCAAGCCGCAGACGAAGCCGCTTCCGGCCGTTGAGCTGGCTGCCGCGGCCGACCCCGGTCCGCCCGCTGCTGCGCCCGAGGTGCCCAAGGCGGTCGAGACGCCGGCGACGAAGGTGAACCCAGGGGCCGGCGGGCAGCCCGCCCCTCCCGCGCCGGCCGCACCCGAGCCCGCGGCTGCGGCGCCGAAGGACGACGGCTCCTCTCAGGCGGCGCCGGAGCCGGCCGTCGCCCAGCCCGCAGACGGCGGGGACGCTTCCGACAACGCCTCCTCCGACTCGAACGGCAAGGCCTCGGAGCAGGCCCGGTCCCACGTCGACCAGGGCTCGTCCCAGGACGACTCGGCCTCGACAGGCTCGGACAGCTCCGACGAGGGTTCTTCCGGCTCCGACGAGAGCTCGTCCGACGGGCGGTGGTCCGGCTCCGACAGCCACTCCGACGGCAGCCGCTGGGGCGACCGGCACGGCTCCGACCACGGCCGGAACGGCTCCGACAACTCGGACTGGAACAGCTCGGACTGGAACAGCTCCGACAGCTATGACCAGAACGGCTGGTCCGGCTCGGACTGGAACGGCTCGGACTGGAACGGCTCGGACAGCTCCGACCAGAGCGACGGGTCCAGCTCAGACCGGCGCGGCTCCGACCGCTGGTCGGGCTCGGAGGAGGGTTGGTCCAACTCGGACCACGGCGGCTCGGACCGCTGGTCCGGCTCCGACCGGGGCGGCTCCGACAACGGCTGGTCCAACTCCGGCCGGGGCCACGGGCACGGCTGACTCCACCCGCGTCGGCTCGCCCTCGCCGCGGCTGGTCCACGCCTAGCGCCCACCACGTCGTGCGCAGGGACAGCAGCTCGATCCACTCTCCGCGCACGACTCCCGCGACGGTGGGGTGCACCTGCGCGGGGGCGGGCGGGGGCCGCGTGTGAGGTCGTCGGGGGGTCGGCGATCAGCGTGCTCACCGGTTCTCGGCCTTCTGGGTCCTGGAAGTCGTGCTGGTGAAGTGGTGCTGGTGTGGGCCGCGGTACTCGACCGCGTCCTGCGCCAGGCTCATGTAGGCCTCCTCGAGGCTGGCGCGGCGGGGGGACAGCTCGTGCAGCAAAAGCCCGTGTCTGAAGGCGACCTCGCCGACGTGCTCCGCGATAGTCCCGCTGGCCTCGAGCGTCCCGGCCTCGGGCTGGGTGACGGTCGCACCGGTGGCGGCCAGAGCGGCGGCGAGATCACCCGCGCGCGGGGAGCGCACCCGCACAGCGCCGCCGGCGACGGAGTCGATGACCTCCTGGAGCGGGCCGGCGGCGATGATGCGACCGCGGCCGATCACCAGGAGCTGGTCGGCGGCCTGGGACGTCTCGCTCATCCGGTGCGAGGAGAGACGGTTCGTCCTTCGGCGGCCAGGGCGCGCACGGGGTGGCGGACCCACTGCACGCCCTCGGGGTCGAGCCCGTTGACCGGCTCGTCGAGGATGAGCGTCCTGGGGGTCACCCAGGAGCGGCGGCGAGGGTCCCCGCTGCTACCGAGACGACGCCCACTACCGCTCCCTTGAGCCCGAGCGCGGCATCGGCAATCGCACCCCCGGCGCACGGCGGGCGAACGCTCCCAGCGCTGCGGAGATCGCGCTGCGTTGACGCGGGTTCCCATCATCCTTGCTCGTCGGAGGTCGATGCGTCCTCAGGACGGTCAGTCGTTCGGGCGCCCAACAGCCGTAGACCGATCGCAAGCAGCCACACGAGCCAGGCGGCCAAGCCGGACACCCCGACGAACACGAGCGCCGAGCCGTCCGCGATCGCGAGATTGGCGGTCCC
>JBKHWX010000154.1:0-3041 GCA_046566325.1 Actinomycetes bacterium | reverse complement strand
TCGCCTGGTCGGCCGGCGCGATGGCGCTCACCGAGCGGGTGGTGCTCTTCCACGACGAGATGCCGGACGGGCCTTCGCACTCCGAGCTCTACGACGAGGGCCTGGGGATTCTCACCGGGATGGTCCTGCTGCCGCACGCCCGCCGACGCCTGCTGGTCGGCGACCGGGTCCGGATGCGCGGCCTGGCCGGCCGCTTCGCGCCCTCGGTCTGCGTGGTCCTGGACGACGGCGCCCGCATCGACCTGACCAAGGAGGGCAAGGTGCCCGCCGGCACGCGGGTCGTGGCCGTCGACGGCAGCATCGTCCCCCTCCAGGCGGCGGCATGACCTCCCAGCCGGCCATCCAGCGCCCGCCGGTCCGAAAGCTCGCCATCAACCGGCTGCGGGACAGGAAGCCGCTGGACGCCGGGGCGGTCGACCGATTCCTGTCCCGCCACGAGTCGCCGATCGTGGAGGGGTACCGCTGCACGTTCCTCTTCCGGGGTGAGGTCGACGAGGCCTGGGTCGTCCAGCGCATCGTCGGGCTGCCGGACCACATCCCCATGAAGCGGCTGCACGGCACGGACCTCTGGTACCTGGTCCTCGCGCTGCCGCTCGGGTCCCGCGTCGAGTACCAGATCGAGGTCCGGCGCGGCGACTACCACGAGCGGTTCAACGACCCCCGGAACCCTCACCTGTCGCACAGTCCGATGGGCAGCTCGTCGGTCTGCTTCGGGCTCGGCTACGAGACTCCCGACTGGGCTCTGCCCGACCCGGAGGCGAGGACCGGCGAGCTCCGTGACGCCCTCGTCCAGAGCCGGGCGCTGAAGCGCGACTGCCTCGTGAAGCTCTACCTGCCGGCCCGGTTCCGGCACACCGCGAAGTACCCGCTGCTCGTCGTCCACGACGGCGGCGACTTCTTGGAGTACGCGTCGATGAAGGTGGTGCTGGACAACCTGATCCACCGGCTCGACGTCGCCGAGATCGTCGCAGCGTTCGTCTACCCGGGCGACCGCCTCGTCGAGTACGCCGACTCGACGGCGCACGCTCGGTTCGTCAACTCCGAGCTCGTCCCGCAGCTCGAGGCCGAGCTTCCGCTGGCAGCCAACCGGGCGGGCCGCTGCCTCCTGGGCTCGAGCTTCGGCGGTGTGGCGGCCCTCTCCGCGGCCTACCGGGCGCCGGACATGTACGCGTCCCTGGTGCTGATGTCGGGTTCGTTCGTGCACACGGACATCGAGAGCGACCACGGCGGCGGTCCCGTGTTCGACCCCGTCGTCAAGTTCGTCAACCGGTACCGGGAACGGCCTCGCCGCGTGGCGGACAAGGTCTTTCTGAGCTGCGGGGTCTACGAGCCGCTGATCGTGCCGAACCGGTCGATGGTGCACACGCTCGAGGGCGCGGGCATGGACGTGAAGTTCGAGGAGGTGCGCGACGGGCACAGCTGGGAGAACTGGCGGGACCGGATGCGCGACGCCCTGTCATACGTCTACCCGGGGCCGCAGAAGCTGTACTACGAGTAGTGGCTACCGCGCTACCGATGGGGGCTGCGATCCAGGGGTCCTCGCACGGCGAGGTGAAACACCCGACCGAAGGTTGTACACGCGGGCTCGGCGTAAGGGTGCAGGATGGCGGCTGAGACGACGGCCGGATCGGGTCGCGGACCGACGTGGCTGGACCTGAGCGGGGACGACGGCCTCCCGGGTGCGTGGGTCAACCTCGACGACCCGTCCGTGGTCGACCTGCTCGCAGCGGCGGGCTTCTCGTGGGTGTGCGTCGACCTCCAGCACGGGACGACGTCCCTCGACCGCGTGCACCTGTTCACCGAGGCGGCTGCGGCGCAGGGATGTCCCTGCGTCGTTCGTGTCCCGGGCCACGACCCCGCCGACGTCCAGCAGGCGCTGGACGCCGGAGCGGCCGGCGTCATCGTCCCAACGGTCAACAGCCCCGCCGAGGCGAGCGCCGTCGCAGCCGCATGCCGTTACCCCCCGGACGGCGTCCGCAGCTTCGGGCCCACGCGGAGGTTGCTGCGGCACGGACCGCCTGACCCGCGGGAGGACAACCGGCGGGTCGTCTGCGCCGTCATGATCGAGACGGGGATAGCGCTCGCGAGCGTGGACGCCATCCTCGCCGTGCCGGGCGTCGACGTCGCGTTCGTCGGCCCCTACGACCTCGGCCTCAGCCTCGGTCACAGCGCGGACGACGTGCTGTCCGGTCGGGTGGACGCTCTCGAGCGGATCGCCGCCGCCTGTGCGCGCGCAGGCGTCGTCCCCGGCGTCTATGCCGCCGACCTCCCCGCCGCGCAGACGGTGCTGCAGAACGGGTACCGCCTGGTGGCGGTGGCGACCGACACCGGCCTGCTCCTGGACGGCGGACGGCGCGCAGCGGCGGCCGCCCGCCGCGGACGGGGAGAGTCCCGGTAGCCCGGTTCTCCGCGACGGGATGCTCGGTCCCTCGGGAGGGACGCGGCAGCGCCGGACCGGGTCGAGCGGGCCCGGCGCCGTCCGCCGTCAGACGCGGACCTGGACCTCGCTGCGGTCGCCCGACCAGAGCGTGTGGAACGAGCCGTCCCGGTCGACGCGACGGTACGTGTGCGCCCCGAAGTAGTCACGCAAGGCCTGCACGAGAGCCGCCGGCAGGCGGTCCCGTCGGATGGTGTCGTAGTAGGCGAGCGCGGACGAGAAGCCGGGTGCCGGCGTCCCGGACCGGGCGGCCAGGGCGACCACGCGTCGCCAGCCGTCCTGCGCGTCCTGCAGGTCCTTCGCGATCTCCGGGTCGACCAGCAGGGAGGCCAACCGCTGCGAGGAGTAGACCTGGCGGATCCGCTCCAGCAGGCGCGCCCGGATGATGCAGCCCGCCCGCCAGATCTTCGCGACCGACGCCAGGTCCACGTCCAGCCGTACGCGTCGCTGGCGGTCGCGATCTGGTCGAGGCCCTGCGCGTACGCGACGACCTTCGAGGCCCACAGCGCCGACCGGACGTCGGCCACGAGGTTCTCAGGGTCGGTGTCCGGCTGGCCCGAAGGCCCGGGCAGGCTCCGGGCGGCCTCCCGGAGCACCATGTGGC
>JBKHWX010000153.1:0-11218 GCA_046566325.1 Actinomycetes bacterium | reverse complement strand
ACAGCCGTTCGGGATCCTCGCGTCGACGCCGGCGCTGCTCGTCATCGGCGCAGCGGTCCTGCGCCGGGCCTGCTGAAGAGGAGGAACCCCGAGCCGGCCGGCTGGCATCCTGGGCGCCCCATGACCGAGGACGGCGTATTGGCAGCAAGCACGATCACCTGGCACGTCGTCGCGCTGTCGCTGGTCGCCGTCCTCGCGCTGTCTGCGGCCCGGCGCTGGCGGCGTCAACCGGGCTTCGTCGTCGTGGCCACGGCGCTGGCGGTCGTGACGGTCGGCTGGGACATCCTGCTCGTCGGGCCCTCGCCGGCCCCGGTGGCCGAGGGCGCGGCCGCCGCGGCACTGCCGGTGCTGCTCGCGACCTACCCGGACGGTCGTCTCGTGCCCCGATGGGTCGCCGCACGGGTCGTGGTCCTCGCCGGGTGCGGCGTCCTGGCGATGGTGACGGCCGGCGCTGCCACCTCCTCGCCGTGGTGGCGCGTCGTCAACTGGGGGACGTTGCTCCTGCTTGCGGCGCAGGTCCACGGGTACCGCCGTCGGGCCACCACGAGGAGCGGACGAGCGTGCGCTGGGCGATCCTGGCGACGCTGCTCCCGCTGACCGGATGCGTGGGCCTGCTCGTGCTCGCCGGTACCACGGTCGAGGACGACAGCGCGCCCGCCGTCCTCGCCCTCGTCAACACCGTCGTCGTCCTCATGCCGATCGGGCTCACGACCGGTCTCGTCCGACCCCGCCTCCTCGACGTGGACGCCGCCCTGCGGCTCGCTGTCGCGGGTCTCCTGGTGCTGGCCGTCGTCGGGTTGGCGCACACTCTCGCCGTCGCGGCGATGCGCCAGCTGTCGGCCGACGCCTCCACCACCGCTCGCGTCCCCGCGCTCGTGGCCGTCGTGGTCGCCCTGCCGACGAGCAGGACGGCCTTGGCGCTCGCGGACCGGCTCGTCTACGGAGGCCGGCCGGACCCCGCGGCGGCGGCCGCACGGCTCGGCCGCGCCCTGGCAGACGAACCGGACCTGGCTCAGGTCCCCGGCGTAGTCGTCGCCGCCGTGGCCCGGACCCTCGGCCTCGAAGGCGTGCAGCTGCGGTGCGGGGACGTCGTCCTGGCCACCGCCGGCAGCTCGGGCGGGCCGGAGACCGTCGTCCCCATCACCTACCAGGACGAAGCGCTGGCAACGTTCGTCGTCCGCCCGCGGCGGGGGGAGACCGCTCTGACCCGACGCGACGCGTCGGTGCTGCGGCGGCTCGCCCTGCACGCCGGACCCGCCCCGCACGGCGCCCGCGCGATGGCCCAGCTGACCGATGCGAGGTCGAGGCTGGTCCGGCTTCGCGCCGAGGAGCGCAAGGCGCTGCCGGTTCGACGTCGCCCGCCTGATGCGCGCCCGGGACGTGCCGCGGCCGCGCTGAAGAGACGGCTAGAGCCAACACCACGCCCCCGTGTCAGACCCTCATTAGGCTCACAGCGCACCTCGGTCTGACACTCACCGGGACACCAGCCCCTCCGGCAGCAGTCCCGGTGCCAGCAGCACCGCGAGGAACCGCCCGAACCGGCCGACGAACCCGACGCCGGCGAAGAGCCACCACCGCATCCGCAGGGTGCCGGCGAGCACGCTGACGACGGCGAACGGCGGCAGACCGGCGAACGCGCTGACCGCCGTCACCGCAGTGGGGCCCCAGGCGTGCCGGTCGCACCACGCCTGGACCCGGTCCATCCGCTCCGACCACCGTCCCTTCGCGGTGCCCTTCCGGCGAAGCCTCGAGAGGTCCAGCGCTCCGCGGCCGACCAGGTAGAACAGCAGCTTGCCGAGCATCTGCCCGAGAGCCGCCGCCACGGCCAAGGCCACGGGCGAGGTGTCCGTGGCGACCGACACCCCGAGGAGGTACAGCTCGGCGTTCGCGACCGGCACCACTGCCGACAGCAGGCAGAACAGGAAGGTCCCGACGACGACCACGCGTCTCCCTTCCCGGCGGAGCGAGCAGACCCCGTCCAGAGCGTGGTTCCCGGACGGAAAGGCTGCGACTGGATAGGGTCGCATGGTGCAGCCGACGAGGGCCGAGACCCCCGCAGGCGCGACCCCGGGAGGCGCGACCTCCGCTGGCACGACCTCGACCGGCACGACCTCGACCGGGCAGGGACACGGGGACCGGGAAGGGTCATGGCGCACCTGGGTCTCGCCGCCCGCGGCCTGCGGGCACCGCGGCTGCTGGGACGGCTGGGCCGAGCCGATCGCGACGTGGCCGAACCTCGTCACCGCCGTCCGCACCGTGCTCGCTCTGGCCCTCGCCGGGCTCGCCCTGACGAGAGGGTCGGTTCCGCTGCTGCTGGCGAGCGTGGCGGCGTACTGGCTGGGCGACGTCCTCGACGGTCTGCTTGCCCGGCACCTGCGGCAGGAGACCCGGGGAGGCGCGCTCTTCGACGTCCTCGCCGACCGCGCCTGCAGCGTCGCGTTCTGGCTCCCGTGGGCCATGTGGCACCCGGACGCGATCTGGCCGGTCCTGCTCTACCTGCTCGAGTTCTGCGTCGTGGACGGCGTGCTGTCCGTCGCGTGGCTGGCCTGGCCCCTGGTCTCGTGCAACTACGTCGGGCGCGTCCACATGCTGGTCTACCGCCTCAACTGGTGGCCACCGGCCAAGGTCGTCAACACCGCCGGCCTCGTGCTCTTCCTCGTCCTGTGGCCCCAGCCGTGGCTCGCGACCGTGTTCGTCGCCGGCGTCCTCGCGGTCAAGGCGACCAGTCTCGGCCTGCTCCACGCGACCCTGCCCGCACCGCCTCCGGGCTGCGCTGCGCCGTCCCGCCGCTAGGACGCTCGACAGGCGTCGGGCTCTCGTGGTCGTGGAGCCCGAGGAACCGCTCCGGATGCGGCAGGACGGAGGCACCCGTCGCCAGCCACTCGGATGTGGAGCGAAACGCCCGGCCGACCAGCTCGCGGGTATGTCCGAAGTCGAACGGAGACACCGACAGCGGGCAGAGCGGGGGAAGCACCCGGAGGTCGACGCGGTCGGCGAAGGAGGCCACCTCCTCCAGGAGCCGCCGGTGGGTGAGCAGCGACACGGCGTGCAGGGCGGCGGCCACGGCGCCCGACGGCGGCCGTGTCAGCGCGCACGCGTAGCCGGCCGGCAGCACGTAGACGGTGTCGGCCCCGAGCGCGACCGCCCGCGAGATCCCGGCGTTGTCCGACACGCCCCCGTCGCACAGCGCCAGACCCTCGTGTACGACGGCGGGGAAGACTCCGGGGATGGCGGCGCTGGCGAGCACGACGGGCACGACCTCCCCGCTGCTCAGAAACACCTCCTCGCCCGTCAGCACGTTCGTCGCCAGCACATGGACAGGAACGAGCGCGTCCTCGAGGTGCCGGTAGGGGAGGTTGTCCTCAAGGATCCTGCGCAGCCCGTCGGCCGAGCAGAGCGAGGGCCGCCGGCCCGCCAGGGCCAGGAGTTGGCGTCGCGGCTCGAACGGGAAGACGTCGCGGCGGCGCAGCCGCAGCCAGACCTGCCGGAGGTCCCGGACGGCGTCTTCGTCCGTGCCTCGCTGGGCGACGAAGGTCGCGTTGAGAGCCCCGACGGAGGTGCCGACGAGGAGGTCGGGCGCGACGTTCCGCTCGGCGAGCGCTGCGAGCATCCCGACCTGGACGGCGCCCAGGCTGCCGCCGCCGGACAGGACGAACGCCGTGGTCATCGTCGGCACCCTCTCGGGGGTCGGTCCTGCGCTGCTAGCTCAGGCTGCGCCCGGGACGCCAGGAGGGCGCGTACGTCACGGAGAGCCGGGCCAGGGCGAGCGCCGCGACGAGCAGACCGAAGTCGCGGAGGGCCACGTCGTAGTAGCCGGGGAGGGTCAGCAGGTCGAGGATGATCCCGGCGAGCCATGCGGCGACGAGCAGGCCTCCGAACCGCGGGACGACGGCGACGACGAGGCCGGCGACGATCTCGACGACGCCGACGAGGTACATGGCCTGTTGCGCGGTCCCGGGCACGATCCCGTCGATCCACGGTGCGAGGTACGCGGACCAGTCGGTGAGCAGGTTCGTGAACTTGACGAGGCCGAACACGATCGGGGCGATCGTGAACACGGTGCGGAGCGCCAGGAACGCCTGGTACGCCGGGTCCGACGTTGCGGCACGGCGGGTGGTGCGGGCGGGGACACTGGGAGCGGCCATCGCTCTCTCCTCCTTCTAACGACGACAGTTTCGGACGTTAGACCCCTCGCGGTTCTTTCGTCAATGGGTCAGTCCTTTAGAAGTGCCGGTCGGAGTGGGTCGCATGGCGGCCGTCTCCGAGCCGCCCACGCGGACGGCCGGGAACAGCGCCTGACGTCGGTAGCGGCGAGCGAACGGCCCTCGGGCACACCGAACGGCGTCCGACGCTCGGGACACGGCGGAGGCCGGGTGAACGGTGACCGGTGGCGCGTTGCTCGTGTATCGTCCGCGCAGAGCCATGGGGCCAGCGCCGTCCTCATCGCCCTCCTACGATCGCAGCTGCGCCTCCCGCGACCTGCTGGGAGCCGCCTATCGAGGACGGTGCCCATGCCTTCTTTCCTCGACTCCTTCTCCAGCCGTCCGGGCGCGCAGGGGCTGTACGACGGCGCGCACGAGCACGACGCCTGCGGCGTCGCGTTCGTGGCGACCCTGCGCGGCGAGCCCGGCCACGACATCGTCGACCACGCCCTCGCCGCCCTGCGCAACCTCGACCACCGCGGCGCGGTCGGAGCCGAGAGCGACACCGGGGACGGCGCGGGCATCCTCACCCAGGTCCCCGACGCGTTCCTGCGCGCAGTCGTCGACTTCGACCTCCCCGCCCGCGGCGCGTTCGCGGTCGGCACCGTCTTCCTGCCGGACGACGACGCCGCCGAGGCGGAGGCACGCGTACGGATCGAGCAGATCGCCGGCGAGGAGCGGCTCAGGGTCCTCGGCTGGCGCGACGTGCCGACGACCCCCGGCCTCGTGGGCGCGCGTGCCCGCGCCTGCATGCCGCGGTTCCGGCAGCTCTTCGTCGCCGGCGCGAAGGCGCCAGTGCAGGGCCTCCTGCTCGACCGGCTCGCCTACTGCCTGCGTAAGCGCATGGAGCTCGAGGTCGGCGTCTACCTGCCGTCCCTGTCATGCCGCACCCTGGTCTACAAGGGCATGCTCACGACGGGGCAGCTCGAGCCGTTCTACCCCGACCTCTCGGACCGCCGCTACGCCACCGAGCTGGCCGTCGTCCACTCGCGGTTCTCGACGAACACGTTCCCGTCCTGGCCGCTCGCGCACCCGTTCCGGTTCCTCGCCCACAACGGCGAGATCAACACGGTGAAGGGCAACCGCAACTGGATGCGGGCCCGCGAGAGCCAGCTCGCGAGCGACGTCATCCCTGGTGACCTGCAGCGGCTGTTCCCGATCTGCACGCCCGGCTCCAGCGACTCCGCGTCGTTCGACGAGGCGCTCGAGCTGCTGCACCTCGGCGGGCGGTCGCTGCCTCACGCCGTCCTCATGATGATCCCCGAGGCGTGGGAGAACCACGAGGAGATGGACGCCGCCCGCCGCGCGTTCTACGAGTTCCACTCCACGTTCATGGAGCCCTGGGACGGTCCCGCGAGCCTGGTCTTCACGGACGGCAAGCTGATCGGTGCCGTCCTCGACCGGAACGGGCTCCGGCCCTCCCGGTACTGCGTCACGGACGACGGCCTCGTCGTCCTCGCGAGCGAGTCCGGTGTGCTCGACCTCGACCCGGGGAGCGTCGTCCGCAAGGGCCGGCTGCAGCCGGGACGGATGTTCCTCGTCGACACCGCGCACGGCCGCCTCGTGGACGACGACGAGATCAAGGCCGAGCTCGCCGCCCAGCACCCGTACGACGAGTGGCTGCACGCCGGGCTCGTGCACCTGAGCACGCTGCCCGAGCGTGAGCACGTCGTGCACACGCACTCGTCGGTGACGAGGCGCCAGCAGACCTTCGGGTACACCGAGGAGGAGCTGCGGATCATCGTCGGGCCGATGGCACGTGCCGGGGCGGAGCCGATCGGGTCGATGGGCACCGACACGCCGGTCGCCGTCCTCTCGGCCCGGCCCCGCCTGCTGTTCGACTACTTCACCCAGCTCTTCGCTCAGGTGACGAACCCGCCGCTCGACGCCATCCGCGAGGAGCTGGTGACGTCCCTCGTCACCGCGATGGGTCCCGAGCACAACGTGCTCGAGGCGACGCCGGCGCACTGCCGGCAGGTCGTCCTCGACTTCCCGGTCATCGACAACGACGAGCTCGCGAAGATCGTGCACATCAACCGGGACGGCGACCTGCCCGGTTTCGCGACCGTGCGCGTCAAGGGCCTCTACCGGGTCAGCGGCGGCGGGCAGGCGCTGGCGGACCGGCTGGACGAGATCTGTGCCGAGGTGTCGGAGGCGATCGCGGACGGCGCGCGGTTCGTCGTCCTCTCGGACCGCGACTCCGACGCGGAGCAGGCCCCGATCCCGTCCCTGCTGCTGACGAGCGCCGTCCACCACCACCTGATCCGCGAGAAGACCCGAACGCAGGTGGGCCTGGTCGTCGAGGCCGGCGACGTGCGCGAGGTGCACCACGTCGCGCTGCTCATCGGGTACGGCGCGGCGGCGGTGAACCCGTACCTCGCGATGGAGTCCGTCGAGGACCTGTGCCGGCCGGGCGGGATGCTCGACGGCCTGGACCCGCAGAAGGGCGTGCGCCAGCTTCTCTACGCGCTCGGCAAGGGCGTGCTCAAGGTGATGAGCAAGATGGGGATCTCGACCGTCGCCTCGTACCGGGGTGCGCAGGTGTTCGAGGCCGTCGGCCTGTCGCAGGACGTCGTCGACCGGTACTTCACGGGGACGACGAGCCAGCTCGGCGGAGTGGGGCTCGACGTCATCGCGGAGGAGGTCTCGCTGCGCCACGCCTCGGCTTACCCGGTGAACGGGGTGCGGCCCGCGCACCGGCGGCTCGAGGTCGGCGGGGAGTACCAGTGGCGCCGCGAGGGCGAGCCGCACCTGTTCGACCCGGAGACGGTGTTTCGGCTGCAGCACTCCACGCGCACCCGGCGGTACGACGTGTTCCGGCAGTACACGCAGCGCGTCGACGACCAGTCACGGCGGCTGATGACGCTGCGCGGGCTGTTCGAGCTTCGGGAGAACGGGCGGCAGCCCGTTCCCCTGGAGGAGGTCGAGCCGGTCAGCTCGATCGTGAAGCGGTTCTCCACGGGCGCCATGAGCTACGGCTCGATCTCGATGGAGGCGCACCAGACCCTCGCGATCGCGATGAACCGCCTGGGCGGCAAGTCGAACACCGGCGAGGGCGGCGAGGACGTCGAGCGGCTGCTAGACCCGGAGCGGCGCTCTGCGATCAAGCAGGTGGCGTCCGGCAGGTTCGGCGTGACGAGCGCCTACCTGACGCACGCGGACGACCTGCAGATCAAGATGGCGCAGGGCGCCAAGCCGGGGGAGGGCGGCCAGCTGCCCGGGCAGAAGGTGTACCCCTGGGTGGCTCGCACCAGGCACTCCACCCCGGGTGTCGGCCTCATCTCGCCGCCGCCGCACCACGACATCTACTCGATCGAGGACCTCGCCCAGCTCATCCACGACCTGAAGAACTCCAACCCTTCGGCGCGGGTGCACGTCAAGCTGGTCTCCGAGGTCGGCGTCGGCACTGTCGCCGCGGGCGTCTCGAAGGCGCACGCGGACGTCGTCCTCATCTCTGGTCACGACGGCGGCACGGGAGCGAGCCCGCTCACGTCCCTGAAGCACGCGGGTGCGCCGTGGGAGCTGGGTCTCGCCGAGACCCAGCAGACGTTGCTGCTCAACGGGTTACGCGACCGGATCGTCGTCCAGGTGGATGGGCAGCTGAAGACCGGGCGTGATGTTGTGATCGCTGCTCTGCTCGGCGCGGATGAGTTCGGCTTCGCGACCGCGCCGCTCGTGGTCTCGGGCTGCGTGATGATGCGCGTCTGCCACCTCGACACGTGCCCGGTCGGTGTCGCGACTCAGAACCCCGAGCTGCGAAAGAGGTTCACCGGAAAGCCGGAGTTCGTCGTCAACTTCTTCGAGTTCATCGCGGAGGAGGTGCGGGAGCACCTGGCGGCGCTGGGCTTCCGCAGCCTCGAGGAGGCCATCGGGCACAGCGAGATGCTCGACACGCGTGCGGCGGTGGACCACTGGAAGGCGAGCGGCCTCGACCTCTCGCCGGTCCTGCACACGCCCGACGTCGCTCCCGGCGCGGCCCGGCGGTGCACGACCGCCCAGGACCACGGGCTGGAGAAGGCCCTCGACCACGAGCTGATCGCGATGAGCAGTGACGCGCTGGACCGGGGTGCGGCGGTGCGGGTCGCGCTGCCGATCCGCAACGTGAACCGCACGGTCGGGACGATGCTCGGGCACGAGGTGACGAAGGCTCACGGCCCTGAAGGCCTGCCGGACGGCACGATCGACGTGACGTTGACCGGATCGGCGGGGCAGTCGTTCGGCGCGTTCCTGCCGCGCGGCGTCACCCTGCGCCTGTTCGGCGACGCGAACGACTACGTCGGCAAGGGGCTGTCGGGAGGGCGCGTCGTGATTCGGCCCGAGCGGTCGGCACCCTTCGCGGCCGAGGCGAACATCGTCGCCGGCAACGTGATCGCCTACGGGGCGACGTCCGGCGAGCTGTTCGTCCGTGGCCAGGTGGGGGAGCGGTTCTGCGTGCGCAACTCCGGCGCGACCGCTGTCGTCGAGGGCGTCGGCGACCACGGCTGCGAGTACATGACCGGAGGCACGGTCCTCGTCCTCGGGCGGACCGGGCGGAACTTCGGAGCCGGGATGTCGGGCGGGACCGCGTACGTCCTCGACCTTCGGACGAGCCGGGTCAACCCGGCCGCGCTCGGGTCCGGCGAGCTCGTGCTCGGCAAGCTGTCGGACGACGACGCCGAGGTCGTGCAGGGCCTGGTGCGCCGCCATCTCGAGGAGACAGAGTCCGCGGTGGCGTGGCAGCTGCTGCGGGACTTCGACGCGGCCCGGGACAGGTTCACCAAGCTGGTTCCCCGGGAGTACGAGCGGGTGCTGGGCGCCCGGGCGGCCGCTGCGGCGGAGGGACTGGACCCGGACGGCGACGTCGTCTGGGCGCGGATTCTGGAGGGCACCCGTGGCTGACCCGAGAGGCTTCCTCACCCACCGTTCCCGGGAGCTGCCGGCCCGACGCCCGGTCCCGGTGCGCATCCGGGACTGGCGTGAGGTGTACACCGAGCATGACGAGGCGGTGCTGCGCCGGCAGGCCGGCAGGTGCATGGACTGCGGCATCCCCTTCTGCCACAACGGTTGTCCCCTGGGGAACCTGATTCCGGAGTGGAACGACCTCACGTGGCGGGACGACTGGCGCGGGGCGATCGAGCGGCTGCACGCGACGAACAACTTCCCTGAGTTCACCGGCCGTCTCTGCCCTGCGCCGTGCGAGACGGCCTGCGTCCTCGGCATCAACCAGCCGCCGGTCACGATCAAGCAGGTCGAGGTGTCCCTGGCGGACCACGCCTTCGAGGCCGGATGGGTCGAGCCGCAGCCTCCGGACCGGCTGAGCGGGCACACCGTCGCCGTCGTCGGGTCGGGGCCGGCCGGCCTGGCCGCCGCCCAGCAGCTGACACGCGCGGGCCATACCGTCGCCGTCTACGAGCGGGCCGACGCGATCGGCGGGCTGCTGCGGTACGGCATCCCCGAGTTCAAGATGGAGAAGCGCCACCTCGACCGCCGGCTCGCGCAGATGGCGGCCGAGGGCACACGGTTCCGGCCGGGCATCGAGGTCGGGAGGCCAGGTGCGATCAGCGGTCAGGACCTCGTCGACCGCTACGACGCCGTCGTGCTGGCGGTCGGCGCGACGCAGGCACGTGACCTTCCGGTGCCTGGGCGGGCGCTCGGCGGGGTGCTGCAGGCGATGCAGTACCTGCCGCCGGCGAACCGGGTGGCGCGGGGACTCGACGCGGATGGCCAGGTCGTCGCGACCGGTAAGGACGTGATCATCATCGGCGGCGGCGACACCGGCGCCGACTGCCTCGGTACGGCCCTGCGGCAGGGTGCGCGCTCGGTGACCCAGCTCGAGATCATGCCGCGCCCGTCGGACGAGCGGCCGTCGTCCCAGCCCTGGCCGACGTACCCGATGATCTACCGCGTCTCCAGCGCGCACGAGGAGGGTGGCGAGCGGGTCTACGCGGTGTCGACCACCGAGCTGGTGGACGACGGGACCGGCAACGTCGCAGCGCTGCGGCTCGTGGAGGTGGAGCTGGTCGAGGGCCGGTTCACGGCGGTCGAGGGGAGCGAGCGGGAGATCCCGGCCCAGCTGGTGCTGCTGGCCATGGGTTTCACCGGGCCCGAGCAGGGCCCGCTGCTCGAACAGCTCGGCGTCGGCGTGGACGCACGCGGCAACATCGAGCGCGACGCCCGGTACGCGACGTCCCGCCCGGGTGTCTTCGTGGCCGGCGACGCCGGCCGCGGCCAGTCCCTGATCGTGTGGGCGATCGCGGAGGGGCGGGCCTGCGCGGCCGCGGTCGACGAGTACCTGATGGGGACGACGTCCCTGCCGGTGCCGATCGCCTCGACGGCACGCCCCCTCGTCGTCTAGAGCGCGCAAGTGCCTCCGTCGACACGTCATGTCCTGCACCGACACGCGGGTCTCGCCGCAATTCGGTCAGTGTGGCGTCACCGTCGACGCCTTGCTGCACCTGGTGCCGGCGAAGTCGATGAGGCGTCTGAGTCAGTATCAGTCCAGTCGCCGAAGCTGTCGCCGATCGGCCTTGTGTCCGCCTTGTGGAATGCATCAGCGCCTATCTGCTGCGGTCGCGTCGGAGAAAGATGTCGACGGCTGCGGGACAGGAAGAAGGAAGAACGCCTGATCAGCATGGAACAGGGCCAGCCGGCCGGGAACCGGCCAGAGCCTCGGCCCAGCGAAGCCGGGGTCACATACGCCCCCAAAGTTCGACGACCAGGACGGACAAGAGCGTATGAGCCGAGAGCGGTCACGTACGGTTCTGTGAGGGCCCGGGGGTGGGAACCGCGGGCTACTCGGCGGGCAGGCTGCCGCGTTGAGTCCGACGAGCGAGACTGATTGTCGTCCGACTGTCGGCGCCGATGCCAGGCATTGCTGAACCGTGCCGCTGCTCAATCTCCTCATGCGTCGGCGGGTGCTACGCCTCAACAGACCGCTCAAGATCACACAACGCACACTCGGTGAGTCATCCCATCAACTCACCGCAACACACTCAATTTCCTTCCCGAAGTCTTCGTACGCGTCGGACTTGAGTTGG
>JBKHWX010000152.1:0-6774 GCA_046566325.1 Actinomycetes bacterium | reverse complement strand
GTCATGGCCACGGCCTCCGCGCCTCGCCGCGACCGCACGAAGGCGAGGGTCCTCACACCCTGGGTCACGAGGTCGGTGAGCAGGTCGGCCGTCTCGGCCGTCACGGTCCGGCGCACCGGCGCACCGTTCTCACCACCTCCCGGCAGCAGGGGAGGCTCCCACAGCACGAACTCGGCCGACCCCCGACGAGAGGTGTCGTCGTCCACGACCTCGAAGCGCAGGCCTGTCAACAGCTGGGCCGTCCGCGCCGGGTCGGCCGCCGTCGCGGACGCCACCACGAAGACCGGGGAGGCGCCGTACCGGGCCGCCACGCGACGCAGCCGGCGCAGCACCGCGGCCACGTGCGACCCGAACACCCCTCGGTAGTGGTGGGCCTCGTCCACGACGACGTAGGTGAGGCCCCGCAGGAACGAGGCCCAGCGGGAGTGCCCAGGGAGCAAGGAGTAGTGCAACAGGTCGGGGTTCGTCAGCACGTACGAGGCGTGGTCCCGGACCCATCGGCGCTCGTCCGCTGGCGTGTCACCGTCGTACGTCGCGGCCCTGAGGTCAGGAAGGCCGAGTCGGGTGAGCCGCGACAGCTGGTCGCCGGCCAGGGCCTTCGTGGGCGACAGGTAGAGCACGGTGGGGCCGCGGGCCCGTGTGCTCGCGGCGTCCTGCCATCCGGAGGCTCCGCTGAGCACGGCAGTGAGCGCCGGCAGGAGGTAGCCGAGGGACTTGCCGGACGCCGTCCCCGTCGTGATCGCTACCGACCGGCCCTGCCAAGCAAGCTCGGCCGCGGCGACCTGGTGGCTCCACGGTCGGGAGATGCCGGCGGCCTCGAGCGCTCGGACGAGGCGGACGTCGGCCCACCGCGGCCATTCGCTCCTGCGGCCCTCGCGTGCGGGGACGTGGTGGACGTGCAGCACCCGCTCGGCGCGGCCCGGCACCACCAGCAGGCGGTCCAGCGTCGAGGACGCCGCGGGCACACCCGCGTGCTCGTCGACGTGGCCCTGCGGCTTCTGCGGCACGATGGCTGATTCTCCCAGCAAGGCTGGTCTGGGTGGCCAGGACCGGCCTCCCGCCTGCTCCGGTCCGCCGCGCGCTCCCGGACACGCTCGTGCGCCGACCGCTCGTGTGCCGACCACTCGGCCCGATGGTTCAATGGCGCCTACCGAGAAGGTAGGCGGGCCGGCTGAGGCGCACACGGCCCGGGCGCGCCTGCCGTCACCAACGAAGCCGTAATCGGGAGCCACCGTGGATCTTTCCGTCACCAGCCACGAGCAGGGCGGGCGCACCGTCGTCGAGGTCGGCGGCGAGATCGACGTCTACACCGCCCCGGTGCTTCGGGAGCGGCTGAACGACCTGGTCGGCGACGGCCATCACCACCTGATCGTCGACATGGAGAAGGTCGACTTTCTCGACTCCACGGGACTCGGCGTCCTGGTCGGGGGCCTGAAGCGTGTGAGGTCCCACGACGGTTCCCTGCGCCTCGTCTGCACGCAGGAGAAGATCCTGAAGGTCTTCCGAATCACCGGCCTGACAAAGGTGTTCCCGATCCACGACACCGTCGAGGAGGCGGTGTCGGCGTCGACCGGCGCCGAGGGCGACGCGGGCGAGGGCTGATGGCGGCCGTCCTTGGCCGCTCGCCTGTCGGACGCGTCTCGTCGCGTCCTCCGCGGCGCGTCTGACCCGCCGATGGCGCAGGTCACGCTCAGCTTCACCGCACTGCCCGAGCACGTGAGAACCGCCAGGCTCGTCGCCGCTTCGGCCGCTCGACGCCTGGGCGTGGACGACGAAGAGCTCGTCGACACCATCCGGCTCGCGGTGGGGGAGGCATGCGCTCGCGCCGTCAGCCGGTCCGTCACCGCCGACCACCCCGGCCCCGTCGAGGTCGAGCTCGCCGTCGAGCCCGGTCGGCTGCTCGTCCTCGTCCGGGACCATGCCGGGGAGGCCCCCCCTGTCGCCGGCGACAGCCTCTCGATGACGCTCGTCCAGGGCCTGGCCACCGAGGTAGCCATCGACCACGAGCCGTCGGGGACGAGCACTCTTCGGCTGGCCTGGACCGTCCCGTCGCAGCCTCCGGCCCCCGCCCTGGAGTGACACCTTCGCGTTTCGCCTAACGAGAAATGTCACACCGGTCTCTCCGGGTGCTGTCCTGCCGAAGCAGAGCGCTGCGTAGACTCCGGCCACTCGGCCTCGTCCACGTCAGTCGTCGAAGGCTGCCTGGTTCCCGACCGGCGGACCGAGTACGCGTTGAGAACGTCAAGGAGGACGTATGCTCGGGCATATCGCCATTTCCGCGCCGGGGGTAAGAGCCTCGGCCGCGTCTGCCGTATCCGTCACCGGCGGCAACAGCACGATCATCTGGGTGGTCTTCGTGATCGCCCTGGTCGCCCTCGGAATGGGCGTTCTGTTCCGCCAGCAGGTGCTCGCGGCGTCCGAGGGCACCTCGAAGATGCAGACGATCGCGAAGGCCGTCCAGGAGGGGGCCGCCGCCTACCTGAACCGGCAGTTCAAGACCCTGGGCGCGTTCGTCGTCCTGGTGTTCCTGCTGCTCTTCCTCCTCCCGGGGGACGGCGAGATCAGGCTCGGTCGCAGCATCTTCTTCGTCGTCGGGGCCGTGTTCTCCGCAGCCATCGGCTACCTCGGCATGTCCCTCGCCGTGCGGGCGAACGTACGCGTCGCCGCGGCTGCCCGCGAGTCCGGCCGCGACGACGGCATGCGGATCGCCTTCCGCACCGGCGGCACGGTGGGCATGGCCACCGTCGGCCTCGGGCTGCTCGGAGCGTCCGTCGTCGTCCTGATCTACCGCGGTGACGCGCCCGCCGTGCTCGAGGGCTTCGGCTTCGGTGCCGCTCTCCTCGCCATGTTCATGCGGGTCGGGGGCGGCATCTTCACGAAGGCGGCGGACGTCGGAGCGGACCTGGTCGGCAAGGTCGAGGCGGGCATCCCCGAGGACGACCCGCGCAACGCCGCCACCATCGCCGACAACGTGGGCGACAACGTCGGCGACTGCGCCGGCATGGCCGCGGACCTGTTCGAGTCCTACGCCGTGACGCTGGTGGCCGCCCTGATCCTCGGCAAGGCCGCCTTCGGCGAGGAGGGCCTCGTGTTCCCGCTGATCGTCCCCGCGATCGGCGCCCTCACCGCCGTCCTCGGCGTCTTCGTCACGCGCACCCGTGCCGAGGAGAGCGGTCTCACCGCCATCAACCGGGGCTTCTACATCTCTGCGGTGGTCGCTGCGGTGGCCTGCGC
Organism: Actinomycetes bacterium; assembly: GCA_046566325.1. Lineage (GTDB taxonomy): Bacteria > Actinomycetota > Actinomycetes > Actinomycetales > BWSM-131 > BWSM-131. The sequence goes on along the minus strand of JBKHWX010000152.1, from coordinate 3,540 downwards.
CATCGCGGCGTTCGTCTACCTGCCGGGCTCGTTCGCCGAGCTCGGCAACGTGGGGCCGGACATCGCGAGCATCAACCGTGACCCGAGACTCGTGGCGACCGGTGCCGTCGTCCTCGGCATCGTGCTGGCGGGCATCATCCTGTGGCTCACCGGCTACTTCACCGGCACCGACAAGCGGCCCACCAGGGACGTGGCCCGTACCTCGCTCACCGGCCCCGCCACGGTCGTCCTCTCCGGGATCGGCGTGGGCCTCGAGTCCGCCGTCTACACCGCGGTCATCATCGCAGCCGCCGTCTACGCGGCGTTCCTGCTCGGCAGCGGCTCGGTCGTGCTGTCCTTGTTCCTGATCGCCCTCGCGGGCTGCGGGCTGCTCACCACGGTCGGCGTCATCGTCGCCATGGACACGTTCGGCCCGGTCTCCGACAACGCGCAGGGCATCGCGGAGATGTCCGGGGACGTCGACGGCGAGGGCGCGCAGATCCTCACCGAGCTCGACGCGGTGGGTAACACGACGAAGGCGATCACCAAGGGCATCGCGATCGCGACCGCCGTCCTCGCCGCGACCGCGCTCTTCGGCTCGTACACGGACGCCGTGAAGGTGGCGCTCGAGAAGGCCGGCCACTCGATCGACAGCATCGCGGGGGCCTACGAGGTCGTCTCGCCGAACACCCTCGTCGGGCTGATCATCGGCGCAGCGGTCGTCTTCCTGTTCTCGGGGCTCGCGATCGACGCGGTGACGCGGGCGGCCGGTGCCATCGTGTTCGAGGTCCGGCGCCAGTTCCGGGACCACCCCGGGATCATGACCGGCGAGGAGAAGCCGGAGTACGGCCGCGTCGTCGACATCTGCACCCGTGACTCCCTGCGTGAGCTCGCCACCCCCGGTCTGCTGGCGGCCATGGCGCCGATCGCGGTCGGGTTCGGCCTCGGGTTCAGCGCGCTCGCCGGCTACCTCGCGGGCGCGATCGGCGCCGGCGTGCTGATGGCGGTCTTCCTCGCCAACTCCGGCGGCGCGTGGGACAACGCGAAGAAGATCGTCGAGGACGGTCACCACGGGGGCAAGGGGTCCGAGGCGCACGGGGCGACGGTCATCGGGGACACCGTCGGCGACCCGTTCAAGGACACCGCCGGCCCCGCGATCAACCCGCTGATCAAGGTGATGAACCTCGTGTCGCTGCTGATCGCCCCGGCCGTGGTCGCCCTGACCTACGGCGGCAGCGCGAACCCGGCGTTCCGCTACGGGATGCCCGTGTTCGCCCTGCTCGTCATCATCGCCGCTGTGATCGTCTCCAAGCGCCGCAGCATCTCCATGGGCGACGAGCAGCCGGCCACGAGCGCGCCGGCGCCAGCTCCGAGCCGGACGGCGGCGCGCTGACCTCTCCGACGCCTCCCGGTGCTGCCCGCCTCCCCTCGGGAGGCGGGCAGCGCCTCGTCGAGTGCCTGCGCGCCGACCTCGCCGCGGCGGACTACACCGTGGAGGCCGCGTCGCAGCTGCTCGGTCCGGTCGCTACGGACGCCCTGGGGCGGGAGCAGCCGCTCCCCGCTGCGCTGGCCCTGGCCCGCCGCCCCGAGCCGACCGCGGTCCTCACGCGCACATTCGTCCTCGGCCTGCCGGCCACCCGTCGGCAGCTGGACGACGCGCTCCCGGCCTGCAGAGCGGCGGGAGCCGAGGCTCTCGGCCTCGTGACGTCGTCCGGACCGGGCCGGGAGGACGAGGTGCGGGCCCTGCTCGACCTGCGCCCGTACGCCGCGGTGGACGCCGCCGGGACCAGTGAGTGGTGGCTCGTGTCGGACCTGGACGAGGTCGCGACCGGCCGGCCGCTGCGGCACGACCACGTGCTGGGCGTGGGCGGCGCCTCGACGATGCTGGCCCAGGTGACGGTGCGTCGTCCGGTCGCACGGGCGCTGGACATCGGCACGGGCTGCGGGATCCAGGCGTTGCACGCGTCGCGCCACGCCGGGCACGCGACAGCGACGGACGTCTCGCCACGCGCGCTCGGGCTCGCCGGCCTGAACCTCGCGCTCGCGGGCGTGACCGAGAGCGTGGACCTGCGCCAGGGCAACCTGCTCAAGCCGGTCCGGGGCGAGCTCTTCGACCTCGTCGTGTCGAACCCGCCGTTCGTCGTGACCCCGCGCCGTCCGGACGTCGCCCTCTACTCCTACCGCGACGGCGGGCTCACCGGCGACCGGCTCGTGCGCGACCTGGTCACCTCGGTGGGGCAGGTGCTGGCGCCCGGCGGGACGGCGCAGCTGCTGGCGAGCTGGGAGGTGCGCGAAGGTGCCTCGTGGCAGGACCGGGTCGACACGTGGGTGCAGGACTCGGGTCTGGACGGGTGGGCGGTGCAGCGCGAGCTGCAGGACCCGGCGCAGTACGCCGAGACCTGGATCCGCGACGGCGGCGTCCACTGCGGCCCGGAGTTCGACCGGCTGTACGAGGCGTGGCTCACCGACTTCGCCGCGCGGTCGGTCACGGCCCTGGGCTTCGGGCTCGTCGTGCTGCACAAGCCCTGGGACGAGTCCCGGGCGCGCTGGCGAAGGCTGGAGGAGCAGTACGGGCCGGTGCGGCAGCCGCTGGGCGAGCACATCTCCCGGTGCCTCGACGCCCGCGACCGGCTGGCCGGGCTCGACGACGCGGCGCTCCTCGACACGCGCTGGACGGTGGCCGCCGACGTGACCGAGGAGCGCCACTACCGGCCGGGGGACGAGGACCCCTCCGTGATCCTGCTGCGCCAGGGCGGCGGGTTCGGTCGGTCGGTGCAGGTGGGGACCGTGGTCGCGGGAGCGGTCGGAGCGTGCGACGGCGAGCTGAGCGTCGGCCAGATCGCCGCAGCTCTCGCGGCCCTGCTGGGCGAGCCCGACGGTGCGGTGAGGGAGCAGCTGCTTCCCGCAGTCCGCGGGCTGGCGGGGGACGCGCTGCTGGTGCCCTTGTGACGGACTGACGGATCGGCCCTCTTGACGGACCGGCCCCCGCGGGTTCTCCCTGACGGGTCGGTGGACGACGCCGTCGCGGGCAGGGGTTACCGTGCTGGCGCCGACGGGGACCACCCGAAGGGGTCGTCCGACGGGGTCTCGGACAGAGAACGTGAGGAAGGCAGGCCAGGTGGCAAGCAGCAACGGGGTGGCTGGACAGGCGGCGCAGGGTCGCCGGCTCGTGATCGTGGAGTCGCCGAAGAAGGCGCGCACGATCGCGGGATACCTCGGCGAGGGGTTCGACGTCGAGGCCAGCGTCGGCCACATCCGCGACCTGCCGCAGCCCAGCGAGCTGCCGGCCGACATGAAGAAGGGCCCGTTCGGCCGGTTCGCCGTCGACGTCGAGCACGACTTCGAGCCCTACTACGTCGTGGACGCCGACAAGAAGAAGAAGGTCAGCGAGCTGAAGCGTGCCCTCAAGGACGCGGACGAGCTGTACCTGGCCACGGACGAGGACCGCGAGGGCGAGGCCATCGCCTGGCACCTGAAGGAGACCCTGCAGCCCAAGGTCCCGGTGAAGCGGATGGTCTTCCGAGAGATCACCCGGGAGGCGATCCAGCGCGCGCTCGAGGC
>JBKHWX010000151.1:0-4801 GCA_046566325.1 Actinomycetes bacterium | reverse complement strand
TCCGCGCCAGCGGCGCCCCGTACACGATCGTCCGCCCCGGCTGGTTCGACGCCGTCGGTGCCGGCGACGACCGCCTGGTCCTGGAGCAGACCGACACCGGCAACGGCGGCATCGGCCGCGACCAGCTCGCCGAGGTGCTCGTCCGCAGCCTGCTCACCGACACCGCGGCCGGCCGGACCTTCGAGCTGTTCGCCGAGGCCGGCCCGGCGCCGACGGACTGGGCAGGCCTGTTCGGCGCCCTGACGGCCGACCCCACCGGCGGTCTCGACGCGGCCAGCGACGGCGCCACCCTGCCGCCGGTCGGCGAGGAACCGCCGGTCGTGCAGGACGACCCGGCACGCCTCGCCCGCTGCCCGGACCCCGCCGGGGGGCACTGCCAGTACCCCGAACGACAGGCACTCCCGCGCCGCCGCGACCGGGAGTTGCCTGGAGCCAGACCCCGAACAGGAAGGGCACGAACTCGTGCGAGCAACAGTCATGTACGGCGCCGGTGACGTGCGGGTCGAGCAGCTGCCCGACCCGGTCGTCGAACAGCCCACCGACGCCCTGGTACGGGTCGTCCGTACCTGCGTCTGCGGCAGCGACCTGCACCCCTACCACTCGATGCCGGCCTCGGAGCGGGGCACGCCGATGGGCCACGAGTTCATCGGCGTGGTCGAGGAGGTCGGCTCCGAGGTGGACACGATCCGCCGCGGCGACTTCGTCATCGCGCCGTTCGCCTACTTCGACAACACCTGCGTCTTCTGCCGGGAGGGCCTGTCGACCTCCTGCGAGCACGGCGGGTTCTTCCGCACGGCGCAGGCCGAGGCGGTTCGCGTCCCGCTCGCCGACGGCACGCTGGTCAAGGCTCCGGTGGGCGAGGACTCCGCGCTGCTGCCCGCGCTGCTCACCCTCTCCGACGTGCTGATCACCGGCCACCACGCCGCCGTCCGCGGCCAGGTCGGCAAGGGCAGCGCGGTGACGGTGATCGGCGACGGCGCCGTCGGCCTGCTCGCGGTTCTGGCCGCCAAGCGGCTGGGCGCCGAGCAGATCGTGCTGATGGGCCGCCACCAGGCACGCACCGACCTCGGCCGGGAGTTCGGCGCCACCGACGTCGTCGCCGCCCGCGGCGAGGAGGGCATCACCGCGGTCCGCGAGCTCACCGTCGGCCACGGCAGCTCCGCCGTCCTGGAGTGCGTCGGGCACCTGCCCGCCTACGAGCAGGCCCTCGGCGTCGTTCGCGCCGGCGGCGTGATCAGCCGGGTCGGCGTTCCGCAGTACCAACACGCGCCGGCCGGCTTCGACCTGTTCGGCCGCAACATCACCCTCACCGGCGGCCCCGGCGCGCAGCGCTCCTACATCGAGGACCTGCTGCCCGACGTGCTCGAGGGCCGCATCAAGCCCGGCCGGGTCTTCGACCGCACCGTCGGCCTGGACGACGTCCCCGCCGGCTACAAGGCGATGGACTCCCGCGAGGCGCTCAAGGTCCTCGTCAGTCCCTGACCGCGCGACGGCTGCTCGCCCATGAGGCAGTTCCGCGGTGAGCAACCGTCGGCCACGGACCGGCGGAGCGCCGACCTCCAAGCAGGTCGGCCGGTCCCGGGCCCGCGTGTCACCAGCACCGATCACCCGGTGGCCGCGCTGGCTGCCGTCCGTCTCTCCGGAAGAAGGAGCCACCCATGCAGTACCGCCCGCTCGGCCGTACCGGCGTCCAGGTCAGCCCCCTGTGCCTCGGCGCGATGATGTTCGGCCCCTGGGGCAACGAAGACCGCGCCGACTCCATCCGCATCATCCACCGGGCGCTGGAAGCCGGGATCAACTTCGTCGACACCGCCGACGTCTACTCCGCCGGCGTATCCGAGGAGATCGTCGGCGAGGCTCTGCAAGGCCGGCGCGACGACGTCGTCCTGGCTACGAAGTTCTTCATGCCGATGGGCGAGGACCCCAACGTGAGCGGCGGCTCCCGCCGCTGGATCGTCCGCGAGGTCGAGAACTCCCTGCGGCGGCTGGGCACCGACTACATCGACCTGTACCAGGTGCACCGGCCCAGCCCGGGCACCGACGTCGAGGAGACCCTCGGGGCGCTGACCGACCTGGTCCGAGCCGGCAAGGTCCGCTACATCGGGTCGTCGTCGTACTCCGGCTCGCAGATCGTGGAGGCGCAGTGGGCCTCCCGCGAGCGGCACCTGGAGCGGTTCGTCACCGAGCAGCCGCCGTACTCGATCCTCGTGCGCGGCATCGAGGAGGACGTACTCCCCACCACCCAGCGGTACGGCATGGGGACGCTGACCTACAGCCCGCTGGCCGGCGGCTGGCTGTCCGGTCGCTGGCGCAAGGACGCAGCCGGCACGCCCACCTCCGCCGCCCGGCCGAGCGCCCGGTTCGACATGAGCAGCCCGGCCAACCAGCGCAAGCTCGACGTCGTCGAGGAGCTCGCGCAGCTCGCCGAGCAGGCCGGCATCACCCTGATCGAGATGGCGATCGCGTTCGTGCTCAACCACCCGGGCGTGACCTCGGCGATCGTCGGCCCGCGCACGATGGAGCAGCTGGAGTCCTACCTCCCCGCCGCGGGCATCACCCTGTCGACCGAGGTGCTCGACCGCATCGACAAGCTCGTTGCCCCCGGGGTGACCCTCAACCCTGACGACAACAGCTATGGGGACCACACCCTCACGCCGACTGCACGACGCCGCTGACCGTGGTGCCGCTCTCCGTCATCCGCGACGGAGCATCCCGCGTCTTCCCACGCCCACGGAAATGGTGAGGCACGTCGAGAGAGCGTCCGCAGGCCGCTGCCACCCTCCGGTCGTCTCGTTGCCCTTGGGCATCCGTCTGACCTAGGTTGCCCCTGCCGGCTGCGCATGTCGCGGGCCGCGCAGTCTCTGGAGGTCCCTCGTGTCGCAGGACGTGTCCTCGAAGGCCATGCCCGCTGCGTTCTTCGGCCACGGCAACCCGATGAACGCCCTCGAGGTGAACCGGTACACCGAGGCGTGGCGGACGTTCGGCGAGTCGGTGCCGAGACCGCGGGCCATCCTGGTGGTCTCCGCGCACTGGTACATCCAGGCCACGGCCGTCACGGCCATGCCGAAACCCCGCACGATCCACGACTTCTACGGGTTCCCTCGGCGCCTCTTCGAGGTCGACTACCCCGCCCCGGGGATGCCCGAGCTGGCGGCGGAGATCAGCGACGCCGTCCACCCCACGTGGGTCGGCGCGGACGTCGACTCCTGGGGCATCGACCACGGCACCTGGTCCGTTCTCACGCACGCGTTCCCGGACGCGGACATCCCGGTGGTGCAGCTCAGCATCAACGCCAACAAGCCCTTGGACTACCACCTCGACCTCGGCGCTCGGCTCGCCCCCCTTCGGGAACGAGGCGTGCTGGTGGTCGCGAGCGGCAACGTCGTCCACAACCTGCGGAGCGTCGACTGGAAGCTCAGCGACGACGGCTACGACTGGGCGCAGCGGTTCGACGAGGACGCCAAGGCGGTGATGCTGGAGTCGCCCACTGAGGCTGCCACGCTAGACGCCCATCGCGACTACGGGACAGCGGTTCCGACGCCGGACCACTTCATCCCGCTGCTGTACCTGGCGGGGCTCGCGGACGCCGCCGGCGACGGCACGAGCGTGCTGGTCGACGGGTACGCGTATGGGTCGCTCTCCATGACCGCGTACACGCTCGGGCTGACGTGCACGGTGGACGAACAGCTGGCCGGCGCTGCGTCGGACCCGAGCGCCGGCCCGGCCGACAGCTCCAACATCTGAGCACGACGACGAGCCCCCGCCTGGGCGAGGGCTCGTCATCCGCTGTCTGGTGTCGCGTCGTCCGCTGTCTAGCGAGCTCCGCGATACGTCACCCAGCGTCACACCGGCAGCGACGGCAGCACCTCCTTGCCGAGCGCCTTCGCACCCGCGACGAGGTCGGAGAAGTCGTAGGAGACGTGCAGCGACTGCTCCGTCCCCTGGAACACCACGTCCGCGTCCAGCGTCACCGACCCCCCGGACGTCGCGTCGAGCGTGCCGTCGAACGACGCCGACTTCACGTCGAGCAGCGCCTCGAGACCGTGCGCGGCGACGTACGCGCTGACGGCCGCGACGTCCCCGAGCGTGGCGCCCAGGTGCGCCAGCGTCGTGTTCGCCGCCTGCAGCGTCACCGTGGCCGCCCCCAGCTGCTGCTGGAACCCGGCCACCGTCTGGCTCGCCAACGCGATCGCCGCCGACGTCGTCTGCTGGGCGGCAGTCAGAGCGCCCTGGGCCGCCTGCAGCGCCAGCCGGGCCGCACCCTCCTGGCCGACGAGGCCGAGGATCCGCGGGTCCTGGTCGACCGGGTAGGTCGCCTGGGCGGCCTGCGCCGCGTTCACGGCCTGCTGGGCGACCTGGAGGACGCCGTTCGCTGCGACGAGCGATCCGCGCAGACCCTGGATCGACAGGGAGAGCGCACCGATCTGGGCCTGGCGCTGGCCGACCTCCTTGCCCAGCTCGGCCCACTCGTACGACTGCTTGTACCAGGGCTCGTTGTTGTACCAGTTGTTCCACCAGGCGATCTCGGAGTTGAGCTGGTTGATCTGGGCCTGCTGGCTGTTGATCTGGTTGTTCAGCGAGCTCACGGCCGCCTGGTCGTTCTGCAGCTGCTGCTGCAGGTCGCGCAGGTGAGCGGCCGCGGCGTCGCGCTCCGCCTGGATCTGGGCACGAGTGGCGTTGATCTGGGCGTCGATGCCGCTCAGGGCCTGCTGGGCGTGGGTCACCTGGTCAGCGAGTCCCTGGATCTGGGACTGGGCGGCCGCCTGCTTGGCGGCCAGGTCGGCCTTGGCGCCGTCGAGAG
>JBKHWX010000150.1:0-7803 GCA_046566325.1 Actinomycetes bacterium | reverse complement strand
CGAGCGCAGTGGCTCCGCACCGTGCCCTTGGCGGAGCCGCTGTCGGGCGCGTAGCCCAGGGCCGAGAGCAGCTGCTGCCACGACCCGGCAGCACGCACCTCCCGCACGAGCTCGTCGTCCGTCCAGCGGCGCTGCCCCCGGAAGTGCGCGTAGTCGACGCCCAGCTCGTCGCAGCGCAGGCGGAGCAGCCGGCCGAGCCGCGACGAGCGCTCCGGCAGGCCCAGGCGACGAAGCACGCCTCGCCACGACGTCGACCCGGCGACGGCCGCTGTCAGGCCGTCGTCCGCCACGCTGCCCAGCACCGACACGTCAGCTCCCTCCCGCACGGGCGGGGTCTCCGCCGGCGTCGGCAGTCACCCTGCCGGGCGGGTCCGACAGCCGGTTCGAGGGCGACGCGCCCACCAGCCAATGCGCGGGTACGACACGCGCGTCGGGCACCATGTCCCCAGCAGACCGCCCGAACGACCCTGGAAGAGCGAGCGACCCCGGAAGAGGCAGTGCAGCGGGAAGACAGAGCACGAGACGAGGGCAGACAGGCCCCTGCCCGCGCTTGGGCGGCGGCCGCGGGGCTGCTCGCCGTCCTCGTGCTCGCCGGGTGCGGCGGCGACGCGGGCGCGAGCTCACCGCGACCCGCGGGCGGGGACGACGCGGCCGCACCGGTCGGTGGAGGCTCCGCCGACGGGTCGCGGGCAAACCCTCCCGCGGACGACGCCAAGCAGAACGGCCGCGCCGATGCGCCGGGGCAGCTTTCAGCCTGGACCGGACCGGCCAGTGCGGAGCGACACCTCCAGCGGGTGGACCGCATCACGGGACAGCTCACGCCGAAGTCCGTCGTCGCGTCGGGCCACGGCCTGGTCGTCGCGCAGAACATGATCTACACGCACACCGTCTCCGTGTTCGGCAGTGACGGGCAGCTGCGCAAGACGATCAACGACGCCGTGACGCCGTCCGACTTCGGGTACGAGAAGTGGACGAAGCCGGTCAAGGGCGGGCCGGTGGAAGCCGCGTTCAGCCCCGACGGCTCGTCGCTGTGGGTGTCCAACTACTCGATGTACGGTCCGGGCTTCACCAAGCCCGGTGACGACGTCTGCAACCCCGACATGGGCCTCGACCACAGCTTCCTGTACCGCATCGACACCAAGTCCCTGCAGATCTCGGACATCGTCCAGGTCGGCTCGGTGCCCAAGTACGTGGACGCCACCCCGGACGGAAAGCTCGTCCTCGTCACGAACTGGTGCACGTGGGACCTGTCCCTCGTCCGCACCGGTGACCGTCCCGAGCAGGTGGCGACGGTGCGGCTCGGGCGCTACCCGCGCGGAATCGCCGTCAGCCCGGACTCGCGCACCGCGTACGTCGCGGTGATGGGCTCGTCCGACATCGCCGTCGTCGACCTGCGGGCAGCACTCTCCGGTGCGGGCACGGGCACCGTCCGCTGGTTCAAGGGGGTAGGAGCGGGCCCACGGCACCTGAACCTGAGCCCGGACGGCAAGACCCTCTACGCCACCCTCAACGCCGCGGGCAAGGTGGCGAAGGTCGACACCGCGACGGGCCGGGTAGTCGCGACCGTGACGACGGGCTCCCAGCCGCGCAGCGCCGTCCTGTCGCCGGACGGCTCGGCGCTGTTCGTCGTCAACTATGCCTCGGACACCGTGAGTCGCGTGCGGACCTCCGACCTCAAGGTCCTCGAGACGCTGGCCGTCGACCACCACCCGATCGGGGTCACGTACGACGCCAAGACGAAGCGGGTCTGGGTCGCCGCGTACGGCGGCAGCCTCACCGTCTTCGACGACGCCGTGAAGGCTGCCTAGGCGCGTGCCTCCCCGCACGAGGAAGGGCGCCCGCCCCTCGCCGTCCCGCACGGTCGGACGGGGCGCGGCGAACGCCACCGCGTAGGCTGCTCGAAGGTGGACCGGCAGCCGGCGTCCACCGCTCGGACCGTCGGGAGGGCCCTTGGTGAGAGCGGAGTCAGGTACGCCTGCTGACCCGCGCACTCCCGAGATGGTCGACCGGGTCCTGACCGTTCCGAACCTGCTGAGCCTCGCCCGGCTCCTGCTCGTGCCCGTGTTCGCCTGGCTCATCGTCTCGGGCTACGACGGGTTCGCGCTGCTCGTCCTGGCCTTCTCCGGCGTGAGCGACTGGCTCGACGGCTTCCTAGCCCGGCGGTGGCACCAGGTCTCCCGCGTCGGCCAGCTGCTCGACCCCGCCGCGGACCGGCTCTACATCCTGTCGACCCTGCTCGGGCTCGCCTGGCGTGACCTCATCCCGTGGTGGCTCGTCGCCGTCATCGTGCTGCGGGACGCCCTCCTGTCGACGACCCTGCCGGTCCTGGCCCGCCACGGGTACGGGCCGCTGCCGGTCCACTTCCTCGGCAAGGCCGCCACGTTCAACCTGTTGTACGCCTTCCCGCTGATCCTGCTCGGAGAGGGCGCGAACAGCGTCGCCGAGGTCGCCCGCCCCATCGGCTGGGCCTTCGCCTGGTGGGGGACCGGTCTGTACTGGTGGGCCGGTCTGCTCTACCTCCGGCAGGTGCGGGACGTCGTCCGGGCGGCCCCGTGACGCCGGGGACGGACTCCGGGGTGGAGAGCCCGTCGGGGCCGCCGCGTTCGCGCACGCGAGGGTCCGCGGCGGCGGCGGCGACGACGACGACGGACCGGGGGACGGCGCGACCCGACGCCTCGATGACGCTGCTGACGGAGGTGATGCAACGGCCTCTGGACCCCGGCTACGCCGCGGCCGCCCAGCGGCGCGAGCAGGGGGACGGCGTTCGCTCGCCCCGGCGCCTGACCCTCACGGTCCTGCTCGCCGCGGTCGCCGGGGGCCTGCTCGTCGCGGCGGTCCTGCAGCTCCGCCTGCCGGGGCAGAGCGACTCCCGGACGCTGCTGATGCAGGAGATCGGGGACCGGACGACGCAGGTGGACGACCTGGAGCAGGAGGTCGCCGCCCTGCAGTCCCGGATCGACGAGGCCAACGCCTCGGCCCTCTCCGGCCCCGGCCAGCAGCTGCTCGCTCGAGCCGAGGAGCTCGGGGCGGTGACGGGCGCGGCCCCGGTCACCGGGCCGGGCGTCACCGTGTCGATGAACGACGCCGAGTCCCTGGGCAAGGTCGCCGGAGCGGACCCGCGCGAGCTGGAGAAGGCCGAGAGCGGCAGGGTCCGCGACCGCGACCTGCAGGTCGTGGTCAACGGCCTGTGGGCGTCGGGCGCGGAGGCGGTCTCGGTGAACGACCAGCGGCTGACGGCGCTGTCGTCGATCCGGCAGGCCGGCGCCGCCGTCCTCGTCAACTTCCGGCCCCTGACCCCGCCCTACGAGGTCAGTGCCGTCGGCGACCCGCAGAAGCTGCAGGTCGCGTTCGCCTCCTCTGCGGCGGGCCGCTACCTGACGTCGCTCCAGCAGAACTACGGTGTCAGGGCGTCGGTGAGTGCCGCCGACCGGCTGGAGCTTCCGGGGGCCTCAGGTCTTCGTCTGCACTACGCCCACCCCGTGGAGCCGGCCGCCCCGACCCCTCCAGCCACGAACGGTGAACCAGCGGCCCCGGCTGGCAGCGCGAGCACGCCGACCGCCAGCTCGGCCGCCGCCCTGCAGCCGACCACCTCGGAGGACTCCTCGTGATCGCCGCTCTCGGACTTGTCGTCGGCATCGTGCTCGGCCTCGTTCTGCACCCGACCGTGCCGCCGGTCCTGCAGCCCTACCTGCCCATCGCCGTCGTCGCGGCCCTCGACGCCGTGTTCGGCGGGCTGCGCGCCGTGCTCGACGGGATCTTCGACGACAGGGTGTTCGTCGTGTCCTTCCTGTCGAATGTCGTCGTCGCGGGCCTGATCGTCTACCTCGGCGACCAGCTCGGTGTCGGCTCCCAGCTCGCGACCGGCGTCGTCGTCGTCCTCGGGATCCGGATCTTCTCCAACGCGGCGGCGATCCGCCGGCACCTCTTCAGGGCATGACGCTCATGACGAACCAGAACGCGCAGCAGCCTGGAGACCGCCCGGACGGCGACCCGCAGGCCACCCTCCACGAGGCGAGCGAGCAGCAGGCGGGCGAGCAGCAGGCGGGCGAGCAGCAGGCGCCGCAGTCCGAGGTGCCCGTTCAGCAGGTCGACAAGAGCGTCGTCCGCCGCCGCCTGCTGCGCTCGGTCGCCCCGAAGCTGAACCGGGGACAGCTGCTCGCCGGTCTGCTGTGCGGTGTGCTCGGGTTCGCGCTCGTCGTCCAGGTGCGTCAGACCCAGGACACGAACCTGGAGAGCCTGCGCGAGAGCGACCTCGTGCGGATCCTGGACGACGTGAGCCAGCGCAGCCAGCGCCTCGAGAACGAGGCGGAGCGGCTGCGGACCACCCGCGACGAGCTGCTGAGCAGCACCAACCAGCGCCAGGTTGCGCTGGAGGCGGCGCAGGAGCGGGTCGACGTGCTGGGCGTACTCGCGGGGACGGCGCCGGCCACCGGCCCCGGCATCGTCCTGACGATCAGCGACCCGAAGGGCGAGCTGGGCTCCCTGATCCTGCTGGACGCCGTCCAGGAGCTCCGGGACGCCGGCGCCGAGGCGATGCAGGTCGGGGACGTCCGCATCGTGGCCAGCACGTCCTTCCTCAACGCACCCGGCTCGGACGGCGTCCTCGTCGACGGCAAGCTGCTGCGCAGCCCGTACGTGTTCCGGGTGATCGGCGACCCCGGCACGCTCGCGCCGGCGCTGGGAATCCCCGGCGGCGTGCTGGCGTCCGTGAACCAGAGCCGGTCGGGCGGGCAGGCCACCGTCGAGGAGCGCCAGACCGTCGTCGTGGACGCGTTGCGGGCCGTCTCGGCCCCTCAGTACGCTCACCCGGTCCAGACCACCTCCGCGAGTCCGTCGTCCTGACGGCCCGCCCACAGCGGTCCCCATCGGCGACGCCCTCGCAGCAGTAGTCCGCGCCGCGCCCCGTCCTGCTGGCCCTGCACCCCGACCACGAGTGAGGACCCATGGCTCAGTTCGAGTACCCGGCAGACCTTCGGTACACCCCGGAGCACGAGTGGGTACGGCAGGCCGGCGACGGCGTCGTCCGGATCGGGATCACCTCGTTCGCGCAGGACGCGCTGGGCGACATCGTGTACGTCTCCCTGCCCGAGCCGGGCACTGCGGTGACGGCGGGGGACACCTGCGGCGAGGTCGAGTCGACGAAGAGCGTGAGCGACATGTACGCCCCGTTGGACGGGACCGTGACCGCCCGGAACGAGGCGCTCGACGGCAGCCCGGAGCTCGTGAACTCCGACCCCTACGGGGAGGGATGGATGTTCGAGATGCAGCTCGGCGACGGCGTCGACCTCGACCACCTGATGGATGCGGACGCCTACCGCTCCAGCGTGGACTGACCTCTCCGTCGCCCCTCGCACGCGCAAACGTGGGACGGCGACAGCCGCACCTGTCTCAAGGTCACGTCGAAGGTTAGGCTAGGCGTCTCGAGTAGCGGGTTCGAGGCGGACGGCAGGGGAGACGAGCGTGGCCAGCGGAGACGCCAATACCGGCGAGCGCGGCGAGGACGTACGCCGCCGACCGTCGGACACCACCATGACCTTCCAGGCTGCCGGCTCGGACACCGTGGAGTCCGCCGAGCTCGGCCTGTCGGGGGACGACACCTCCGCGGTCGACGCGCTGCCGCCCGGCTCCGCGCTCCTGATCGTGCAGCGGGGGCCGAACTCGGGCGCGCGGTTCCTGCTCGACTCGGAGCGGACGACGGCCGGCCGGCACCCCGACAGCAACATCTTCCTGGACGACGTCACCGTCTCCCGGAAGCACGCCGAGTTCGTCCGGGACGAGCAGGGCTTCCGGGTGCGTGACATCGGCAGCCTTAACGGCACCTACGTCAACCGCGACCGCGTGGACGACGCGCTGCTGCGGGCCGGGGACGAGGTGCAGATCGGGAAGTACCGGATGACCTTCCACCCGAGCCGTCGCGGGGCCGGCCAGGGCGGTGGGACTGCCTCGTGAGCACCGCCGCGCACCGCGCGGACACCCGCACGACCTCACAGGGACGGCGGGTGCAGGCCGAGCGGGTGCACGCCGAGCGGGTGCAGGCCGAGCGGGTGCAGGCCGAGCGGCTGCAGGCCGAGCGGGTGCAGGCCGAGAGGCTGCCGAAGCAGAAGCTGCACAGCATCGGCGAGGTGCTGGCGGAGCTCAAGCCCGAGTTTCCCGACCTGTCGCACTCGAAGCTGCGGTTCCTCGAGGACCGCGGCCTCGTCACACCCGAGCGGACGGCGTCCGGCTACCGGAAGTTCAGGACCGAGGACGTCGAGCGGTTGCGCCTGGTGCTCGGCCTCCAGCGAGACCACTACATGCCCCTCAAGGCGATCGCCGAGTACCTGGACGCGGTCGACCGCGGGCTCGAGCCTCCGGAGCTGCCCGGGACACGGCCGCGCGTCCCGCACGTCGTCCAGAGCCCCGTGGACCCGGGACCTGACTCCTTCGAGGGCGGCAAGCGGGAGCTGAGGCTGCGTCGCGACGAGCTCGCAGAGGCCGCCGGGGCGGACGCCGACCTCGTAAAGGCCCTGGAGGTCTTCGGCCTGGTCGCGCCGGGTCCCAGCGGGTACTTCGACGCCCACGACGTCGAGGTCACGCGGGCGGCGCGGGACCTCGCGGAGTACGGCATCGAGCCACGCCACCTGCGGGCGTTCCGGACCGCGGCGGACCGGGAGCTCGGCCTGGTCGAACAGGTCACCGCACCCCTCCGTCACCACCGTGGCGCGGGCTCGCCGGCGCGCGCCGACGAGGTCGCTCGCGAGATCTCGGCCCTGTGCGTCCGCCTGCACGCGGGTCTGGTTCGCGCGGGACTCTCCCGTTTCCGCGGCTGAGAGCATCCGTCTCGGTCACCCCGGCCGACCCCTCTGACCCGGCACGCCCTCGCCCCGACGGCTACGGTGGAACCGTGCGAGAGCTCGAGGTGGTGGGCGTGCGGGTGCAGATGCCCGACAACCAGCCGATCGTTCTGCTGCGGGAACGGGACGGCGACCGCTACCTGCCGATCTGGATCGGCGCCGCCGAGGCGAGCGCCATCGCGTTCGCGCAGCAGGGGGTCGTGCCGCCACGGCCCTTGACCCACGACCTGCTGAAGAACGTGCTGGACGCGTTCCACCACCAGCTGGAGCAGGTCCGGATCACGGAGATGCGGGACAACGTCTACTACGCCGAGCTGTCGTTCGCGGGGGGCACGACGGTCGGCTCGCGGACCTCCGACGCCATCGCGCTCGCGCTGCGCGTCGGCTGTCCCATCCTGAGCGCGGACCAGGTGCTCGAGGTGGGAGGCGTGCCGATCCCGGAGGAGGACGAGGACGAGGTCGAAAAGTTCCGGGAGTTTCTCGACCAGGTGAGCGCCGAGGACTTCGAGCACCTGCCTCAGGAGGGCGAGGGCCCTGCCGAGCCAGGGCGCAGTCCCGACTGACCCTCAACCTGAGGTTCAGACTTCGGCGGCCCTGGCCGCGACACGCCAAGGCCGAGGACGCCGCCTCGTTGACCGAGGGACGGCCGGTCCGTACCGTCGAAGGAGAAGGACAGTCCTGTAGTTCCGACCGGGGGTAGTTCCATCAGTGCTAGTCCCAGCAGCAGTGCCGTGGTTGTACCTGACGGAGCAGTTCCAGCAGTGCCCTAGTTCCACCTGAGCCCGTAGTTCCACCCATGTGTTCCGCTCCCGCGGAACTCGCGGCGCCGGCAGGCCGGCGACTGGTCGCGGGGCGTCGAGATGGAGGCGTGCGTGAGCGGCACCGGCGATGCGACCGGCGAGGCGCGGCCCGTGCCCGCACGGGCACAGGGTTTGCTCTTCAGCGACGACCTGCCCGTCCTCGACGGCAG
>JBKHWX010000149.1:0-5741 GCA_046566325.1 Actinomycetes bacterium | reverse complement strand
CGTCGTCAGCTCCATCCTCGAGGGGATCGAGGACGTGAACTTCACGCACCTGACCAGCACGGACGTCGTCCGGCACCGCCTCGTGAGCGACATCGTCGACGCGTACGGCCGGTGGGACGCCGAGCGCGCGGCTCGGGAGGGCGACGGTGCGCGCGCGGCCGGGGACCGGGGCCGGCCGGTGTCCCGGGAGGCGCCGCGTCGTGCTCGCGGTCGGGACGCGCAGTGACGCCAGGCCGACGTCCCGCGGCGCGGGACCCGCGGTGACGATCGACGTCGTCAACGAGTCCGGCTACGCGATCGACGAGGCGGAGGTCGCGGCCCTGGCGCGGCACGTGCTCGACGCGATGCACGTGCACCCGCAGGCGGAGCTGTCGGTGCTGCTCGTCGACGCCGAGGCGATGACCACCCTGCACGTCCAGTGGATGGACGAGCCCGGGCCGACCGACGTGCTCAGCTTCCCGATGGACGAGCTGCGGCCCGGCCGCGAGGGGGAGCCGAGCGGTCCGGGTCTGCTGGGTGACGTCGTCCTCTGCCCCGAGGTGACCGCGCAGCAGGCTGCGGCGGCCGGCCACGCGACCGTCGAGGAGCTGCTGCTGCTGACGACGCACGGGATCCTCCACCTGCTCGGCTACGACCACGCCGAGCCCGAGGAGGAGAAGGAGATGTTCGGCCTGCAGCGCAAGCTGCTGCTGACGTTCCTGTCCGGGCGTGGTCGGGGGTGATCGACGCGCCCGCGGCGCTGCTGCTCCCGATCGGCGTCGCGCTGGTGGTCGTCGCGGGCCTGCTCTCGGCGATGGAGGCGGCGCTCGCCCGCCTCACCCGCGCCGAGGCCGCGCGGCTCGTCGTCGACAACCGCAGGGGCGCGGCGGCGGTCGCGGCGGTGCTGCAGGAGCCGGCGCCCGTCGTCAACGTCTCGGTGTTCCTGCGGCTGCTCGCGGAGTCGGCCGCGGCCGTCTGCGTGACGCTGGTCGTCGCCGGGCCGCTCGGTACGTGGTGGGCGGTCCTGCTCGTCAGCGGCGGCGTGATGGCCGTCGTCACGTTCGCGATGGTCGGAGTGAGCCCGAGAACCGTCGGCCGCCAGCATGCCGAGCGCGTGGCCTGCGCGACCGTCCCCGCCGTCCGCGGGCTGACCCGCCTGCTGGGCCCCGTGGCGCGGGCGCTGGTCGTGCTCGCGAACGCCGTCACGCCGGGGCGAGGCTTCCGGGACGGGCCGTTCGCCTCAGAGGTCGAGCTGCGCGAGCTCGTGGACCTCGCGACCGAGTCGCAGGTGATCGAGGCCGACGAGCGGCAGATGGTGCACGCGGTCTTCGAGCTCGGGGACACCATCGTGCGCGAGGTGATGGTGCCGCGCACCGACATGCTGACGATGGGGCGCGACACCACCCTCCGCGAGGCGATGAGCCTGTTCCTGCGGTCCGGCTTCTCCCGCATCCCCGTGATCGGCGACGACGTGGACGACGTCCTCGGCGTCCTCTCCCTCAAGGACGTCGCGCGGCGGCTGCACAGGTCTCCGGGCGACGTCTCGGACGTGCTGCCGGTGGAGCAGGTCATGCGCGCCCCGGTCCTCGTGCCCGAGAGCAAGCCCGTGGACGACCTGCTGCGCGAGATGCAGCGCACCTTCGCGCACGTCGCGCTCGTCATCGACGAGTACGGCGGCACCGCTGGCCTCGTCACCATCGAGGACCTCATCGAGGAGATCGTCGGCGAGATCGCGGACGAGTACGACCGCGAGGCGCCGGGCGTCGAGCCGGTCGAGGAGGGCACGTACCGCGTCAGCGCACGCACCTCGATCGACGAGGTCGCGGAGCTGTTCGGGCTGGAGATCGAGGAGGAGGAGGTCGACTCGGTGGGCGGCCTGCTCGCGAAGGCGCTCGGCAAGGTGCCGATCCCTGGCTCGGCGGCGTGCGTGGGCGGGCTGGAGCTGACGGCCGAACGCCGCGAGGGACGGCGCAACCGCATCGCGACCGTGCTCGTGCGGATCGCTAGCGAGCCGACTCCCGAGCACGTGCACGAGGAAGGAGCTCACCGGTGAGCCTCGTCGTCCACAGGAGGAGCGCGTGAGCGGGGTCGGCGGGGACGACGGCGCGACGTTCCGCTCCGGGTTCGCCTGCCTCGTGGGTCGGCCGAACGCGGGCAAGTCGACGCTGACCAACGCGCTCGTGGGGCAGAAGGTGGCGATCACCTCGAGCCGCCCCCAGACCACCCGCCACACGATCCGGGGCATCGTCAACCGTCCGGACGCCCAGCTGGTGCTCGTCGACACACCGGGGCTGCACCGGCCGCGGACACTGCTCGGCCAGCGGCTCAACGACCTCGTGATGGAGACGTTGCACGAGGTGGACGTCGTCGGGTTCTGCGTCCCGGCTGACCAGCGCGTCGGGCCCGGCGACCGGTTCATCGCGGGCGAGCTGGCCGAGCTGAGCAGCGGCCGGCAGCGCACGCCCGTCGTCGCCGTCGCCACGAAGGCCGACCTGGTCGGCCGGCAGCGGCTCGCCGACCACCTGCTCGCCGTCTCCGAGCTCGGCGAGTGGCGGGACGTCGTCCCCGTCTCGGCCGTGGACGGCTACCAGGTGGACCTCGTGGCAGACCTGCTCGTCGCGCCGCTGCCGGAGGGTCCGCAGCTGTACCCGGACGGGGAGCTGACCGACGAGCCCGAGGCCGTCATGGTCGCCGAGCTCGTGCGGGAGGCGGCGCTCGAGGGCGTCCGGGACGAGCTGCCTCACAGCATCGCCGTCGTCGTGGACGAGATGGTGCCGCGCGAGGACCGGGACGACGGGATGCTCGACGTCTTCGTCGACGTCTTCGTCGAGCGCGACTCGCAGAAAGGGATCGTGATCGGCCGGGGTGGCGCGCGCCTCAAGGCGGTCGGCGCGAAGGCGCGCCACTCCCTGGAGGCGCTGCTCGGCGTCCCCGTGAACCTGCAGCTGCGCGTCAAGGTCGCCAAGGACTGGCAGCGCGACCCGAAGCAGCTTCGACGCCTCGGCTTCTGAGGGCTCTTGACGCCGTGTCGCGGGGAGGCGTCTGCTGACCCTCATGGCTGGCGCAGGTGGACGACGAGGCAAGATCAGACTCCGGCGACGACGCGTACCGGTCGGCGCGCCCGTCCAGGGCGACCGAGGTCGAGGTGGTCGAGGAGGCGGGCCGGAGCCCGACACGCCAGGAGGCGGGGCGGGCGTCCGGGAGCCGCGACGTCCGACCGGCCCTCCCCCCGCCATGAGTGCCGCCCGCGCGATCCCGCCCGAGCCGTACGCGGTCGAGCTGACCCGCTGACGAGGACGCGCAGCCTGGTCCGGGCGCTTCTCGCCGTCCAGACCCTGGTCACTTCGTCGGACCGACGCGCCCGGAACGTATCGTTGTCGCCATGCGCGTAGGTGTCTTCGGAGCGACAGGTCAGGTCGGCGGGGTCATGCGGACGCTGCTCGCCGAGCGGGACTTCCCGGTCGACGAGGTGCGGTTCTTCGCCTCGGCGCGCTCCGCGGGGAACACCCTGCCATGGAAGGGCGGCGAGGTCACGGTCGAGGACTCGGCCGCCGCCGACTTCTCCGGTCTCGACATCGCCCTGTTCTCGAACGGCAAGACCGCGTCGAAGGAGTACGCGCCCAAGGTCGCCGACGCGGGCGGCGTCGTCATCGACAACTCGTCCGCGTGGCGGATGGACCCGGATGTGCCCCTCGTCGTCAGCGAGGTCAACCCCGACGACCTCGACGACCTGCCGAAGGGGATCGTCGCCAACCCCAACTGCACGACGATGGCAGCGATGCCGGTGCTGGCGCCGCTGCACCGCCGGGCCGGTCTGACCCGGCTCGTCGTCTCCTCGTACCAGGCCGTCTCCGGCTCCGGGGGCAAGGGCGTGCGTGAGCTGGAGACGCAGGTGCAGGCGGTGGCTGACAAGGCCGCCGAGCTGGCCTTCGCCGGGGACGCCGTCCAGATGCCTGCGCCGTCCGCCTACGTCGCGCCCATCGCCTTCAACGTGGTGCCGATCGCGGGGTCGATCGCCGACGACGGCAGCGGCAAGACCGACGAGGAGCAGAAGCTCCGCTACGAGAGCCGCAAGATCCTGCACGCGCCCGACCTTCGGGTGTCGGCGACGTGCGTCCGCGTCCCCGTGTTCACGGGGCACTCGCTCGCCATCCACGCCGAGTTCGAGAACCCGCTCTCGCCGGGGCAGGCGACCGAGCTGCTCCGCTCCGCGCCGGGTGTCGTGCTGACCGACGTCCCCACCCCGCTGCAGGCCGCCGGAGCGGACCCGAGCTTCGTCGGGCGGATCCGCGCGGACCAGGCCGTCCCGGACGGCCGCGGGCTCGTGCTCTTCGTGAGCGGCGACAACCTGCGCAAGGGCGCGGCCCTGAACGCCGTCCAGATCGCTGAGGAGTTCGTGCGGCGCCGCGGGTGACCGCGCCCCCACCTGTGTCAGACCGACGTAGGCCACCACCGCACGTCGGTCTGACAAGACGCCGGGCCCCCACCTGTGTCAGACCGACATAGGCCACCACCGCACGTCGGTCTGACAACGTGCCGGGCGAGCGTGCTGACGCACACCGGGCATCCGGTATCATTTGCGTCGTGTTCACAGGCCTCCTCCTTGGCTGCCGCGACGAGGGTCTCTAAGACCGGTCCCCTCGGCGCGGAGTCGCTGCGTTCCGGTCGCCAACCGAAGCACGCCAGCCAGTGAGCCAAGGAGTCGACGCCGTGATCCCTGCCCAGCAGCCCTCCGGGATGCCCATCCACAAGTACCGCCCGTACCAGGAGCAGCTGAAGGTCCAGCTGCCTGACCGCACGTGGCCGGACAAGGTCATGACGAAGGCGCCGCGCTGGTGCGCGGTCGACCTGCGGGACGGCAACCAGGCCCTGATCGACCCGATGTCCCCGAGCCGCAAGCTGGCGATGTTCCAGCTGCTGGTCTCCCTGGGGTACAAGGAGATCGAGGTCGGGTTCCCCTCTGCGAGCCAGACCGACTTCGACTTCGTGCGGCAGCTCGTCGAGGGCGACCTGATCCCGGACGACGTCACGATCCAGGTGCTGACCCAGTGCCGCGAGCACCTCATCGAGCGGACCTTCGAGTCCCTGCGCGGTGCGCGGCAGGCGATCTGCCACTTCTACAACTCCACCTCGGTGCTGCAGCGCAAGGTGGTCTTCGGCCTCGACAAGGACGGCATCGCCGACATCGCGACCCAGGGCGCTCGCCTGGGCATGAAGTACGCCGAGATGCTGACGCCGGACACCGACATCTACTGGGAGTACTCGCCGGAGTCGTATACGGGGACGGAACTGGAGTACGCCGTCGACGTGTGCGGGCGCGTGGCCGACGTCATCGAGCCCACGCCCGACCGGCCGATGATCATGAACCTGCCGGCGACGGTAGAGATGGCCACGCCGAACGTCTACGCCGACTCGATCGAGTGGATGCACCGCAACCTGCCCCGGCGCGACTCGATCGTGCTGTCCCTCCACCCGCACAACGACCGCGGGACGGGTGTGGCGGCGGCGGAGCTCGGCTACCTCGCCGGCGCGGACCGGATCGAGGGGTGCCTGTTCGGCAACGGTGAGCGCACGGGCAACGTGTGCCTGGTGACCCTGGGGATGAACCTGTTCAGCCAGGGGATCGACCCGCAGGTCGACTTCTCGAAGATCGACGAGATCCGCCGCACGGTCGAGTACTGCAACCAGCTGCCGGTCGGGGAGCGGCACCCGTGGGGCGGCGACCTCGTCTACACGGCCTTCTCCGGCTCCCACCAGGACGC
>JBKHWX010000148.1:0-4456 GCA_046566325.1 Actinomycetes bacterium | reverse complement strand
GACCGGTGAACGCCACGAGATCCGCGCCGAGGGACGACACGTCGACCGGCAGCTGCGGCACGGCCTGGGAGCCGTCGACGACGACGAGAGCACCGACCTCCTTCGCGCGAGCAGCGACCTCCCTCACTGGGTTGACGGTGCCCAGCGCGTTCGACACCCACGTGAGCGACACGACCTTGGTCCGCTCGCTCAGCACGGCGTCGAAGTCCGGGTCGAGGCGCCCCTCGTCGGTCACGCCGAACCACCGCAGCCGAGCGCCGACGCGCTCGCACAGCAGCTGCCACGGCACGAGGTTGGAGTGGTGCTCCATCTCGGTGACGACGACCTCGTCGCCGGGACCGACTCCGAAGTCCCCGGGCTCCCCCAGCACCCTCGCCACCAGGTTCAGCGCCTCGGAGGCGTTCTTGGTGAACACGACCTCCTCAGGCCGTGCCGCCCCGATGAACCGCGCCACGTCGGCGCGCGCGCCCTCGTACGCCTGCGTGGCCTCCGCCCCGAGCTGGTGGACGGCGCGCGCCACGTTCGCGTTGTGCTGCAGCAGGTGCTCGCTCATCGCGTCGACGACGGCGGTCGGCTTCTGGCTCGTGTTCGCCGAGTCGAGGTAGACCAGGGGCCGGCCGTCGGCCATCGGCCGCGAAAGGATCGGAAAGTCCTTGCGCACCGTCTCGACGTCGTAGCCGCTCGTCTGCATGGCGTCCTCGTCTCTCGGCTTCGTCCTTGCGCGCTCCGTCAGGAGGCCGAGGCCACCAGGAAGCGGTCGTACCCGTTCTCCTCCAGCTCGTCGGCCAGCTCGGGCCCGCCCTCCTCGGCGATCCGCCCATCGACGAAGACGTGCACGAAGTCGGCCTTGATGTAGCGCAGGATGCGCGTGTAGTGCGTGATCAGGAGCACGCCGACGTCCGTGTTCTCACGAACCCGGTTCACGCCGTCCGACACGACCCGGAGGGCGTCGACGTCGAGCCCGGAGTCGGTCTCGTCGAGGATCGCGAGCTTCGGCTTGAGCAGCTCCATCTGCAGGATCTCGTGCCGCTTCTTCTCTCCGCCGGAGAAGCCCTCGTTGACGTTGCGCTCCGCGAAGGACGAGTCGATGCGCAGGTCCGTCATCGCCTGCCGCATGTCCTTCACCCAGTGCCGGAGGTTGGGCGCCTTGCCGTCGATCGCGGTCTTCGCCGTGCGCAGGAAGTTCGACACGCTGACGCCCGGGACCTCGACCGGGTACTGCATCGCGAGGAAGAGACCGGCGCGGGCGCGCTCGTCCACGCTCATCGCGAGCACGTCCTCACCGTCGAGCGTCACGCTGCCAGACGTGACCTTGTACTTCGGGTGGCCCGCGATCGAGTAGGCGAGCGTGGACTTGCCGGACCCGTTCGGACCCATGATCGCGTGCGTCTCGCCCGACCTGACGGTCAGGGTGACCCCCCGAAGGATCTCCTTCATCTCACCGCCGCCGGTGGCGTCGGCTGCGACGCTGACGTGCAGGTCGCGAATCTCGAGTGTCGACATAAAAGCTCAGCTCTCCTTGGTGGCGTTCGCCGGTTGGCTCTCGTTCGGGCGGACGGAGACGTCGACGAGGACGTCGTCGCCGTCCACCCGGACGTCGTAGACGTCGATGGGCTGTGTCGCGGGCAGGGCGGTCGGCTCGCCCGTCAGCAGGTCGAACTGGGACCCGTGCAGCCAGCACTCGATCCGGCAGCCCTCGACCTCGCCCTCGGACAGCAGGACGTACTGGTGGGAGCAGACGTTGTTGATCGCGTGCAGGTCACCGCTCTCGTCACGCACGATCGCGACCGGCTCGCCGTTCACCTCCACGCCGAGCACGTTGGTGTCGTCGGGGATGTCGGAGACGGAGCAGACGCGCTGGAAGGTCACGCCCGCTCCCCGGCGGCTGCCTCGACGGCGGACGACGTGCCGTCGCCCGACGCGTCCGTCGACGCCTCCTGGCCCATCGACAGCGCGAGCTCGGCCTCGATCGCCTCCATCAGCTTCTCCTGCACCGTCGGGATCCCGATCTGGTGGACGATGTCGGCGAAGAAGCCGCGCACGACCAGACGCCGCGCCTCGTCCTCCGGAATCCCGCGCGCCTGCAGGTAGAACAGCTGCTCGTCGTCGAACCGGCCCGTCGCGCTCGCGTGGCCGGCGCCGATGATCTGCCCGGTCTCGATCTCGAGGTTCGGTACGGAGTCGGCGCGGGCGCCGTCCGTCAGCACGAGGTTGCGGTTCAGCTCGTAGGTGTCTGTTCCCTCGGCAGCGTGGCGGATGAGGACGTCGCCCACCCAGACCGTGTGCGCCGTCTCGCCCTGCAGAGCGCCCTTGTAGGTCACGTGGCTCTTGCAGTTCGGCACGGCGTGGTCGATGAAAGAGCGGTGCTCCAGGTGCTGGCCGGCGTCGGCGAAGTACACGCCGAGCAGGGTGGCGTCCCCGCCGGGGCCCGCGTAGCGCACGTTCGTCGACATCCGCACGACCTGGCCGCCGAGCGTCACCGCCACGTGCTTGAACGTCGCGTCGCGCCCGACGAGCGCGTCGTGCTGCGCGAGGTGGACGGCGTCGTCGTCCCACTGCTGCAGGCTCACCACCGTGAGGTGGGCGCCGTCCCCGACGCGCACCTCGACGTTGCCGCCGTGCATCGCGGACCCGACGTGGTCGATCACGACGATGCCGCTGGCGAACGCACCGGCCTCGACGAGGATGTGCCCGTTGACCCGCCCGCCGTTCTTGCCGCGCAGCCGGAGCACGACCGGCTCGTGCAGCTCGGTCTCCTTGGGGATCGCGACGCGCAGGGCTGCGCCGGTGCCGGCGTACGCGACCACCGCGGCCCGGTCGCCGGGGACGAACGCGCGGGCGTCACGGTCCAGCGGCACCTCCCCGTGCTCGACGCCCTCGGGCGCCTGCAGCTCCACGGAGACGGCCCCGGGCTCGCTCGGTCCCTCGTTCAGCAGCGGGCCCAGCCGGTCGATCGGCGTGAAGCGCCAGTCCTCCTCGCGTCCGGTCGGCACCGGGAAGTCGGACACGTCGAACGAGGTGCGCCGCTCGGCCCGCGACTGCTCGGGGACGCCCGCGCCGTGGGAGTGGGCGGTGAGGCCCAGCTGGTCGGGCCGACCCGCAGGGACGGTGCGCTCCGTCTCGCCGCCCGGTCCCGGGGTCGCCGAGGAGTCGAGCGTGACCTTCGCCGGGCTCTCGGCCGTCAGGTCGACCGCGTGCTCCTGCCGCAGCTCGTCGCTGCCGTCCTCGGTGCTCGTCGTCTGGGTACTGGTGGTCTGGATGCTCTCAGTCATGCGTCTGCTCAGCTGTGGCCGCAGCGGCCGTCAGCCCACGGCCCCTTCCATCTGCAGCTCGATCAGGCGGTTCAGCTCGAGGGCGTACTCCATCGGCAGCTCGCGCGCGATGGGCTCGACGAACCCGCGCACGATCATGGCCATGGCCTCTTCCTCCGTCATGCCCCGCGACATCAGGTAGAACAGCTGGTCCTCGCTGACCTTCGAGACGGTCGCCTCGTGACCCATCGCGACGTCGTCCTCACGGACGTCGACGTACGGGTACGTGTCGGACCGGCTGATCGTGTCGACGAGCAGCGCGTCGCACCGGACCGTGGACTTGCTGTGGTGCGCCCCCTCCAGCACCTGCACGAGTCCCCGGTAGGACGTGCGGCCGCCGCCACGGGCGACGGACTTCGACACGATCGAGGACGACGTCCGCGGCGCCGCGTGCACCATCTTGGCGCCGGCGTCCTGGTGCTGGCCCTCGCCCGCGAAGGCGATCGACAGCGTCTCGCCCTTGGCGTGCTCGCCGAGCAGGAACACGGCCGGGTACTTCATCGTCACCTTGGAGCCGATGTTGCCGTCGACCCACTCCATCGTCGCGCCCTCGGCCGCCGTCGCACGCTTGGTCACGAGGTTGTAGACGTTGTTCGACCAGTTCTGGATCGTCGTGTACCGGACCCGGGCGTTCTTCTTGACGATGATCTCGACGACCGCCGAGTGCAGCGAGTCGGACTTGTAGATGGGCGCGGTGCAGCCCTCGACGTAGTGCACGTAGGAGCCCTCGTCGGCGATGATCAGCGTCCGCTCGAACTGGCCCATGTTCTCGGTGTTGATCCTGAAGTAGGCCTGCAGCGGGATGTCGACGTGCACGCCCGGGGGCACGTAGATGAACGAGCCGCCCGACCAGACCGCGGTGTTCAGCGACGCGAACTTGTTGTCGCCGGGGGGGATGACGGAGCCGAAGTACTCCTTGAACAGCTCCTCGTGCTCGCGCAGCCCGGTGTCGGTGTCGAGGAAGATGACGCCCTTGGCCTCGAGGTCCTCGCGGATCTGGTGGTACACGACCTCGGACTCGTACTGCGCCGCGACGCCGGCCTCCAGACGCTGCTTCTCGGCCTCGGGGATGCCGAGCCGGTCGTAGGTGTTCTTGATGTCCTCGGGCAGCTCGTCCCACGATGTGGCCTGCTTCTCCGTGGACT
>JBKHWX010000147.1:0-5331 GCA_046566325.1 Actinomycetes bacterium | reverse complement strand
GACGAGATCGTCGAGCGGCTGTCGATGCGCGACCCGCTCGTCGTCGTCCGCGGGTTCGACCGGCCCAACCTCCGCCTCGAGGTCGTGCGCCACATCGAGGACGACGACAAGCGGCGGGCCGTCGTCGACCAGGTGGCTGAATTGACGGCGGCGCCGTCCCCACCGGCGCCGGGGCTGTCGGCGGCGCCGTCCCCACCGGCGCCGGGGCTGTCGGCGGCGCCGTCCCCACCGGCGCCGCAGTTGACGGCGCCGCAAGGCGGCGGCCAGGGCCTGCTCTACGTCGCCACGCGCAAGGACACGGAGGCATACGCGGCCCAGCTCGTCGAGCGGGGGCTGCGGGCCGCCGCGTACCACGCGGGCCTGAGGTCCGCCGAGCGCAAGCGGGTGCACGAGGCCTTCACCGGCGACCAGCTCGACGTCGTGGTGGCGACGTCGGCCTTCGGGATGGGCATCGACAAGCCGAACGTCCGGTTCGTCGTCCATGCGGCCGTCACCGACTCGCCCGACAGCTACTACCAGGAGATAGGACGGGCCGGTCGCGACGGCGAGCCGGCGCTCGCCGTCCTGCACTACCGGCCGGAGGACCTGGGCCTGCGCCGCTTCTTCACCGCCAAGCACCCCGACGCTGCGGGGCTGAAGACAGTGCTCTCGACGCTCCGTGCGGCCTCGGGGCCGCTGAGGATGAAGGACCTGCGGGCGTTGAGCGACCTCTCGCCCCGCAAGGTCACGAACCTGGTGAACCTCCTCGAGCAGGCCGGGCTGGTCTCGTCGGGCAAGCGGGGGCTGTCCGCTCCCGGAACGGTCGAGGAGGCCGAGGGCGTGGAGCGCGCCGTGGCGGTGGCCGAGGCGCGAGAGCGCGTCGACCGGTCGCGGCTGGAGATGATGCGCGGGTACGCCGAGACGACGGGGTGCCGGCGGCAGTTCCTGCTGGGGTACTTCGGCGAGGAGCTGGAGGAGTCCTGCGGAAACTGCGACACCTGCGCGGCCGGCACGGCGCAGGAGGCGCAGCAGGAGGCCGAGGTGGCCGAGCAGGCGGCCGGCGACAGCGGCTACGGCATGCAGGCGCACGTGCGGCACCCCGAGTGGGGCGACGGCGTCGTGATGCGGCGCGAGGCCGACCGGATCACCGTGCTCTTCGAGCAGGAGGGGTACAAGACCCTGTCGCTCGAGCTCGTCGACGAGAACGACCTGCTCGAGGTGGTGGACGCGCCGGCCTCGGGCCACGGCTGACGCGGGCATGCGCCGGCCGCGGCGGGGCAGAGAGCAGGCATGGATCCCGTAGACATCCGGCACCGCGTCCGCGAGGCGCTGAACACCGTGGACTTCCCCGCGAGCAAGGAGCAGCTCGTGCAGTGCGTCCAGGGAGCGGCCGACGAGGACGTCGTGCGCGCCGTCCGTGGCCTGCCTCTCGCCGAGTACGCGAACTACGACGAGGTGCTCCGCTCGGTGCACACCCCCGGACGCAGCGCCGAGCAGCCCGAGGACGCCCCCGGCTGACCTCGGCGGCCACCGTTGGACGCGCGCCAGGAAGGATGACCGGCCCCGGACCACATGCCGCGCCGGTATCACGCTCCGGCCCGACGGCCTCCTGACCGCGAAGCAGGCGTCCAGGGTCGGGAGGCTGGCATGTCGCTGCTCGAGGAGTCGCAGGTCTTCGACCCGAGCGGGTTGGACCGGCCCCCGGTGTTCCCGCTCGGCGAGCCTGCCCGCAGCTCGTGGCGCGAGGGCGCGATGACCCGGGCCAACGAGCTGGAGACGCTCGCCCGGTGGCTGGTCCGGCAGTGCGACGGCGCCCCGTCCGGCGAGTTGTTCGACGCGCTGCGGGCCCATGTGAAGGTCGCGCGCGACGCGGCCGAGAGCACCTACGGGATGTGGCACCCGGTCACGGGCTCCACGACCGAGCGAGTCGAGAGCAACCCGGCGGCGGCGGAGGCCGACCTCCTGCAGCTCGCCCCGCTGGCATACGTCCGCGGTCAGCTGCCCGGCCTCGTCGCGCATGCGAAGCGGCACCTGCCCACCGGCGACTCGCGCCGGCGGCGGCTCGAGCGGCTGTGGGAGGCGTTCATGGTCTTCCCGGACCGGGGGCTCACCCAGGACGAGCGGCTGGAGCTTGTCTCGATCGTCCGGGCGGCAGGATCGGAGGCGTGCCGGGAGAAGATGCGCGCGCGCAGCTTCCGGAACGTGCTGATCGTGACGACCGTCGTCCTCACCGGGCTCGCTGTCGCCCTGGCCGTGTTCGGAGTGCGCGACCCGGACGCGATCCCCCTGTGCTTCACCCCGGTCGACGGTGCCGCCTCGACGGTCGTGTGCCCGACCCAGTCCAGTGGTCCGCTGAGCCCTCCTAAGTCCGCCACCGACCCGGACATCGACAACGTCACCGCGCAGACGGTGACGCCGGTCGACGTGCTCCTCGTCGAGGCTCTCGGTCTCGGGGCCGCTGCGCTCGCCGCAGCGGCAGCCATCCGCGGGATCAAGGGGACCTCGACCCCGTTCAGCATCCCGCTGGCGCTGGCGCTGCTCAAGCTGCCGTGCGGCGCGCTCACCGCGTTCTTCGGGCTGCTGCTTCTGCGCGGCCAGTTCTTCCCCGGCCTCAGCGCGCTCGACACGTCCGCCCAGATTCTCGCGTGGGCCGTCGTGTTCGGGTACGGACAGCAGCTGTTCACGCGCATGGTGGACCAGCAGGCGCAGAACGTCCTGCACGCCGTGGGAGGAAAGTCCCAGGATGCCGCGTGAGGCCATCCGCCTGTAGGTCGACGCGGAAGGAGTGGCGATGCCGAAGACGGTGCCGCCCGGGACGATCACGTCCGCGGGGCAGAAGTTCCGGGTGAACGTCGTCCCCGACGTCTTCGACGAGCGCGACCTGCTCTACCGGCCCCGGCTGCTGCCGCTGCCGCCGTCCCTGGACGCCAGGCCGGACACCCGATACGTGATGACGCAGGTCGGCAACTCCTGCACCGGCCACGCGCTCGCGTGCATGATCAACACGGTGCTCGGCGGACGGCGTCGGCGGTCCTCCGCTCGGAGTCGGCCGCGTGCGGTCCATGTCAGCCCCTACATGCTCTACCGGATGGCGCGTCGGTACGACGAGTTCCAGGGCGACGAGGACGAGGGCTCGTCACTGCGTGGCGCCCTGAAGGGCTGGTACTACGAGGGCGTCCTCCCGCTGGAGGACTGGCCTCGCGTCGACATGGACCCCGAGCCGGACGTCGACCACGACGCGAAGCTGTTCCGGCTCGCGATGCAGCGCCCTCTCGGGGCGTTCTACCGGGTGAACCCGTTCCGGCTCGACGACGTCCAGTCCGCGGTCGCCGAGCTCAGCTGCGTCGTCGCCTCGGCGCTCGTGCACTCCGGGTGGGAGCAGCCCGCCGGGGTCCAGCACCGCGGCCGGGTGCTGCACGTCATCGAGCGGCCGGACGACGCCACGCCGCTGGGCGGCCACGCGTTCGGGGTCGTGGGCTACAACGACGTCGGGCTGCTGGTCCAGAACAGCTGGGGGGAGGGCTGGGGCGCGAAGGGCTTCGCGACGCTGCCGTACGACGACTGGCTCGGGTCCGTGTACGACGCCTGGGTCGCGCGGCCCGGCGTCCCCATGCTCGCCCCCGAGCGGAACCGCAAGCAGCTCGTCACGACGACGACGGGGGTCGTGGCCGGGGGACCGGGCCCGGACCTGCAGCGGCTGGCCGGCCACGTCGTCAACCTCGGGAACAACGGCCTGCTGTCGGTGACAGGTCGGTTCGTCAGCACTCCTCGGCAGCTGGAGGTGCTGTTCGACCGGATGGGGCAGTGCCATGAGCACTGGCGCGACACCGTCGTGAGGCAGGGCGGAGCAGCGCCGCCGCGTCGCGTCGTCCTCTATGCCCACGGGGGTCTCGACAGCGCGCGCAACGGCCTGGGCGTCGCCCAGGAGCAGCTGGGCTGGTGGCTCAACAACCGCGTGTACCCGGTCACGTTCGCCTGGCAGACCGACGTCCTCGAGACGCTGGTGGAGCGGCTCGCCGACCTCGTCCGCGGCAAGGTGCCTTTCGGCGTCCTGGGGTTCGACCTGGTCGAGCAGGCCGACCGGTTCGTCGAGCGGTTCGCCCGGGACCACCTCGCCTGGATGTGGGACGGGATGAAGCAGAACGCGGCCGCGGCCTCAGCGCCGATCGACGGCGCTGTGGAGTGGCCGTCGGACGACGCGTCGCCGCGTGCAGCCCTCGCGGCCCTGCCCGGTGCCTCGCTGTTCGTCGACCGTCTGCGCCGCTACGTCGCGTCGGTCCCCGAGGGGGAGAGCGTCGAGGTGCACCTCGCGGGGCACAGTGCCGGAAGCGTCTTCCTCGCGGCGCTGCTGCCACGGCTCGTCGAGAGCGGCGTCGGCGTGGAGACGATGACGTGTCTGGCGCCGGCCCTGCCGGTCGACGACTTCGGCCGGCTCGTGCTGCCGCACCTGCGCTCCGGGCAGGTCCGCCGCTTCGCCTCCTTCGGCCTCAGCGACCAGCAGGAGCTGGACGACGTCTGCGGCAGCAAGGGACTGGTCGTGTACCAGAAGTCCCTGCTCCACCTGATCTCCCGCGGTCTGGAGCGGGCAGGCTCGGGGAGGCGTGAGGCCGAGGTGCCCCTCCTCGGGATGAGGCGGTCGCTGGAGGCGCCGCTCGACGGCTCTTCGGTCGCGGAGACGCTGCGCGAGGTGGGCGGGGAGCTGGTGTGGTCGCCGTCCGAGCATCCCGCACCCAGCCGGTGCGGCGCGACGACACACCGCGGCTTCGACGAGGACACCGCCACGATGACCGCCCTGCTGCTGCGCATCCTCGGCCAGCGGGTGCCGTCCGCGACGAACGAGTTCGTCCCGCACGCCGCGCCGCTCCCCGAGGCTCCTCCGGCGCCGTCCGTGCAGGGGCAGGTGTCGGAAGGGCCGGTCGAGCAGGCGGCGGCGACGCAGGTCGCGGACGTGTCACCGGCGGGGGACGCGCCGGTCACGAGGATGGCGGCACCGGGCCCGGCACGGGGTCGGGCTCCCGATTCCGGGACGAGCGAGAAGGGGTGAGGCTGTCGGTCGTGATGCATCAAGAGACATACGATCGGGCAGTGGCCCTCGTCCAGATTCGCGACGTCTCGGAGACGACGCTCAACGCACTCAAGGCTCGCGCTGCGGAGCGCGGCCTTACTCTCAGCGCCTATCTGCGCAACGAGCTGGATCGGCTCGCGGCCCAACCCACGAACGGTGAGATCGTCGAACGCCTCGCACGTCGTGACCGCCGAGGTGGTCCCTCGGTCGCCGACACAGTCGCGGAGATCCGCAGAACGCGCGGAGGCTGATGACCGTCATGCATTCGTCGCGCTCAACTGCCGCTG
>JBKHWX010000146.1:0-9886 GCA_046566325.1 Actinomycetes bacterium | reverse complement strand
ACCACGCGTTCGTGCGTTCCGGCCAGTACGTCCGCAACACGGTGGTCACCATCGACGGCGACCAGACCTGGGTGGTCTCGGGCCTGAACGACCTGGTCGTCCTCAAGTCCACCGGCTCGGAGTTCTGGGGCTACCCGAAGGACAAGTACACGACGCTCGAGGAGGCCAAGGACCGCATCCTCGCCACCTCGGTCACCGCTCGCTGGCGGTACGCCTCGGCAGACCTGGACTTCAACAAGACGTTCGACCAGGTCAAGGAGATCCTCCTCTCGACGTTCGCGAAGACCCACTCGTACGCGCTGCAGCAGACGCTGTTCCAGATGGGCAAGGACGTGCTCGAGGCCGTCTCCGACGTCGTCGAGGTCAAGTTCTCGATGCCGAACAAGCACCACTTCCTCGTGGACCTCTCGCCCTTCGGGCTGGACAACCCCAACGAGGTCTTCTACGCCGCCGACCGCCCGTACGGCCTGATCGAGGGCACCGTCCTGCGCGACGACGCCCCGCCGGCCGGCCGCGCATGGGACACCGTCCCCGGCTTCTGCTGAAGTCCGGGCTGAACCGAAAGTACTAATGCGATGAACGTTCTGAAGGGCAAGTCCTCCCGGCGCGCGCTGCTACGCCCCGAGGACGAGCGCCTGCCGATCGGCAGGTCCTATGTGTTCGGTGTCCAGCACATCCTGACGATGTACGGCGGCGTGATCGCCGTCCCGCTGATCATCGGTGGTGCGGCGGGACTGTCCGGCGAGCAGATCGGCGTGCTGATCTCTGCGGCGCTGTTCATCAGTGGCCTGGCGACTCTGCTCCAGACCCTCGGCGTCCCGTTCTTCGGGTCGCAGCTGCCGCTGGTGCAGGGTACGTCGTTCGCCTCGGTGTCGACGCTGATCGCCATCGTCAACGGCGGTGGTGGTCTGCGGTCAGCCTTCGGCGCGATCATCGTGTCCGGCGTGATCGGGCTCGCGCTCAGCCCGTTCTTCAGCCAGATCATCCGGTTCTTCCCACCGGTCGTGACCGGATCGATCATCACCGTGATCGGCATCTCGCTGTTGCCCGTCGCCATCAGGTGGGCCATGGGCGTCAACCCGAAGGTGCCGGGCTGGGGCTCGATGAGCAACATCGGGCTCGCGGCGTTCACGCTCGCCGTCGTGCTGCTGATCAGCCGGCTCGGGCGGGGCACCTTGTCGCGGCTGTCGATCCTGCTGGGGATCGTCGTCGGCACGCTGTTCGCCTCGGCGGTCGGCAAGACGAACTTCAGCTCGGTCGGTACCGGGCCGATCTTCGCCTTCCCCACGCCGTTCGACTTCGGTACGCCGGTGTTCGAGATCGGCGCGATCATCTCGATGACGATCGTCATCCTGGTGGTGATGACCGAGACGACCGCGGACATCCTGGCCGTCGGCGAGATCGTCGGCACCAAGGTCGACGCACGGCGTGTCGGTGACGGTCTTCGGGCCGACATGATCGCCACGACCGTCGCGCCGGTGTTCAACACATTCCCCGCCAGCGCGTTCGCCCAGAACGTCGGCCTGGTCGCCGTGACCGGCATCAAGAGCCGGTTCGCGGTGGCCGCAGGCGGGACCGTGCTGCTGGCCCTGGGCCTGCTCCCGGTTCTCGGCCGGGTCGTCGCCGCCGTGCCGAACCCGGTGCTCGGCGGGGCGGGGATCGTCCTGTTCGGGTCGGTCGCGGCGAGCGGGATCCGCACGCTGTCGAAGGTGAACTACGACGGCAACCTCAACCTCGTCATCGTGTCTGTCGCTGTCGCCTTCGGCGTGATCCCGATCGCCGTGCCGGACTTCTACGCGTCGTTCCCCGCGTGGGTCGGCCTCGTGCTGCACTCGGGCATCAGCGCCACGAGCATCGTCGCCGTCCTGCTGAACCTCGTGTTCAACGAGATCGGTGGCGGCAACAGACCGCAGCCCTCGGTGGTGACCGCAGCCCCGCCGGTTATGGTCCGCGAGGACGAGCAGGAGGTGCTGGCCCACGGGGGCGTCCTCGAGGCGGGCCACCCGACGAGCGCAAGCCAGGACGACACGCGCTCGAGCCACCACCACTGAGCTCGGCGAGGACGAGCTCTGCACGCGGGCGAACGCCCGGGCCCGCGCCCGGGCGAACGCCCGCTCTGGTTTCCGGGCCGGGTCGCGCTCGCTATCGAGCCAGGGGGACGACGCCGAGCTGGTCGAAGCGCGCCTGCGCCGCCGCGTCCTCCCGGGCCGCGCCGTCCCCGTCGCCCAGTGCGCGGTACGCCTCCGCGAGCAGGCGCCTCGTCGTCGCCGCTTCATAGGGGGCGTCCAGCTGTTGCCACGCAGTGAAGGCGGTCCGGAGCATCGACAGCGCCTCACCGGGACGGCCGGCCGCGAGCAGCACCGAGCCCCGGCAGCGGTAGCCCTCAGCCAGCAGCCCCGCGCTGTCGAACGCCGCCGCCGTGTCGGCCACCTCGTCCGCGGACGCGGCGGCCAGCGCGAGGTCACCGGCGGCCAGAGCGATCGAGACCTGCGCGGCGTGCAACGGTGCCCACTGCAGCCTCCCGCCGGTCGCGGACGCGATCGCGGCAGCGATAGACGACGCAGCGGCGTCCACATCCCCTTGCGCGAGCCGCAGCAGGGCCAGGCCGGGCTGCGGGTCGCGGCCGTACTCGTGCGCTCGCATGTACGCCTGCTCCGCTCCCGCGAGGTCCCCCCGAAGGCGGCGCACCTCACCGACCTCGTAGTGGCCGTCCGCCACGGCGAAGACGTCGACGCCGAGCATGTCCCGGCATGCGCCGAGCGCCTCCTCCTCGGCCTGCTGCCACGCTCCGTGCGTATGAAGCACCTGTGCCCGATGCACCCGGCAGATCCCGGGGTAGAGCGAGGTGAGCGGGAGCGGCTCGCACCAGCGGCGGGTGGCCTCCGTCCACTCGAAGGCTCGCCGCACGTCCTGCAGCTCGTTGCATGCGTCCAT
Organism: Actinomycetes bacterium; assembly: GCA_046566325.1. GTDB lineage: Bacteria > Actinomycetota > Actinomycetes > Actinomycetales > BWSM-131 > BWSM-131. The sequence continues at coordinate 6,952 of JBKHWX010000146.1, read as the reverse complement.
CAGGCCGCAGTAGATGGCCCCGGTCCACAACGGCCCGAGCCCATCGGACAGTGCGGCGACCATGGCTTCGTCGAGAAGCGCCAGGCCGCGCTGGACGCGTGCGAGCTTGATCTGCGCGCGGCCCTCGAAGTAGACGCCCAGCGCCAGCAAAGTCGGGTCCTCGAACCGGCGGCCGATGTCCTGCATCCGCTTCGCCGAGTCGACGGCGGCGTCGAGGTCTCCGTTGCCGAGCAGAGCGGCGATCTGCAGGTACAGCGCGTAGCCGTGCTCCGGCCCCTCGGGCAGCGACTGCAGAAGGCGCCCGCACCGGTGCATCCAGCCGAGGCTCTGCGCCGGCTCGCCGACCAGCCGGCTGGAGAGGGCCAGGAGGAACGAGCTCCGTGCCGCGCTACGCAGGTCCCCCTCGGCGCAGTGTGCGCGGTACGCCTCCGTGTACCGGCTGATGGACTCCGTCATCCGACCGAGCCACCACGTCGCCTCGGCCAACCCGTCCAGGTCCGTGCCGGTCCGACTGCCCAGCCCTGCATACGCCTCGTACGCGGCCTTCCAGTCGCGTCGTCCCGCCGCGGCCTTCGCCTGCTCTCGCCGTCGGAGGCCGCCGCCATCTCGGTCTTTGTCGAACCATCGGGCTGCGTCCTCCTCGGCCGCCCGGATGAGTCCCGCGCGCGTGTCGGTGCCGATCTTGCGGCGGAGCGAGGCGATGTGGCTCTCGACGGTGCGGATCGAGACGACGAGCTCCGCAGCGATCTCCGCGTTGGTCAGCCGGCGTCTCACCGCCGCGAGCACGACCTGTTCGCGCGGGGTCAGGCTGACCTCACCCACCCTGGCCACACCCGGGACGGTACGCCGGTAGGCACCTCTGCGGACATGAGTTGCCGCTCCGCGGCGGCGCGTCGCGGCGCCTCCGGGTAGGAGATCCGTGCGCGGCACGGATGCCGGCGAAGGCTACGGCCAGCCAGGCTTTCCACACAGCGGCGCCGGTAGGGACAGCACCGCCGTCAACACAGCGGCGCCGGTAGGGACGGCACCGCCGTCAACACAGCGGCAGCCGACCCGGCAGCCGCAGGACCGTCCGGGAGGACGCAAATGACCGCCACCACCACCACCACGACCGACGCCACGGCAACCAGCTCGCGCGGTCAGCAGCCCACCTTCGGCGCGATCACCCACGTCGCACTGACAGTCCGTGACCTGTCGGTGAGCGTGCCCTGGTACCGGACGGTGATCGGTGCCGAGCCGGTCCTGGACGAGGACACGGGCCCGTTCCGGCACGTCGTGTTCGCCCTCGGCGACACCCTGCTCGGGCTGCACGAGTTTCCGGAGCTCGTGGACGACGGGTTCGACCCGCGACGCCCCGGGCTGGATCACGTCGCCTTCAGCGCCCCGAACCGAAGCGCCCTCGACGGGTGGCGGGAGCGGTTTTCCGACCTCGGCATCGAGTGTGACGACGTCGTCGACGCGCACTACGGCTCCGGCCTGTCGTTCAAGGACCCTGACGGCCTCGCGCTAGAGCTCTTCTGCGCGCCCGGTAGCTGACCCCACCCCAGCCCCACCCCCACCCAACGCCACCCCCACCCAGGTTCGCGGACGAAGTGGCGGTTCAAACCTGGCATTTCCGGCGCCGTAGCAACCACTTCGTCAGCGAACGTCATGGGGGTGGGGGTGGGGGTGGGGGTGACCCAGCCGCACCGGCCGGCCGGCGACGAGGCCGGCGGCGGTCTGGACCACGACGACCACCAGGAGCAGGAGGATCGGGAGGGTCCAGCTGTCGACCCGGGCGTGGATCAGGCCGACGCCGAACGGACCGAGCGTCGCGAACAGGTAGCCGAGGCCCTGCCCGAAGGCAGACAGCGCGCCGGTGTAGGCGGGCGTCGACGTCCTCAGGCTGAAGAGCGTGAGCGACAGGGGGAAACAGCCCGTCCCGATGCCGAGCAGGACCGCCCATCCCCAGGCCCCGGCCACCGGTGCCACCAGGAGGCCGACCAGCCCGAGCCCGGTGACGACCGACAGGCCGGCAGCCCACCCCCGCTGGCCCGGCCGGCTCGCTGCCAGGCGCGGCACGAAGAACGAGACCGGAACGCCCACGACGATCGAGACGGCGAGCAGCACGCCCGCCGTCCCGGCGTCGAAGCCGGCGTCACGGAAGATCGCGGGCAGCCAGCCCATCTGCACATAGGCGAGCAGGGACTGGGTCCCGAAGTAGGTCGTCAAGGCCCAGGTGACGGGGTGACGGAGCAGCGAGCGGAAGTCCACTCCGGGAGCAGCGCTCTCGCTCCTGGCGACGGCGTCGTCGCGATCGGCGTCGTCGTCCGGACGGCGGAAGGCGACCGCCCAGACGACGGCCGCGGCGGCCGCGGCACCCGCCCACAGGCCAAGGGCCGTGCGCCAACCGGCCACGGCCGCCAGCGGCGCGCTCACACCCGCGGCCAGGGCGGAGCCCAGCGCAAGGCTCGAGGTGTAGAGCCCGGTGACGGCGCCGACGTGACCGGCGAACCGCGCCTTGACGACGACGGGCAGAAGGACGTTGACGATCGCGATCCCGGCGCAGGCGAGCACGGTCCCGAGCAGCAGGACGGACGCGCCGCTCAGGACACGGACGGCCAGCCCGCCGGCCAGCAGGACGACGGACCAGCCGATCGCCGGGTCGACGCCGAGCCGGCGCGCGAGCCACGGCGACGCGCTCCCCACGACCGCGAAGCAGATGACCGGCATGGCCGTGGCGAGGCCCGCGCCGCTGGCCGAGAGGCCGGTGCCCGCACGGACGTCGTCCAGGACACTCCCGAGGCCGCTGATCGCCGCGCGCAGGTTGGCCGCGACGAGCGCTATGGCCAGCAGCAGGAGCCAGGTGGCGTGATGCGCCGAGGAGGTCGCAGCCGCCCCGGCCACCTGCTCGCCGGAGCTTCGCCGTCGGGTCATCTGCTCCACCCCCTCACAGCATCACCGGCACTGCCGCGGAGGGACTGGGCGCACCGACCTCCTCGACCACGGCTCGCTGCTTCAGGCGATCCGGGACGGCGACCCCGGCGCCGCCGCTGCCGGGCCGCGGTGCGTGCCGGTCAGCGGGTGGAACCGCATGATCAACGAGAGGACGGGGTGCGTCACACCAGCTGGCGGCTCAGCTTCGCGTGCCTGTTCATGTCCTTGTACAGCAGATAGCGGAACCGGCCCGGGCCGCCGGCGTAGCAGGCCTGCGGGCAGAACGCGCGCAGCCACATGAAGTCGCCCTCCTGCACCTCCACCCAGTCCTTGTTCAGCAGGTAGACGGCTTTGCCCTCCAGCACGTAGAGCCCGTGCTCCATCACGTGGGTCTCGGGGAACGGGATCACGCCGCCCGGCTCGAAGTTCACGATGTTGACGTGCATGTCGTGACGCACGTCGAGAGGGTCGACGAAACGCTGCGTCGTCCACCGGCCCTGGGTGTCGGGCATCTCGAGGCCCTCGACCTCGGTCTCGTTCGTCACGAAGGCCTCGGGCAGGTCGATCCCGTCGACCCGCTCGTACGCCTTCCGGATCCAGTGGAACCGCGCCACCTCGCTGCCTGTGTTGTGCAGCTGCCAGTCGCAGCCGGGCGGCAGGAACGCGTAGCCGCCTGCACCCAGCTCGTGCTTCTCGCCCTCGAGGGTGAGCGTCAGGCCACCCTCGACGAGGAAGACGACGCCCTCGGCTTCCGGGTCGACCTCCGGCCGGTCGCTGCCGCCGCCGGGCGAGACCTCGACGATGTACTGCGAGAACGTCTCGGCGAACCCCGACAGCGGGCGGGCGATCACCCATACGCGGGTCTGCTCCCAGAAGGGCAGGGAGTTGGTGACGATGTCGCGCATCGTGCCGCGTGGGAGCACGGCGTACGCCTCGGTGAAGACCGCGCGGTCGGTGGTGAGGTCCGTCTGGGTGGGCAGTCCCCCCATCGGCGCGTAGTAACGCGGCGCTGCGGAAGTGGTCATGCCATTCCTCTCCTCAAGAGCCGACCACGCGGCTCGTCGTCGATGTTGACCTCTCGTCCCCCGAGCCAGGTGCTGCGGACCTTGCCCGCGAGCGCAAGCCCGGCGTAGGCCGAGACCAGGTTCTTGTGGTGCAGCTTGTTGACGTCCACGACGTACGCCTCGTCCGGGGCGAAGACGCTGAAGTCCGCGTCGTACCCGAGGGTGATCTGGCCCTTGCGCAGCAGCCCCGCCTGCTTCGCGGTGTTCTCCGCCATCCAGCGGACGACGTCCGTCAGCTGGAAGCCGCGCTTGCGGCCCTCCGTCCACACGGCCGACAGGCCCACCTGGAGCCCCGCGATCCCGCCCCAGGCGAGGCCGAAGTCGCCGATGTCGAACCGCTTGAGCTCCACGGTGCTCGGGGAGTGGTCGGTCACGATGCAGTCGATGATCCCGTCGCCGAGGCCCTTCCAGAGCTTCTCGCGGTTGCCCGCCTCACGGATCGGCGGGCAGCACTTGAACTGCGTCGCACCGGCCGGGATCTCCTCCGCGGTGAACGTCAGGTAGTGCGGGCAGGTCTCGACCGTCAGCCGGACGCCGTCCCGCCGGGCCGAGACGATCATCGGCAACGCGTCGGAGCTCGACAGATGCAGAATGTGCACCCGGCAGCCCGTCCACCTGGCTCGCTCGATCACCTGCGCGATCGCGAGGTTCTCGGCTCCCCGGGGGCGTGACAGCAGGAAGTCGCGGTAGCTCTCCCCGTGCGGCTGCGCGCCCCGGTCGATCGCGCGCGAGTCCTCGGAGTGCACGATCATCATGGCCCCGAACGAGGCGAGCTCGCTGAGGTACTCCTCGAGGTCGTCGGGGTCCAGCGGCGGGAACTCGTCGACGCCGGAGTGCAGCAGGAAGCACTTGAAGCCGAACACGCCCGCGTCGTGCAGGCCCCGAAGGTCCCGGAGGTTGCCGGGGATCGCGCCGCCCCAGAAGCCGACGTCGACGTAGACCTGGCCCTCGGCGGTCTTCCGCTTGACGTCGAGCGCGTCCACCGTCGTGGTGGGCGGGATGCAGTTCAGCGGCATGTCGATGATCGTCGTCACGCCGCCGGCGGCGGCCGCCTTGGTGGCGCTCGGGAAGCCCTCCCACTCGGTGCGCCCGGGGTCGTTGACGTGCACGTGGCTGTCGACGAGGCCGGGGAGCAGCACCTCGTCGTCCCCGAGCTCGACGACCTCGGGGGCCGAGAGATCGGAGCTGAGCGGCTCGATGACGACGACCCGCCCCTGCGAGACACCGATGCAGCGAGCCACCTCGCCGGCAGAGGTGATCACCCGCGGTGCGCGGAACAACAGATCGAGCTCGGCCATGTTCCTCCTCCTCCCGGTGCCCGGGGCACCGTTCCGCTCCATGAACGGACGACGGCCGGCTGGGAGCGCGTCACATCGCTTGACCGGTCGCCGTGCTGCTCTTCCCGACACGTCACGCTACGCGAGGAAACCGCATCCGTCGCCGCGTAGCACGGCCCCCTCAGCCGGCCTGCTGCAGGTGCTCGCGGGCGATCCTCGCGCCGATCCTTTCCAGCAGCGGGCCAGGTCGCGTCATGCACTCGTCGAGGTCGTCGCTCTCGTCCGTCAGGGGGTAGGCGGCCGTGAAACCGGCCGCGCGCAGCTGCTCGCTGGTCAGCTCTGCCCGCCCGGCGACGGCCACGACCGGCACGCCCTGAGCCGTCGCGGCGGCGGCCACCCCCGCCGGCGCCTTGCCGTGCAGCGTCTGCTCGTCGAGCGAGCCCTCGCCCGTCACCACGAGCTGCGCTCCCTCGAGCGCCGAGGCGAAGCCGACCAGGTCCAGCACGAGCTCGATGCCCGGCCGCAGCTCGGCGCCGAGCACCGCGAGGGCCGCGTACCCCACGCCTCCGGCGGCGCCGGCGCCGGCGTCCGCCGACTTGTCCTCTCCCGTCGCCTCCGTGACGACCTGCGCCCAGCGGCTCAGGCCGTTCTCGAGGACGACGAGGTCCTGGTCGTTCGCGCCCTTCTGCGGCCCGTACACCGCGGCCGCGCCACGCTGCCCCAGCAGGGGGTTGTCGACGTCGGACGCGACGACGAACCGGGTCTCGCCGACCGCGGGGTGCAGGCCGCTCAGGTCGAGCCGCGCGGCGTTCACCAGCGTGCCGCCGCCGTCCGGCAGCGGCCGCCCCGACGCGTCGAGCACGCGGGCGCCCAGCGCCGACAAGAGCCCGGAGCCGCCGTCCGTGCAGGCGCTGCCCCCTATCGCGAGGACGACGCGGCGGCAGCCCGCATCCAGGGCGCCGCGGATGAGGTCCCCCGTACCCCGGCTCGAGGCGCGCAGCGGCTCGAGCTTGCCGCCCGGCAGCTGGCCCAGCCCCGAGACCTCGGCGAGCTCGACCACCGCCTCCTCGCCGCGCCGCGCGTAGGCGGTGTCGACGGGCTCCCCGGTGGGTCCGCTCGCCACCATCGGGACGAGCGTGAAGCCTGCCGCCACTGCCGCTGCCAGGGTGCCGTCCCCGCCGTCCGCGACGGGCATCCGGACGACGTCGAGCCCCGGCCGGACGGAGATCATCCCCGCGGCGACGGAGGCGGCGACGTCTGCGGCGGTGAGGGTGCCCTTGAACTTGTCGGGGGCGACGAGGACGTGTGGCATACGGGCTCCAGGGATGTGGTGGCGCTGCCTGCCGCTGGCTGGTTCCAACGGCAGGCAGCGCGATCTGCAATCTCAGCAACAGGCCTGGCGACCGGCACGAGACCTGCCCGGAGGGCGGTCGGAGGTCAGTCGAGCAGGGCGATGGCGGTCGGGGCGTCCACGCCGCGCTCGGCGAGGTCCTCGAACTCCACCACGTTGTCGATCTCCACGCCCATCGAGACGTTGGTGACGCGCTCGAGGATGACCTCGACGATGACCGGGACCCGGTGCTCAGCCATCAGCTTCTTCGCCTGCTCCAGCGCAGGGAGGATGTCGTCCGGCTCGAACACGCGGAGCGCCTTGCAGCCCAGGCCCTCGGCCACCTTGACGTGGTCGACCCCGTA
>JBKHWX010000145.1:0-5553 GCA_046566325.1 Actinomycetes bacterium | reverse complement strand
TCGCGCTCGCCGATGTCGGAACCGAGCGGACAGTCGAGCTCGTCGACGTCGCGCCGTACCGGGCGGGGCAGTTCTTCGTCCGTGAGCTGCCCGCCCTTCGGGCCGTCCTTGCTGATGTCGACGGGCTCGACCTTCTTGTCGTCGACGGCTATGTCCATCTCGACCCCGAGGGCAGGCCCGGCCTGGGTGCTTATGCCCATGCAGAGTTCGGAGTGCCTGTCATCGGGGTGGCGAAGACGTTGTTCCGGACGGCGACACAGGCGATCGAGGTCCGTCGGGGCGGTGCCGCGCGGCCGCTGTACGTGACGGCGGCCGGCCTTGCATCCGACGAGGCAGCCATGATCGTCGAGAGGATGGCCGGACCGTACCGCCTGCCCGACGCGCTGCGGCGGGCGGACGCGCTCGCTCGTGGGTACGACTGACGCACCTTCTGGACGTTCCGGCCGGCACGAAGGATCCCTCCGCAGGGACACCGGGAAGTCGGGTCGGATCACGGTTTGGTAACGGTTCTGGCACAGCCCTCACGCCAGCCCCAACGGCCCCTTGAGGAGCGCGTACCCCACGAACGCGACCACGTCCAGGAGCGTGTGGGCGACGACCAGCGGCAGAAGGCGACCCGTCCTGCGGTAGACGAGTGCGAAGACGACGCCCATCACCGCGTTGCCGAGGAATGAGCCGAAGCCCTGGTAGAGGTGGTAGCTGCCCCGCAGCACCGCGCTCGCGGCCACGACTCGGGCGGGCGACCATCCCAGCCGTGGCAGCCGGTCCAGCAGGTAGCCGACGACCACGACCTCCTCGAGCACCGCGTTCTTCACAGCCGACAGCACGAGGACCGGAACCGTCCACCAGTAGGTGTTCAAGGCAGACGGGACGACTGTCGCCGTGATCCCCAGCGCATGCCCGACGACGTACAGGCCGAGGCCGGGCAGCCCGATGGCGGCCGCCAGGACGACGCCGAGCAGCACGTCCCGCGCGGGGCGCCGTCCATCGAGCCCGAGCCGGTGCAGCACCCCCGGGCCGTGCGCCGACAGCAGCAACAGCGCCAGCGCCACCGGCACCAGGGCGAAGCCGATGCCGACCAGCTGGTAGGTGAGGTCCAGATAGGGCCGCGGGCTCTGCGACGGGTTCAGCGTGGCGGTCTGCTTCGACAGCGGTCCCTGCGTCAGCTTCGCTACCAGGCTGATCACGGAGTACACCGCGGACGCCCCCAGGCTCAGCCCGAGCACGATGAGGACCTCGGAGCCGAGACGACGTCGCGACGTCCTCTCGTCGTCCATCGGCCCGGACGCACTCGTCAGACTGTCGTGGGCCTCGGGCACCACGACAGTCTGACAAGAGCAGCGGTCAGTGCGACGTGAGCGTGAGCCGAGCGTCCGCCGCCTCTGCCTCCGGCTTCGTCAGGTCCCCGTGCTGGTGCTCGTCCAGCTGGGTGACCTCGTCGAACGGGTCCTGGCCGCTCAGGACGCGACGAGCCTGGTCCCGGTCGAAGCCGTTGGTCCATTGGCCGATGATCACGGTGGCGATGGAGTTCCCGGCGAAGTTCGTCACCGCCCTGGCCTCGGACATGAACCGGTCGATGCCCACGATGATCCCGACGCCGGGCACGAGGTCCGGCCGGTGGGCCTGCAGCCCGGCCGCCAGGGTTGCAAGGCCGGCGCCGGTGACGCCGGCGGCGCCCTTGGAGGCGACGATCATGAAGAGCAGCAGCGAGATCTGCTGGCCGATCGTGAACGGCGTCCCGGTGGCCTCGGCGATGAACAGCGAGGCCATGGTCAGGTAGATCGCCGTGCCGTCGAGGTTGAAGGAGTACCCGGTGGGGACGACGATGCCGACGACCGGGCGGTCGACACCCAGGTGCTCCAGCTTCGAGATCAGCCGCGGCAGCGCGGTCTCCGAGGACGACGTCGAGACGATGAGCAGGAACTCCCGGGCCAGGTACCGGAACAGCGAGAAGACGCTCAGGCCGGTCACGAGGCGCAGCAGCGTCCCGAGGATGGCGAACACGAAGATCGCGCAGGTGAGGTAGAACGCCCCCATCAGCAGGGCGAGGTTCTTCAGTGCGTCGAGGCCGGTCTCGCCGATCAGGGCCGCGATCGCCCCGAACGCACCGATCGGCGCCACCCACATGATCATTGCGAGCACCTTGAACACGACCCGCTGGAAGACCACGATCCCGCGCAGCGCCGCCTCACCCGTGGAGCCGAGCGTCTGGATCGCGAAGCCCACGAGCAGCGCCACGAACAGCGTCGACAGCACGGACTCGTTCACCAGCGGCGAGATGAGGGTCGTCGGGATCAGCTCGAGCAGGAAGCCCACGGTCCCGCCCTGCCCGGTGGTCGCCTCCGGCTTGTACGTGGTGGTGACGTCCAGGCCCGCGCCGGGCTGGATGACGTTTCCGACGACCAGGCCGATGGCGAGGGCCAAGGTCGACATGACGATGAAGTAGCCCAGTGCCAGACCGCCGACCTTGCCGACGCTCGCCGCCTTCCGCACCGACCCGATCCCGATCACGATGGTGCAGAAGATGACCGGCGAGATCATCATCTTGATCAGGTTGACGAACCCCGTGCCGAGGGGCTTGAGGGCCTGGCCGGTCTCGGGAAACAGCGCGCCGACTGCGACGCCGAGGAACACCGCGGCGATGACTGCCATGTAGAGCCAGTGCGTGCGGTCACGCTTCTGCGGCGGGGCGTCTTCACGGCGCGCGGCCGGGGCGGCACCTGTGGTGCTCATCGGGGGGACTCCTTCGGGGAACGGGCGGGAGGGGATAGGTTCTCCACGGTGCCCCTGCTGGTGACCGGCGTCACCGTTGCGTTCATAAGGTTCACGACGTGGCGCTGCGCCCCCCGACAGACGTGCTCGCCGGATGATGCATTTCGGCCAGTTGGAACCGATCACTCCGTGAGCAACGCGTCATTCGGTGAGCACAGAGCGGAGGGCGCGGGGCCAGACTGTGCGCGTGGCCGACCCGCCTGCCCGGCGCCGCTGGAGCCTCGCCCAGCAGCTGCTCGTCCTGCAGGCGGTCGTGCTCGTACTGGTCGTGTCCGCGGCCACGGCTCTCGCCTACCTCGACGCTCGGAGGGACACCGAGGAGTCCGCGCTGCGGACGACGGACACGGTCGCGCGCGCGGTCGCCGACTCACCCGACGTCCGGGCCGCCCTGTCGTTGCCCGATCCGTCGAGCGCCCTGCAGCCGTTCGCCGAACGGGTGCGGCGGGACACCGGCACGGACTTCGTCGTCGTGATGGCGCCGGACCGCACCCGCTACTCCCACCCCAACCCGGCGGAGATCGGCAAACCGTTCATCGGCACGATCGCGCCGGCGCTCGCCGGCAGGACCTTCAGCGAGACCTACCAGGGCACCCTGGGGCCCTCCGTCCGAACCGTCACCCCCGTGCTGGACGACGCAGGGCACGTCGTCGCCCTCGTCGCGGTCGGCATCACGGTCCGGCAGGTGGGGTCGGAGCTGCGGCGTCAGGTTCCCGCCCTCGTACTCGCCGGGGTCGCGGTGCTGCTCGCCGCCGTGCTGGGCGCCGTCCTGGTGTCGCGCCGCCTGAGCCGGCTCACGCACGGCCTCGGCGCCGAGGAGCTGAGCCGCATGTACCGCTACTACGACGCCGTGCTCCACTCCGTTCGAGAGGGACTGCTCCTGCTCGACGGTCAAGGGCGTGTCCAGCTCGTCAACGACGAGGCGCGCACCCTGCTCGGTCTGGAGGGCGAGGTGCTGGGACGACGGCCGAGCGAGCTGGGCCTGCCCACCGGGCTGGCCACCGTCCTCGCCTCGGACACGCCGGTGCGCGACGAGATCTCGCTCAGCCGGGACCGTGTGCTGGTCGTGAACGCGAGCGCGGCCGTCGCTGATGGGCGCGACCTCGGGCGGGTCGTGACGCTGCGCGACCACACCGAGCTCGAGGCCTTGAGCGGCGAGCTGGACGCCGCGCGCGGCCTGGCGGAGGCGCTGCGGTCACAGGCGCACGAGTCGGCCAACCGGCTGCACACGGTGGTGTCACTGGTCGAGCTGGGCCGCGCCGACGAGGCCGTGACGTTCGCGGTCGACGAGCTGCAGGCCGCCCAGGCCCTGACCGACCAGGTGGTCGCCGCGGTCGAGGAACCCGTCGTCGCCGCCGTCCTGCTCGGGAAGTCGGCCGTCGCGGCCGAGCGGGGAGTCGACCTCGTCGTCAGCCCGCGCACCGAGCTGAGCGCCCAGGCCCTCGCGGACGTGGGAGCTTCCCCGCGCGACCTCGTCACGATCCTCGGCAACCTGCTCGACAACGCGATCGACGCGGTTGCGGAGCAGCGCGCGGAGCCGGACCGCCCGCGCCGCGTCGAGGTCGAGGTACGCAAGGACGACGACACCTTGCTGCTGCGCGTGACGGACACCGGCCCCGGGCTGCCGGCCGAGGTCGCCTCTCGGGCGTTCGAGCGGGGATGGTCGACCAAGCACGCCGACGCCGACCGGACGGGTGGCACGCGGCTGCACGGTCGGGGACTCGGCCTGGCGCTTGTGGGCCAGACCGTCCAGCGACTCGGCGGCTCGATCGCGGTGTCGGGGGGCCGGGAGGGCGGGGCGGTCTTCGAGATCCGGCTCCCGCTCCGCGCGAGGGTCCACCGATGATCCGGGTGCTCGTGGTCGAGGACGAGCCCATCGCCGCCGAGGCTCACCGGATGTACGTCGAGCGGGTGCCCGGCTTCGCCGTCGCCGGGGTGGCGGGGTCGGGTGCCGAGGCCCTCCGGGTGCTGCGGGCCTCCGACCGGCAGGTCGACCTCGTGCTCCTCGACATGAACCTTCCCGACCGGCACGGTCTGGACGTCGTCCGGGCGATGCGCGCCGCGGGCGACGCCACCGACGTCATCGCCGTGACCTCGGCGCGCGACCTCGGCGTCGTCCGGTCGGCCGTCTCGCTGGGTATCGCGCAGTACCTGCTCAAGCCCTTCGCGTTCGCGGCGCTGCGCGACAAGCTCGAGCGCTACGCCGAGTACCGCGAGCAGGTCGGCTCGGCGGCCGTCGCGGCCGGGCAGGCCGACGTCGACCGCGCGCTGGCCGCGCTGCGCGGGTCACCGAACGCGCCTCTGGCAAAGGGGATGACGCAGGAGACGCTGAGCGCGGTGGTCGACGCGCTGCGGGACAGTCCCGGGCGCGCTCTCTCCGCGACCGAGGTCGGTCGGGCCGTCGGGACCTCCCGCGTGACGGCCCGCAGGTACCTCGAGCACCTCGCCGACAGCGGCGTCGCGGACCGTGGGCAGCGGTACGGCGGCGCGGGCCGGCCCGCGGTCGAGTACCGCTGGCGCGGCTGACACTCCGACGACGTCCAGCACCTCGCACTCCCGGCAGCCGGTCAGCCCTGCGGCAACAGGCCGGGCGGCAGGTTGTACGGGGTGACGACCTGGACCGCCGAGTGGCGGGACTCCGGTGCACCGGGCAGGGCCCGGTGCGCCTGCAGGATCGCCAGGCACGCGTGCCGCAGGTCCTGGCGCAGGTCGTGGTGCAGGACGGCGGACAGCCGGCCCGCGTGCAGCAGTCGCAGGTTCTCTGCGTCAAGGTCGTGCGCGACG
>JBKHWX010000144.1:0-14713 GCA_046566325.1 Actinomycetes bacterium | reverse complement strand
CTCGTGCTGGCGGCGATGTACCTCGTGGAGCTGGCACCGCGGCTGCGCAAGCACGCAGAGGCACGGGCGCCGACCCTGGCCGCCGACGACCCTCCGTCCGAGGTGCTGCACCACGAGCCGTGAGCTGGGGCTCGGCGGCGACGTGTCGTCGGGCTAGCGCGGGCGATCCGTGGACGAAGGCAGAGAGGCGCGCACTCGTCCTTCCGTCAAGACTCCTCCTCCGGCCACTGCAACGACTGCGCGACGGAACGGGCGGTGAGGCTCAGCAGTGCGCTCGCACCGGTCTCGGTGAGCGCCCCGTGCCGCAGCTGCCAGATGCGCACACTCCTCGCGAGCGGGTCGACGACCCACACCTCCTCCACGCCGTGTGCTGCGTAGAAGCCGAGCTTCGCGAAGGTCTCGTCGCCAGGCGACAGCACCTCGACCACCAGGGCTGCGGTCGGCATGTACTGGCGCGGGGTGGCATCGCGGTGGAACCCGATACCCGGGACGCGGTGGTCGCGCTCCTCCCCCAGGTTGAACGGGCCCGTGGGGGTGAGGCCTGCGGATGCTGCGGCGTGCTGAAGGAAGAGGACCAGCTGCATCGCGGTCATCCCGTTGCGTGCGTGCTCCACGGGTGCCACGTGGTAGACGCCCTCCCAGACCTCGTCCTTCTTGTCCAGCCCCCGCTCGTGACGCCGGGCGAGCCACTCCTGCACCTCCGGGGTGTTCTCCACGAACAGGGTGCTCATCTCACTCACTCCCCTCCTGCCAAGCGGTGCTTCGGGGCGGTCCTGGGTGCAGCGGCTCCCTGGAGCAGAGAGCCTCCGGCACATGCCTCCAGTTGATCTTCCCACCGATGTGCGTCCGACCCCAGCCGCCGCTGACGCCGCAACGCCTTGCGCAGCACCGCCACAGGGTGGGTGACGTCGTCCAGACCCTCGGTCAGGCGGCCGGCTGGTCCGGACGGGCGCCCAGGTGGGCGGTCCAGCGCTCCTCGATCCGGCCGTAGCGCCAGACGGTCACGGCGGTGACCCAGGACAGGACGAAGAGCGCGACGATGCCGTAGCCGGCGAAGTCGAGGGGGATGTTGGCGATGGCGGCGATGGGCCCGCTGTCGATGTGCGACTCGTGCGCCAGCACGCCGACGAGCTCGATCGTGCCGATGATGAGAGCGACGGCCACCGAGATCGCGGTGATCGTCAGGTTGTAGAAGACCTTGCGGACAGGTCGCATGAAGGCCCAGCCGTAGGCGCCGTTCATCAGGACGCCGTCGACGGTGTCCATCAGACACATGCTCGCGGCGAAAAGGACGGGCAGGACGAGGATCGCGTAGAAGGGCAGGTCGAACGCGGCGGCGCCGCCCGCCAGCACCAGCAGGCCGACCTCGGTCGCGGTGTCGAAGCCCAGGCCGAACAGGACGCCGATCGGGTAGATGTGCCACGGCTTGGTCACGGACCTGGTCAGCCCGCCGAGGAAGCGGTTCATGAAGCCGCGCTTGTTGACCTGTCGTTCCAGCTCGGCCTCGTCGTAGTCCCCGTGCCGCATCCTGCGGAAGACGCCGACGATGCCGACGAGGGCGGCCAGGTTGAGCAGGCCGATGAGCCACAGGAAGAGCCCCGAGACGGAGGCGCCGAGGATGCCCGTGACCGAGTGCAGCTCGGAGCTGTCGTTCGCGATCTGCCCGGCGAGCGCCTTGACACCGACCGCGAGCAGCAGAGCCAACAGAAACACGATCGTCGAGTGGCCGAGGGAGAACCAGAACCCGACCGACAGGGGGCGTCGTTCGGTCCCCTTCTCGATGCGGTCCCCGAGCAGCTTGCGGGTGGTGTTGTCGACGGCGGCGTTGTGGTCGGCGTCGAAGGCGTGCCGCAGCCCGAAGGTGTACGCCAGGATCCCGACCCCGACCGAGAAGACCGGGGTGCTGCCACCCAAGGCGTAGTGCCGCGGTACGACCCGCCCGAGCAGCACCGCGAACCCGACCAGGTGGAGCACGGCGATGAGGGCGCCCATGGCAGCAAGGGACCGTCTGTCCTCGCGGGACAGGCTGCACAGGAGCGTGGCCACGCTCTACTCCTTGTTGCTAAGGGTTCGCAACAAGGAGTAGAGCAGGCGGGGGCCGCCCCTGCAACGGCACGCTCTTGTCTGGTCCTCCGCTGGATCTCCACGCGAGCCGTGAAGGCCGGGCCTCTCACTCTTGGTACGCGTACCGCTCCTCGCGCCAGGCGTCGCCGACCGCGTGGTACCCGCGCTGCTCCCAGAACCCGCGGGCGGGAAACGGAACGTACTCCAGGGCCCGCAGCCACTTCGGGCCCTTCCACCCGTAGAGGTGCGGGACGACGAGCCGCACCGGCCAGCCGTGCTCCGGCGTCAGCTCCTCGCCGTCCAGCCGGGTCGCCAGCAGCGTGCGGGGACTGGCGAGGTCCTCGAGCCGGAGCGTGCTCGAGTACCCGTACTCCGCCCACGCGACGACGTGGGTGACGTCCGAGGCGGGCGGCACGAGCTGCAGCAGGGTCCTGGCGAGCACGCCCTCCCACTCACAGTCGAGGACGCTCCACTTCGAGACGCAGTGCAGGTCTGCCGTCACCTGCGCGGTCGGCAACCGGCGGAACGTGTCCAGGTCGAGCGAGACGTCCCGGCCGGCGGCCGTCGCGCCCGTCACCTCGAACCGCCAGCTCTCCGGCTTGTACTGCGGGACCCGTCCGTAGTGCTGCACCTTCATGCACGTCGCGAGCCGCTGGCCGGGCGGCAGCACTCGAGGCAGGCCGTCCCGCACGTTGCGATGGGTCATAGAGCAGCGACGCCCCGGGACGACGCGAGGAGCTCACGCAGCACCACCGCAGCCTGCGCGACGTCCTCGTCGTCGACGTCGAGGTGGGTGACCAGGCGCGCCGTCCGAAGGCCGAGGACGCTGATCGCCACACCGCGCTCGGCGGCGGCGGCCGCGAGCCCCGCGGCGTCGTCCACGGTGAGCACGACGATGTTCGTCTGCACCGCCGCCGGGTCCACGCACCCGGGTCGCCCCTCCGCACACGCCTCGGCCAGGACCTTCGCTCGCCGGTGGTCGTCGGCCAGCCGGTCGACGTGGTGGTCGAGGGCGTAGTGGCCGGCCGCCGCGAGGATGCCCACCTGCCGCATCCCCGCGCCCATCCGCTTGCGCCAGACCCGCGCGCGAGCGATCCGGTCGGCGGTGGAGACCAGCACCGAGCCGACCGGGGCGCCCAGCCCCTTGGACAGGCAGACGGACACCGTGTCCGCGCAGGCGCCGTAGTCGGCCGGCTTGACGCCGGTCGCGACGCTCGCGTTCCAGAGCCGAGCGCCGTCCAGATGGACAGCGACGCCGACGTCCGCGGTGACGTGCCGCAGCTCGAGCATCGCGTCGAGCGGCTGCACGTACCCGCCGCCGAAGTTGTGGGTGTTCTCGACGGCGACGGCGGCCGTCGACACCAGGTAGGGACCGGCGGCCGGCACGATCATCGCCTCCACGGTCTCGACGTCGAGCACACCGGTCGGCCAGGTCCGCGTCGTCACGCCGCCGATCGCAGCGTGCGCGCCGAGCTCGGCCCGCACGACGTGGGCGGTCGAGTCACAGAGCAGCTCGGTGCCCGGCTCGACGAGCAGCCGGACCCCCAGCATGTTCGCCAGCGAACCAGTGGGCGTGAACAGGCCCGCCTCGTGGCCGAGCAGCTCCGCCACGCGCTGCTCCAGCGAGTTGACCGTGGGGTCCTCGCCGAAGACGTCGTCGCCCACCGCCGCCTCGGCCATCGCCGCACGCATCCCGTCCGTGGGTCGTGTGACGGTGTCCGAGCGAAGGTCGATCATCGGTCAGCGGCTCCGCAGCATGTCGGCGACGAGAAAAGCGATCTCGAGGGACTGCTGGTGGTTCATCCGCGGGTCGCACAGGGTCTCGCACCGGGTCGACAGGCCTGCGTCGTCGATCTTGCCGACGCCGCCCAGGATCTCCGTGACGTCGTCCCCCGTCAGCTCGATGTGGATGCCGCCGGGGACCGTGCCGAGCGTCCGGTGGACCTCGAAGAAGCCGCGCACCTCATCGATCACGTCGTCGAACCTGCGGGTCTTGTAGCCGCTCGGGGACGAGAACGTGTTGCCGTGCATCGGGTCGCACACCCACAGCACCTGCGCCCCCGAGGCCGTCACCTTCTCGACCAGCCCGGGCAGCGCCTCGCGGATCCTTTCCGAGCCCATGCGCGTGATGAACGTCAACCGCCCCGGCTCGCGCGTGGGGTCGAGGCGCTCGATCAGCGCGAGCGCGTCGTCCGGTGCGGTGGTCGGCCCGAGCTTGACGCCGATCGGGTTGCGGACCCGGGACAGGAGGTCGACGTGGGCGCCGTCCAGCTGCCGGGTGCGCTCCCCGATCCAGAGGAAGTGCGCGCTGACGTCGTACGGGAGGCCCGTGCGCGAGTCGATGCGCGTCAGGGCGCGCTCGTAGTCGAGCAGCAGCGCCTCGTGGCTGGAGAAGAACTCGACCGTGCGGAGGGCGTCGAAGTCCGCTCCGCACGCCGCCATGAACGACATGGCCCGGTCGATCTCCGCAGCGAGGGCCTCGTAGCGCGCGTTCGCCGCGCTCCCGATGAACCCGCGGTTCCACTCGTGCACCTGGCGCAGGTCGGCGAACCCGCCCTGGGTGAAGGCGCGGATGAGGTTCAGGGTCGAGGACGACGTGTGGTACGCCTTGAGCAGCCGCCGCGGGTCCGGCGTCCGGGCCTGCTCGCTGAACTCGTAGGAGTTGACAGCATCCCCTCGATAGGCGGGCAGCGTCGTCCCGTCTCTGGTCTCGACGTCGCTGGAGCGCGGCTTGGCGAACTGCCCCGCCATCCGTCCGAGCTTGATGACCGGCAGGCTCGCGCCGTAGGTGAGCACCACAGCCATCTGCAGGACGGTCTTGATCCGGTTACGGATGCGGTCGGCGGTCGCGTCCGCGAACGTCTCCGCGCAGTCACCGCCCTGGAGCAGGAAGGCCTTGCCGGCAGCGGCGTCGGCCATCCGCTCGCGCAGCTTGTCCGCCTCGCCCGCGAAGACGAGGGGCGGCTGCGCCGACAGCTCGGCATAGACCTCGTCGAGGACCGCCGGGTCGGGCCAGGCGGGCTGCTGCTGCGCAGGCAGCTCGCGCCAGGCGTCGAGGTCGGCGTTCCTGAACGAGGTCACGGTCCAAGAGTAGGCCGCGGCGCCGGTGGGGACGGCGCCGCCATCGACACAGCGGTGCCGATGGGGACGGCGCCGCCGTCGACACAGCGGCGCCGGTGGGGACGGCGCCGGCGGCAAGACCGCCGTCCGTTCGGCGGACCGACAGGGTGCTGTCGGACACCGCTCCTACGATGGCTGCATGACTATCCAGCGGGTGGCCCTGCTGACCGCGGGCGGCTTCGCGCCCTGTCTGTCGTCCGCGGTGGGCGGCCTGGTCGAGCGCTACACGGAGATCGCGCCGGAGGTCGAGCTGGTCGCCTATCGCCACGGCTACCACGGTCTGCTGACGGGTGACCTCCTCGTGGTGGACGACGAGGCGCGCGCGCATGCAGCGGTCCTCCACCGGTTCGGCGGCAGCCCGATCGGCAACCGCCGGGTGAAGCTGACGAACAACGCCGACCTCGTGGAGCGAGGGCTGATCGAACCGGGGCAGGACGCCCTCGCCGTGGCCGCCGAGCAGCTCGAGAAGGACGCGATCGACGTCCTGCACACCATCGGCGGCGACGACACGAACACCACCGCCGCCGACCTGGCCCGCTATCTGCAGGAGCACGACTACGGCCTGACCGTCGTCGGCCTGCCGAAGACCATCGACAACGACATCGTGCCTGTCCGGCAGAGCCTCGGGGCGTGGACGGCGGCCGAGCAGGCGTCCCTGTTCGCGCAGAACATCCTCGCGGAGAACGGCTCGAACCCCCGGATGCTGATCGTGCACGAGGTCATGGGCCGTAACTGCGGGTGGCTCACGGGCGCGGCGGCGCGCAACTACCTGCAGTGGCACGACCGGCAGGAGTGGGTCCCGAGCATCGGCCTGGACCCCGAGCGCTGGTCGATCCACGCCGTGTACGCGCCGGAGATCGAGATCGACCTCGAGGCCGAGGCCACCCGGCTGCGCAAGGTGATGGACGACGTCGGGTGCGTCAACATCTTCCTCTCGGAGGGGGCCGGGGTTCCCGAGATCGTGCGCGAGCTCGAGGCCGAGGGCCAGCAGGTCGAGCGCGACCCGTTCGGTCACGTCAAGCTCGACACCATCAACCCGGGCAAGTGGTTCGCGAAGAAGTTCTCGTCGCGGATCGACGCCGGCAAGGTGATGGTCCAGAAGTCGGGGTACTTCTCCCGCTCCGCCGCCCCCAACGGCGACGACCTGCGCCTGATCAAGTCGATGACCGACCTCGCCGTCGAGTGCGCCCTGCGGCGCGAGTCGGGCCTGGTCGGGCACGACGAGGGCAACGGCGACCGGCTGCGTGCGATCGAGCTCGACCGGGTCGCTGGAGGCAAGAAGTTCGACACCCGCGTCCGCTGGTTTCGGGACGTGCTGGCGCGCACCGGCCAGGACGGGCGGTGAGCCGCCCCGCCGTCCTCGCCATCGACGAGGGGACGACGGGCGTCACGGCCCTGCTCGTCGGGCAGGACGACGCGGGCCACGCCCGGGTGCTCGGCAAGGGCTACGCGGAGTTCCCGCAGCACTTCCCTCAGCCGGGATGGGTCGAGCACCAGCCCGAGGAGATCTGGCAGGCCACGTTGACCGCGTGCCGGGAGGTGCTGGACCAGGTCGCCGGGCCGCCAGGCGAGGGCCCTGTCGAGGTGGTCGCCGTCGGCATCACCGACCAGCGCGAGACCGCCGTCCTCTGGGAGCGCGACACCCTCGCCTCCCCGCGACGCGCCGTCGTCTGGCAGGACCGGCGCAGCGCCGGCATCTGCCAGCGGCTGCGCGAGCAGGGCGACGAGGAGCGCGTCGCCGAGCTCACCGGCCTCCGCCTCGACCCGTACTTCACCGCGACCAAGCTGGCCTGGCTGGCCGAGCACGACCAGCGGTCGTGGGCCGGGGTGGAGGACGGGTCCCTGGCGGTCGGGACGGTCGACTCCTACCTCGTCGCCCGGCTGTCGAGCGGGGCGCGACACGTGACGGACGCGTCGAACGCCAGCCGCACCCTGCTGCTCGACATCAGGACCGGCCAGTGGTCCGACGAGCTGTGCGACCTGTTCGGGGTCCCCCGCAAGGCCCTGCCGGAGGTCGTGCCCAGCTGGGGCGAGGTCGCGCGCAGCGACCCGAAGGCCTTCCTCGGGCTCGACGTGCCCATCGCCGGGATCGCCGGGGACCAGCAGGCGGCCCTGTTCGGCCAGGCGTGCTTCTCGGTCGGCGACAGCAAGTGCACGTACGGGACGGGCTCGTTCGTCCTCGTCAACGCCGGAGGCGAGGTGCCGGCGTCCGGCCTCGGGGAGGGATCCTCCGGCCTGCTCTCGACCGTGGCCTGGCTGTCCCCCGACGGCGAGCTGACCTACGCGCAGGAGGGCTCGATCTTCGTCACCGGCGCCGCGGTTCAGTGGCTGCGCGACGGCCTGCAGGTGATCGGCTCCGCGGCGGAGAGCGAGGCGATCGCCCGGACGGTCCCGGACAGCGGCGGCGTCGTCTTCGTGCCTGCGCTCACCGGCCTCGGCGCCCCTGAGTGGGACCCTCACGCCCGCGGCCTCATCGCCGGCGTCACACGCGGGACGACGCGCGCGCACCTCGTCCGCGCGACTCTCGAGGCCATCGCCTACGAGGTGCGGGACGTCGTCGCGGCGATCGAGTCGCCCGTCCCGGTGCTGCGAGTGGACGGCGGCGCGTCGGCCAACGACCTCCTGATGCAGCTGCAGGCCGACCAGCTCGGAGTCCCCGTGGAGCGGCCGGACGTGCTGGAGACGACCGGCCTGGGGGCGGCGATGCTCGCGGGGCTCGGGACGGGCCTGTGGTCGTCGCTCGACGAGCTGGCGCAGGCCTGGCACCTCGACCGTAGGTTCGAGCCGGGAGAGCGGGACGACGCCGGCTACCGGCGCTGGCGGGCCGCGGTCGAGCGGGCGAAGGGGTGGAGCGAGGTCGCCGGGTAGACGCGGCTGGCGCCCGTCCCTACCCGTCTACGGACGGCAGCTCGTCCGGAACCCTCGTCGGCCCCGCCTCCGGCGGCCGCGGCTCGTCTTCGGGGTACGGGCGCACCGCGACGAGCGCGATGTCGTCGTCGCGTGGGGGCGCCATCCGCTCGAGAAGCTCCTTCAGCAGGTCCTCGAGCGGCAGGTCGGTGAGCTCCGCGGCCTCGTACCGCAGGCGCTGCAGAGCCGCGCTGAGCAGCTCCGTGCGCCGCTCCACCAGGCCGTCGGTGTAGAGGAGAACCGTGTCGCCGGGGTGGAGGTCGACTTCGTGGTCGTCGCGCCGGCAGTGCGGGTCCAGGCCGACGAGCAGGTTCGGGTGCCGCTCGAGCAGCTCGCAGTACCCGCCCGGGCGCAGCAGCAGGGGTGGGAGGTGGCCGGCGTTGCTCCACCGGAACCTGCGCACGCCACGGACCTCGTCGGCGTTCGTCTGCTCGATGTTGGCGAGCACCATGGTCGCGAGCGCGTCGACGCTCATGCCGCGGAGGGTCCGGTCGAGGGCCGACAGGACGGCGGCGGGCGGCTCGACGAGGGTGTACGCCACCCCCCGCAGGATGTTGCGGATCTGGCCCATGGCGGCGACGGCGTTCTGGTCGTGGCCGGTGACGTCGCCGATCACGATGCTCGTGGCGCCGTCCGGGGTGAGGAAGGCGTCGAACCAGTCGCCACCCACCTTCGCCTGTGCCAGCGCGGCCTCGTAGTACACCATCACGTGCAGGTGGTCCGGCTCGGGCGGAGCCGTGAGGAGGCTGCGCTGCAGCGTCTCCGCCATCTGGCGCGCGATCTCCGACTCCTTGCGCTCCGCCGCGAGCCGGCGCACCCGGGAGATCGCCTGAGCGCACTGGGCGGCGAAGGCCTCGAGGAGCTCGAGCTCGGACGAGGCGAACTCGTGCGGCTCGCTCCACCCCACGGTCAGGGACCCGATGATGGCGCCGCTCTCGGTCAGCGGAAGCGAGGCCCATGCCTCCAGGCCCGTGGTCTCGTACACGTCCGTCATCTCGTCCGCCCAGGCGAACCCGGAGGGGAGGTCCGGGAGCAGGAGCGGCTCACCCGTGCGCGCCACCCACGAGGCCGGCAGCCGACCCTCCAGGGCCAGCTGCTCGAACTTCTGCCGCGCGCGCTCGCTCAGCGAGGCGAACACGAGCCGGACGACGCCGCGCTCGTCGTCCCTCACCGCCACCGCCCCGCCGTCCACACCCAGCGCCGCCAGCCCCTCGTCGATGACGGCGGAGGTCAGGTCCTCCATCTGCTCGACGTCCGCGAGCCGCTGGGCGACCTGGACGAGGGCCGCGAGCCGCGTGCTCGTCCTGACCTCGCGGTCCCGGGACTCGGTGAGCTGCTGGTTCAGCCGGACCAGCTCCTGGGAGCGCGCGTACAGCTCGGCCTGCGCCTCCTCGACGCGCTGGCGCCAGCCCTCCACTTCCGGGGCTCCGGCGCCGCCGCCTGCGGTTCCGGCGCGACCCGCCAGGATGAACTCGGTGACGTCCTCGGCGCGGTGCAGGATGAGCTGCACGTTGCCCTCGCCGTCCAGCACCGGGACGTTGACGGGGCTCCAGTAGCGCTCGACGAATGCCTCACCCTCGGCCGTCGGGATGTCGTAGCGCTGCACGGCCATCGTGTCCGGCTCGCCGCTCTCGAGCACCCGGCGGAAGGACGCGAGGATCGGCGCCGCAGAGCCTCCCTCGGGTCGGTCGGGCTGCCCGGGGAACACGTCGAAGACGTACCGGCCGACGATGTCGTCGAGACGACGGCCCGTGACGGAAAGCCTCGCCCGGTTCGCGGTGACGATGCGCAGCTCGGGGTCCAGGACCAGGTACGGGCTGGGGGCGACGTCGAAGAGGGCCCGGTAGTCCACCGGTCCGACGGCGTCGGCGCCCGTCGAGGAGCTCGAGCGCGGCGACCGCTGACCCACAGCTTCTCCCGTCGTTGTCGTCGCCCGAGGTGTACGGTGTAAGCCTAGTCTCCCGAGCCGCCGGTCCCTGTCGGCGTCGGTGACCCGCCGCCGTCCACCCGCTCGTACCGCACGAACGCCATACCGTCGCGCTCGTCCCGAGAAGTCTCCCGCCAGTGCGCGGGGTCGAGCGGCGGGAACGTGACGTCGCCCTCGGGTACCTGGTCGACCTCTGTGAGCTCGACCCGGTCGGCACGGCCCAGCACCTGCCGGAAGATCTCGCCGCCCCCGACGACGAACACCTCCGGCTCGCCCGCACACGCCGCGAGGGCGTCGTCCAGGCTGTGGACGACGGTCACGCCCTCGGGTGCCCAGTCCCGGTGTCGCGTCACGACGACACTGCGACGCCCCGCCAGCGGCCGACCGATCGCCTCGTACGTCTTGCGGCCCATGATCATCGTGCCGCCCATGGTCACCCGCTTGAAGTGCGCGAGGTCCTCGGGCAGGTGCCAGGGCAGGCCGCCGTCCCGGCCGATCACGCCGTTGCGGCCGGCTGCGACGACCAGGGTGATGGTCACGAGGACGCGCCTGGGGTCAGACCGCGACGGGGGCGGCGATGGCGGGATGGGGGTCGTACCCGAGCACGTCGATGTCGGTCTCCGTGAAGTCGTCGATCGACCGGCACCGCGGGTTGAGGCGAAGCCGCGGCAGGTGCCGGGGCTGACGGCGCAGCTGCTCGCGCGCCTGGTCGAGGTGGTTGGTGTAGAGATGCACGTCGCCGAGCGTGTGCACGAAGTCGCCGGGGACGAGGTCGCACACCTGGGCCACCATGCACGTGAGCAGGGCGTACGACGCGACGTTGAACGGGACGCCGAGGAACACGTCGGCCGACCGCTGGTACAGCTGGCACGAGAGCCGACCCTGCGCGACGTAGAACTGGAACAGCGTGTGGCACGGGGGCAGCGCCATGTCCTCGAGGTCGGAGACGTTCCAGGCGCTGACGATGTGGCGGCGGGAGTCCGGGTTGGTCCTGATCGACTCGACGACGGCGGCGATCTGGTCGACGCTCCGGCCGTCCGGGGCCGGCCACGAACGCCACTGGTAGCCGTAGATCGGGCCCAGCTCGCCGTCCGGGTCGGCCCACTCGTCCCAGATGCTGATGCCGCGCTCCCGCAGCCAGCCCACGTTCGTGGACCCGCGCAGGAACCACAGCAGCTCGCCGACCACGGACTTCAGGTGGATCTTCTTCGTCGTGACGAGCGGGAAGCCCTCGGCCAGGTCGAACCGCATCTGGTACCCGAAGACGCTCAGCGTGCCCGTCCCGGTCCGGTCACCCTTGGCGACACCGGAGTCGAGGACGTGCTGGAGCAAGTCCAGGTACTGCCGCACGGGGGCGACGCTAGCAGGGCGGGATCCACTGCACGGCCACGCCACCGTGCTCGCCGGATGGCCCTTCCGCGGCCTTCCCAGGGGCCATTCGCCGAGCCATATGGCGCGGCTCCGGCTGCCGGACGCACACCTGCGGCAGGTGCCTGCGACGGCCGCGTGCAGCGCCCGCCCGGCTGCCTTTCGTCGACCCTGCTACCCGGCGTCCCGGGACATCGTTCCCGCGAGCACCTGCTCCGCCTCCGCACGCGACAGCTCCGACTGAGCGCCGCAGCTCGCGCACTGCATCACCTGCCGTCGCCGCACCGGCAGCAGCGGCAGGAAGAAGACGGTGAGCTTCGTCGTCCACTGTTCGACCCGCTGGGCAGCGCGTTGGCCGCAGAACGGGCAGACGAGCACCGTCATCCCCAGCAGCTCGACGTACCGCTTCAGCCCCAGGATGATCAGCACGACCGCAGCCTCTCAGGCGTCGTAGTCCAGCACCACGCGGTCGGTCACCGGGTGCGCCTGGCAGGTGAGGACGATGCCGCGCTCGATCTCCTCCGGCTCCAGCGCGAAGTTGCGGTCCATCCGCACCTCGCCCTCGACGAGCCGCGCCCGGCACGTGCCGCAGACGCCGTTCGTGCAGGAGAAGGGCGCGTCGGCCCGGACCTGGAGGGTCGCGGCCAGGATGTTCTGGGCCCGGCTGCGCATGCGGATCGTGCTGGTCCGGCCGTCGAGGCTGACGACGACCTCGGCCTCGCCGGCGTCGTGCTCCTCCTCCTCGCGCGTGCGCGTGACCGGAGGCGCGTCCTCGACGTAGAACAGCTCGGTGTGCACGCTCGCCGCCGCAACCCCACGGCGGGCGAGCAGCTCGCGCACCCCCGTGACCATCTCGAACGGCCCGCACAGGTACCAGCCGTCGACCTCGGTGACGTCCGCCACGAAGGCGTCGAGCAGGGTCTGGACGCGGCGGGGCTCCAGCCGCCCGCACAGCAGGTCGGCGTCCTGCGCCTCGCGGCTCATCACGTGCAGCACCTGGAGGCGGTCGGGGTAGCGGTCCTTCAGGTCGGCGAGCTCCTCGAGGAACATCACGGACGACGTCCGCCGGTTGCCGTAGAGGAGCGTCACCTCGCTCTCGGGCTCGTCACGGAGCAGGGTCGACACGATCGAGAGCACCGGTGTGATGCCGGAACCGGCCGCGATCGCCACGTGCCGGCGCTTCGCCGAGGGATCGGGAACCACCGAGAAGTGGCCCTGCGGCGTCATGACGTCGATCTCTTCGCCGGGCTGGAGCGTGTCGTGCACCCAGCTCGAGAAGGCGCCGCCCGACAGGCGCTTGATCCCGACACGCAGGGTCCGAGGTCCGCCGGCGAGGGGGGCAGGGTCACAGATCGAGTACGAGCGCCGGACGGCGTGACCGTCGACGTCGGCGCGGAAAGTCAGGTGCTGCCCGGCGGTGAAGGCGTACTCCTGAGCGAGCTCCGGCGGGACGGCGACCGTCAGGGTCACCGACTCGTCCGCGAGCGGCTCCACCGACACGACACGGAGGGCGTGGAACGCCGCTCGCCCCGCCCTGCGCGCTCGGGCGGCCGGCTCCTCGGGTGCGAGCGGGACCTCCGGCAGGGACGGCGTGCCGAACGAGTAGGTGGCTGTGGTCACGTCGCCCTCAGATCGCCTTGAAGTGGTCGAAGGGCTCCCCGCACGCGGTGCAGCGCCACAGTGCCTTGCACGCCGTGGAGCCGAACCGCGCCAGCTCCTCGGTGTCGCACGAGCCGCAGTGCGGGCACTCCAGCCGCCCCGTCGGGCGGGTCCGTGACAGCGAGACGGCGACCTTGCTACCGCCCGACCGCTTGCCGGGCGGCGAGATCCCGAACTGGGCCAGCTTGCGCCGTCCCTCGTCGCTCATCCAGTCGGTCGTCCAGGCCGGCGAGAGGACCTTGCGCACGCGTACGTCGTGCCCATGCTCGCGGACGGCGCGTGCCACGGCGTCCGTGATCGCCTCCACCGCTGGGCAGCCCGAGTAGGTCGGGGTCAGGTCGACCTCGACGGCTCCGTCGTCCGCCGGCCGGACGTCGCGCACGATCCCGAGGTCGCCGATGGTCGGCACGGGGACCTCGGGATCCGGGACCGCCTCCACCACGGCTCGGACCTGGCCGACGGCGGCCGACGACGCCTGCTGCGTCTGGACGGCGCTCACCACGTCGCCCCCGGGTGCGAGCGGGCGATGTGCTGCATCTCGGCGAGCAGGTAGCCGAGGTGCTCTGTGTGGATGCCGTCGCGGCCACCCCGGGAGCGCCGGTTCACCTGCGGTACCTCCAGCGTGGCCTCCCGCAGCACCTCGGCCCACCGGCGCTCGCACTCGTCCCTCAAGGACGACGGCAGGACGGCGAGCCCGGCGTCCGCGAGCAGGCGCACCTCGTCGTCGTCCTCGAACAGCTCGGGGAGGTACGGCCACACGGTCTGCAGGCCGTCCTGCATCCGGCGGTGGCTCTCGTCGGTGCCGTCGCCGAGGCGCCGGGTCCACTGCTCGGCGTGGTCGCGGTGGTAGTCGACCTCCTTCTCGGCCTTCTGCGCGAGAGCCGCCAGGACGTTGTCCGCGCTGCTCGACAGGCGGGCGTAAAGGGCGCACTGGTAGGTGGAGAAGACGAGCTGCCGGGCGATGGTCACGGCGAAGTCGCCGCGAGGCAGCTCGACGAGGTGCACGCAGCGGAACTCGCGCTCGTCGCGGAAGTAGGCCAGGTCGTCCTCGGTCCGCGGCTCGCCCCCGGTGGCCGTCGCCTCCAGCTCGCCGGCGTGCGTGAGCAGCGTGCGCGCCTGGCCGAGCAGGTCGAGGGCGACGTTCGCGAGGGGCAGGTCCTCCTCGATCTGCGGGGCGCGGCTCAGCCACTCCCCCAGGCGCTGGGCGAGCACCAGCGCGTCGTCCCCGAGCCGGAGGCAGTAGCGCGACAGCGCGAGGGCGGTCTGCCGGTCGCGCGGTGCCGGTGGGGACGACGCCGCCGTCAGCACGTCCTGCGGGTCGGCGGCGGGCACGGGGGTCACAGGTACTCCACGTCCTCGGGCACGTCGTAGAAGCTCGCGTGCCGGTAGACCTTGTCGCCGGCCGGGTCGAAGAAGGAGTCCTTCTCGTCCGGGCTGGACGCGGTGATGGCCGCTGCCGGGACCACCCAGATGGACACGCCCTCACCCCGCCGGGTGTAGAGGTCCCGGGCGTTCCGCACCGCCATCGTCGCGTCGGGAGCGTGCAGCGATCCCGCGTGCGTGTGGCTCAGCCCGCGCTTGCCGCGGACGAAGACCTCCCAGAGCGGCCACTCGCTCCTGGGGTGCGTAGAGCCGTTGGGAGACCCGTGCGGAGCGCTGTTCGCCGAT
>JBKHWX010000143.1:0-15564 GCA_046566325.1 Actinomycetes bacterium | reverse complement strand
TCGACATCGGCCAGGGCTGGGCCGTGACGTTCAAGGTCGAGAGCCACAACCACCCGAGCTACATCGAGCCGTACCAGGGGGCGGCGACGGGCGTCGGCGGGATCGTCCGCGACATCCTCGCGATGGGAGCGCGGCCGATCGCGGTGATGGACCAGCTGCGGTTCGGCGCGATCGACCACCCCGACACGGCCCGCGTCGTCCACGGGGTGGTCGCCGGTGTCGGCGGGTACGGCAACTGCCTCGGGCTGCCGAACATCGGCGGCGAGCTGGTCTTCGACCCGTGCTACCAGGGCAACCCGCTCGTCAACGCGCTGTGCGTGGGGGCGCTGCGCCACGAGGACCTGCATCTCGCGAACGCATCCGGCGAAGGGAACCTCGTCGTCCTCTTCGGCGCCCGCACGGGCGGCGACGGCATCGGCGGCGTCTCCGTGCTCGCCAGCGAGACGTTCGAGGACAGCGGACCGAGCCGTCGTCCCGCCGTCCAGGTCGGGGACCCCTTCGCCGAGAAGGTGCTCATCGAGTGCTGCCTCGAGCTGTTCAGCGCCGGTGTCGTGGAAGGGATCCAGGACCTCGGCGGGGCGGGCCTGTCGTGCGCGACCTCGGAGCTGGCGTCGGCGGGGGACGGCGGGATGTCCGTCCGCCTCGACGCCGTTCCGTTGCGGGACAGCAGCCTGCGGCCCGAGGAGATCCTGATGTCGGAGTCGCAGGAGCGGATGATGGCCGTCGTCCGGCCCGACGCCCTCGACGCCTTTCTGGCGATCACGCGCAAGTGGGACGTCGAGGCTGCGGTGGTCGGAGAGGTGACGGCAACAGGTCGGCTGCAGATCACCTGGCACGGCGACGTCGTCGTCGACGTCCCGCCGCGGACCGTCGCCCACGAGGGGCCGGTGTACGAGCGTCCGATCCAGCGTCCCGAGTATCTCGATGCATTGCAGCAGAACGGGGCAGAGTTGCTGCCGCGGCCGTCGTCCGGGCAGGACCTGCGCGCGACGGTGCTCACTATGGCCGCGTCGCCGAACCTGGCGAGCAAGGAGTGGGTCACCGCCCAGTACGACCGCTACGTGATGGGGAACACCGCTCTCGCGATGCCGGACGGCGCCGGCGTCGTCCGCGTCGACGAGGAGACCGGGCTGGGGGTGGCGATCGCCACGGACTGCAACGGGCGCTTCGCCAAGCTCGACCCGTACGCCGGTGCACAGCTCGCGTTGTCGGAGGCGTACCGCAACGTCGCGACGGCGGGTGCGACCCCGCTCGCCGTCACGGACTGCCTGAACTTCGGGTCGCCCGAGGATTCGGGCGTGATGTGGCAGCTCGCCGAGGCGGTGAAGGGCCTCGCGGACGGCTGCAAGGAGCTCGGGACACCGGTCACCGGCGGCAACGTCAGCCTGTACAACCAGACCGGGGACGCGGCGATCCACCCCACGCCCGTGGTCGGCGTCCTCGGCGTGATGGACGACGTGGCGCGCCGGACGCCGTCCGGCTGGCGCTCGCCGGGGCAGGCGATCTACCTGCTCGGGACGACGCGGGAGGAGCTGTCCGGCTCGGAGTGGGCGTGGGTGGTGCACGGGCACCTCGGCGGCCGGCCCCCGCGCGTCGAGCTCGCCGCCGAGAGGCTGCTGGGTCAGCTGCTCGTCAACGCCTCGCGGGACGGGCTCGTAGACGCTGCGCACGACCTGTCGGACGGCGGGCTGGCGCAGGCGCTGGTCGAGTCCTGCCTTCGGTACGGCGTCGGCGCACGGGTCTGGCTGGACGAGGTGTGCGAGCGCGACGGCATCTCCCCGTTCGTGGCGCTGTTCTCCGAGTCCGTCGCCCGGGCGGTGGTGTCGGTGCCGCGGAGCGAGGAGGTCCGGTTCACCGACATGTGCACGGCCCGGAGGTACCCCCATGCCCGGATCGGCGTGGTCGACGCCGGCGGGGACGACGAGGCGGCACTCGACGTCCAGGGCCTGTTCTCGATCCCGCTGACCGAGCTGCGGGAGGCCTGGGAGCCCCTGCTGGCCAGAACCTTCGGCTGACCGCACCCCCTGTGCTCACCGAGTGCAGCATTACTCACCGGATGACCGGCTGACCCGCTCCCGGCGCTGCATCCAGCGAGCACGACGCCGGCTCTCCGCTTGCGAGACGTCCCGTCCACAGCCCCGGTACTGCTCGTCGTCGTCCACATGACGACCCGCCTACCGGACCGACGAGCAGATGCTTGCAGCGACTCTCCTGGCCGTGAGTCGACCTGACCCCCAGCTTCCTGCGGTGTTCACGCGCAGCGATGCGGCCGCCAAAGGCATCACCCGCGGGCAGGTGCAGCGCCGGGTCGGGTCAGGGACATGGCGTGTGCTCCGCCGCGGCGCCTTCTGCCTGGCGGCGACCTGGGACGCCGCGGACCGGCACGAGCGCTACCGCCTCTTGTCGTTGGCCGCGCTGAAGGTGGTGGCCGGTCCCCACGTGATCAGCCACGCCAGCGCGGCCGTGCTGCACCACCTGCCGATGCCCCGTGGCAGGGAGCGGGCGTGGCTCACCACAGAGCCGGATCGTCCGACCCGGTACCTGTGCGACCTCGTCGTGGAGTCGGCGTCTGTCCCGGACCAGGAACGTTGGACGGTGCGCGAAGAGCCGACGACCTCGGTTGCACGCACCGTCGCAGACTGCCTCCGCCACCTCGACACGGTGGACGCCGTGGCGATCGCCGATGCCGCGCTCCACGGTGACCCGGATCTCGGCCCGGTCGTCCAGAGAATCCTGGACCGCTGCGCCACCTGGCCGTACGCCGCCCGCGCTGCCCGCCGCCTCCCACTGGTCGATGCCCGCCGCGAGAGCTATGCCGAGTCGTGGTCGTACGTCCTCCTTGACGAGCTGGGCGTGCCGCTCCCGGAGCCCCAGGTCACCATTCGCGACGAGAACGGGGATTTCGTGGCAAGGGTGGACGCCCTCTGGGACCGCCGCGTCGTCGGTGAGGTCGACGGACTCGTCAAGTACGGCGTCGGCGGAGACATGCCGGTGGAAGAGGCACGCCTGGCCCTGGTGAGGGAGAAGCGGCGTGAGGAGGCGCTCACACAGCTGGGGCTGCGCGTCGTCCGGTGGGGCACGAAGGACCTCGCCCGGCCTCGACAGTGGGGCGACCGCATCCGTGCTGAGCTCGCGAGGCCGAGTCTCGCGGGGGTCACTGCCCGCTTCGCGTACTCACCGGATGCTCGGTCTGGCTGACTCAGGCCGTGCACTGAGTGAGCAACGCTGCACTCGGTGAGCACGCGGGGCCTGGCACCATGCCCACCGTGCCTCCACGCCGTCGCACCGACCCTGCCGAAGGCATGCAGGCGGTGAGGGCCTGGCTGGACGACGCAGCCGCGCCACGGTCCTCGGCGCTCGCCACCGCCGTCCGCTTCAGCCTCGAGACCCTGGCCGCGGGGGCGCCGGGCAGCTCCGTGGAGGTCCGGGTGCCGCCGTTCGGCGCCGTCCAGTGCGGGAGCGGTCCCCGGCACACTCGCGGCACGCCGCCCAACGTCGTCGAGACCGACGCCGATACCTGGCTCGCGCTCGCGACCGGGCGCACCCGTTGGGCGGACGCCGTCCGGCAGGGCCGAGTTCATGCGAGCGGTGAGCGCGCCGACCTGTCCGCGTGGCTGCCCCTGCCTGAGCTCGGCCCCGTCCCGGGTACCGTCGGGTCGTGACCGACGAGAGGCCCGAGAGCACGCCCCCCTCGACCGACGCCGGCCACGCGAAGCCGCGGGTGATCGAGGTCCGCTACCGCAGGGCACCACGCTTCAGCCGTTTCATCGGCACGGGCGTCTTCGTCGGGCTGCTGCTCGCCTTCGTGCTCACACTCGTCGGGACCGGCTCGAGCTGGGTCCTGCTCCCTCTGGCCGTCGGGCTCGGCCTGGTCGGCGCCATGGTGGGCGGAGGGCTCGCAGTCCTGGCGGACAAGCGCTCGGGGTAGCGGCCGCGCTGTGACCCGGCCCACTTCGTCCGCTATGGGACCATAGGACTGTGCCACGTGGTGACGGACGCCTGACGCACGACCTGCTGCCCGACGAGAAGGGACCGCAGGACGCCTGCGGTGTGTTCGGCGTCTGGGCGCCGGGGGAGGACGTCGCCAAGCTGACGTACTTCGGCCTCTACGCCCTGCAGCACCGCGGCCAGGAGTCCGCCGGCATCGCCGCGAGCAACGGCCGGCAGATCCTCGTCTACAAGGACATGGGCCTGGTCTCGCAGGTCTTCGACGAGGCATCGCTCAGCTCGCTGCACGGCCACCTGGCGATCGGGCACACCCGCTACTCCACGACCGGAGCCAGCGTGTGGGAGAACGCCCAGCCCACCCTCGGCGCGACGGCGGCCGGCACCGTCGCCCTCGCCCACAACGGCAACCTCATCAACTCCGGTGAGCTGCGCCGCCTCGTCGAGCAGCGCGCCGCGGCCGGCGGCGCCGCCGAGCTGGCGCGGGGTGAGCTCGCCAGGGGCAACACCACCGACACCGCCCTGGTGACCGCGCTGTTCGCCGGCGACCCCGACCGCACCCTGGAGTCGACGGCCGGCGAGGTCCTCCCGCTGCTGCGCGGTGCGTTCAGCCTCGGGTTCATGGACGAGCAGACCCTCTACGCCGCGCGGGACCCCCACGGCGTCCGTCCGCTCGTGCTCGGCCGGCTCGAGCGGGGCTGGGTCGTCGCGAGCGAGACGGCGGCCCTCGACATCGTCGGCGCGAGCATGGTCCGCGAGGTCGAGCCGGGCGAGATGATCGCCGTGGACGGCGAGGGGCTGCGTTCGCGTCGGTTCGCACCTGCCACTCCAACCGGCTGCGTCTTCGAGTACGTGTACCTGGCGCGGCCCGACACGACGATCGGTGGCCGCGTCGTCCACGAGGCGCGGGTCGAGATGGGACGACGCCTCGCGGCCGAGCACCCCGTCGAGGCCGACCTCGTGATCCCCACGCCCGAGTCGGGCACCCCGGCCGCCATCGGCTACGCCGAGGCGTCGGGCATCCCGTACGGGCAGGGGCTGGTCAAGAACTCGTACGTGGGGCGCACGTTCATCCAGCCCAGCCAGACGATCCGGCAGCTCGGCATCCGGCTCAAGCTCAATCCCCTGCGCGAGGTGATCCGCGGCAAGCGGCTCGTCGTCATCGACGACTCGATCGTGCGGGGCAACACGCAGCGGGCCCTCGTCCGCATGCTCCGCGAGGCCGGGGCCGCCGAGGTGCACGTGCGGATCTCCTCGCCACCGGTGACCTGGCCGTGCTTCTACGGCATCGACTTCGCCAGCCGCGCCGAGCTGATCGCCAGCGGCCTCGGGGTCGACGAGGTGCAGGCCGCCATCGGCGCCGACTCGCTCGGCTACATCTCCTTGGAGTCGATGGTCGCGGCCACCGGCCAGCCCGCGAACCGGCTCTGCACGGCCTGCTTCACGGGGTCGTACCCGATCGGCCTGCCCGCGCGGGCGCTTGCGAGCACGGGGATGGCTCAGCAGGAGCTCGACCTCCGGGACCCCCGAGACGCGGACGGAGTCTCGACCGGGGTCTCGGGCGGCGCCGTGGACGCCCTCGCCCGGCACTGACCCTGACGGCCCGGCCGTCTTCCTCAGCCCCGCAGCCGGGCGGCGACCGGAGCGACGACGTCCGCCAGGTCACCCGGCACCGCGAGGTGCGTGATCCCGTACCGCTCGCCCAGGGACACCACCTGCTCGGCCATCTCCCCGGCGTCTCCGGTCAGCATCGCGACCGCCCCGGCATCGGCCAGCGCCTGCGCCGTCAGGCCACGCTCCGCCAGCCACGGGACGGACCGACCGCCGGCGGCGACGAGCTGCAGGGTGAGGTCGAGGCGTCGTCCCTCGGCCGCGGCGCTGACCCGCCGGACCGCTGCCTCCAGGTCGTCGGCGCCGCTCTGCGGCTGGAGGGCGAGCGCCACCCGGTCCGCGAGCCGTCCCACGACGCCGAGCAGCCGTGGCCCGGCGGCGGCGACCACGATCGGCGGGACCGGCGTCACCTCCTCGCGCACCGCTTTCAGCACGCGCTCGACCGCCGCGACGCGCTCGCCCGGCGTCCCCCAGCGACCGCCGAGCCGCACCGTCTCGGCCTCGGCGTCCGGGCGGCCGGCGCCGATCCCCAGCTCGAAGCGGCCGTCGGAGAGCACCTGCAGCGCGGAGGCCTCCCGCACGACGGCCGGCGGCGTCCTCGTCGGGGCAGCGAGCACCCACGAGACGACGTGCAGCCGGCTCGTGACGGCGGCCGCGGCGGCCAGCGCCGGGAAGGGGGATGGCGTCCACAGCGTGTCGGGCACCAGCACGGCGTCGTAGCCCTGCTGCTCGAGCCGCCGGACGACGTCCGCCCAGTCCCGGCCGGAGCGCCCCGCGGGGACGACCGCACCGAACGAGACGGTCACCGCCGGACCTCCTTCGACACTCCCCGCCGGCCGCGGTTGCCGGTCCCGCCGGTCTCTGCGCGCGCGAACACGTCCGCGAGTGTGGACCGCCCGCTCCGCGCACGCCACCGCGGCTAGCGTGCCCGTGATGAGCGTGCCCTACGTCAAGGCCGACCCCTCGGCGCCTCCCGGGTTCTACGAGGTCGAGGCGGCCGGCCTGCGCTGGCTGGCGGAGGTGCCGGACGGCGTCTCGGTCGTGCCCGTCCGGGACGTCGGCGCGTCCAGCATCACCCTCGCTCGTCTCGACCAGGTCGCACCGACGAGGACGGCGGCGGAGGACCTCGGTCGACGGCTCGCCGTGACCCACGCGGCGGGCGCACCCTGGTTCGGCGCCCCTCCGGACGGGTGGGCCGCAGACGGCTTCATCGGCCCCCTGCCGCTGCCGCACGCCCTCGGCGGGCCTCCGGGCAGCTTCGGCGAGTTCTACGCCCGGTACCGGCTCGAGCCGTTCCTGGGCAGGGCGCGGGACGACGGCACGCTGGACGGCGCGCAGGCCGACCGCGTGGACAGGCTCGTCGACCGGATCGCGGCCGGCGAGCTCGGCGCGGACGACGAGGCGCCCAGCCGGATCCACGGCGACCTCTGGTCGGGCAACGTCCTGTGGACGCCGTCCGGCGTCGTCCTCGTCGACCCGGCGGCGCACGGCGGCCACCGTGAGACCGACCTCGCGATGCTCGCCCTCTTCGGGCTGCCCCGCCTGGACACCGTGCTCGCCGCGTACGACGAGGCGGCCCCCCTGGCCGCCGGGTGGCGGGAGCGCGTGCCCCTGCACCAGCTGCACCCTCTGCTCGTGCACGTGGTGCTGTTCGGGGGCGGCTACGTCGGCAGCCTGCTCGGTGCGGTGGGACGCTTCGCCTGACTCCGGGACACAACCGGCGCGCCCGCATCCGCAGGCGGACGCAGCTCCAGAAGGGACGGGCACCGCTGTCGGTGCCCGCGGTTACTGTTGCGCGCATGCCGCAGCGCCCGTACGCCCGGTTCCCCTCGCTCTCGGGCGGCCAGCTCACGTTCGTCGCCGAGGACGACGTCTGGCTGGCACCGGCGGAGGGTGGCAGGGCGTGGCGCCTCACCTCGGACAACGCTCCGGTCGCGGACGCGCGGATCAGCCCGGACGGCGAGCAGCTGGCCTACCTCGGCCGCCGCGACGGCGCGCCGGAGGTCTACGTCGTGCCGGTCGCCGGCGGCGTCTCGCGCCGCGTCACCTGGTGGGGGGACCCGTTCGCCCGCGTGCTCGGCTGGCTCCCGGACGGCCGCATCGCCGCCGCCTCGGCCAAGGACGAGCCCTTCCGCAGCCGGACGTGGGGCCGTGCGCTGCCGCCGGAGGGCGGGCCCGCGGAACGGCTGCGCTACGGACCGATCAGCGCCCTGGCTCACGGCCCGGGCGGCGCCGTCGTCCTCGGCAACGGAGCCGCCCGGCGCGACTACGCGTGGTGGAAGCGGTACCGCGGCGGGACGGCGGGCCGGCTCTGGCTGGACCGCGACGGCTCCGGCACCTTCCGCCGCTTCCTGGCGGACCTCGACGGCCAGGTCGTCGCGCCCATGTTCGTCGACGGCCGCGTCGCCTTCCTCTCCGACCACGAGGGGCACGGCAACGTCTACTCCTGCCTGCCGGACGGGTCGGACCTTCGCCGGCACACCGACCACGTCGACTTCTACGCGCGCCAGGCCACGACCGACGGCAGCCGGGTCGCGTACATGGCCGGGGGCGACCTGTGGGTCCTCGACGACCTCGCGCCCGACTCGCAGCCCCGGCTGCTCGAGGTGCAGACCGGCGGGCCGGCGAGGACGACCATCCCGGTCCCGGTGGACGTCCCCCGGTACCTGGGGGACGTCGTCCCCGACGAGACCGCGAGGGCGAGCGCCGTCGAGGTGCGGGGGACCGTGCAGTGGGTGACCCACCGCGACGGGCCGGTGCGGGCCGTCGAGGCGTCGCCGGGGGTGCGCACCCGCCTCCCCAGGGTGCTCGGGCGGTCCACGGACACGCCCGCCGTCGTGTTCGTCACCGACGCCGAGGAGGACGACGCCCTCGAGGTCGTGTCCGTGCACGGCGTCTCCGATCCCGGCATCAGCCTGTCGTCCGAGGGCGAGGGACGGCGGCGTAGGCTGGCCGCCGGGCAGCTCGGCCGCGTGCTCGACCTGGCCGCCGCGCCGGACGGAACCACGGTCGCCGTCGCGTCCCACGACGGTCGCCTCCTCGTCGTCGACGTCGCCAGCGGCGCGGTCCGGGAGGTCGCCCGGACCGACAACGACGCGGTGCGCGACCTCGCCTACTCGCCAGACTCCGCGTGGGTCGCTTGGACGCACCCCGGCCCGGAGCCGCTCAGCCAGATCCGGCTGGCACGCGTGGAGGACGCGACCGTCCTCGAGGCGACGCCGATGCGGTTCACGGACACCGACCCCGTCTTCACCGCCGACGGGCTCCACCTCGCGTTCCTGTCCCGCCGCACCTTCGACCCCGTCTACGACACGCTCGTGTTCGACCTGTCCTTCCCCGCGGGCACCCGCCCGTACCTGCTGCCGCTCCGGGCGAGCACGGCGTCCCCGTTCGCGCCGCAGGTCGAGGGGCACCCGGCCTCGCACGAGCCGGCCGAGGCGCGCAAGGACGAGCAGGCATCGTCCACGGCGGAGGCCGGCAAGCAGAGCCGCCCGCCCGTGAAGACCGTCGAGGTGGACGCCGAGGGTCTCGAGGACCGCGTCGTCCCGGTCCCCGTCCCCGCCTCGCGCTACTCCCGCCTCCAGGCAGTGGCGGACGGCCTGGTGTGGCTGCACGAGCCGGTGCGCGGCGAGCTCGGGGAGGACCTCGCCAAGCCCGGCGCCGAGCCGCCGCGCCCCGCGCTGGAGCGGATCGACTTCGCGCACGGCAAGTGCGTCGTCCTGGCCGAGGACGTCGAGGACGCGGTCGTCAGCGGGGACGGCCGGCGCGTCGTCGCCCGCAAGGGCGACAAGCTCGAGGTGCTGCCTGCCGACAGGCCCGTAGGGGAGGACGAGCAGGACCCGGACGCGCGGGTCGACGTCGACCTGGGCCGCGTCAACGTGACCGTGGTGCCCGCCGCCGAGTGGCGCCAGATGTACGACGAGAACGGCCGCCTGATGCGCGACCACTTCTGGGTCGCGGACATGGCCGGAATCGACTGGGACGCCGTGCTGGACCGGTACCGGCCCCTGCTCGACCGGATCGGTAGCCGCGACGACCTGTCGGACGTGATCTGGGAGGTGCACGGCGAGCTCGGCACCTCCCACGCCTACGAGATCCCGCCCGAGCGGCCGGTCGACAGGGCCCGCCGGCTCGGCAAGCTCGGGGCCGACCTGAGCGTGGACGGCGAGGGCCGGTGGAGCATCGAGCGGGTGCTTCCTGGGGAGAGCTCGGCGGGTCAGGCGCGCTCGCCGCTGTCGGCACCGGGCGTGGCCGCCCGCGCGGGCGAGGCGCTGCTGGCCGTGGGTGGCCGGGCCGTCGACCCGGTGAGGGGGCCCGGTCCGCTGCTCGTCGGGACCGCCGACACACCGGTCGAGCTCCTGCTCGGGGGCACGGACGACGCACCACGCCGCGTCGCGGTCGTCCCGCTCGCCGACGAGATGCCTCTGCGCTACCAGAACTGGGTGGCGGGCCGGCGGGCCGCCGTGCACGAGGCCACGGGCGGTCGGGTCGGGTACCTGCACGTGCCGGACATGGTGGCGAACGGCTGGGCGCAGCTGCACCGGGACCTGCACACCGAGCTGGCCCGGGACGGGCTCGTCGTCGACGTCCGCGACAACAACGGCGGGCACACGTCCGAGCTGGTGATCGAGAAGCTCCGCCGCCGGCTTGTCGGCTGGCAGCTCGGCCGCGGCTTCCGGCCGTTCACCTACCCCACGGACGCGCGGCGGGGTCCCCTCGTCTGCGTCACGGACGAGAACGCCGGTTCGGACGGCGACATCGTGACGGCGGTGATCAAGGCGCTCGGCCTCGGGCCCGTCGTCGGCAAGCGCACCTGGGGCGGCGTGGTCGGCATCGACATGAGGTACTCGCTCGTCGACGGGACGGCCGTCACCCAGCCGCGCTACGCGTGCTGGTTCGAGGGGTACGGCTGGGGGGTCGAGAACTACGGCGTCGACCCGGACGTCGACGTCGACATCGCCCCGCAGGACTGGGCCGAGGGCACGGACCCGCAGCTCGACACCGCGGTCCGGATGGTGGTCGAGGCGCTGGAGGAGGATCCCGCCGCGACGCCGCCGGACACCTCGACGAGACCGTCGCGCGTGCCGCCGCCGCTGCCTCCCCGACCGGGGTCGGGGCACGGCCGCCGCCTCGGGAGGCGCCGCGGCAAGGGCTGACGAGCCCCGCTGGACCGACAGCGGGATGAGGCGTCCGGCCCGGCTCGGTAGCCTGCCGCAGGTGTCGATCGACGACTCCGCCGCAGGGCTCGGGGACGAGCGCGCCCGGCTCACGTACGCGGACGCCGGTGTGGACGTCGAGGCCGGGGACCGCGCGGTGGAGCTGATGAGGTCCGCCGTCGCCGCAACGCACGGCAGGGAGGTCCTGGGCGGGATCGGTGGCTTCGCCGGGCTCTTCGACGCCACCGCCCTCACCCGGTACCGGCGGCCCCTGCTCGCCACGAGCACGGACGGCGTCGGCACCAAGGTCGCCGTCGCGCCGGCGCTCGACCGGCACGACACGATCGGCTTCGACCTGGTCGGCATGGTGGTGGACGACATCGTCGTCACCGGCGCGACCCCGCTGTTCATGACCGACTACATCGCCTGCGGACGCGTCGTCCCGGAGCGGATCGCAGCGCTGGTCGGGGGGATAGCCGCCGCGTGCCGGGAGGTGGGGGTCGCGCTGGTCGGCGGGGAGACGGCCGAGCACCCCGGCCTGCTGGGGCCGGACGAGTACGACGTGGCCGGCGCCGCCACCGGAGTCGTCGAGGCCGACGACCTGCTGGGGCCGGAGCGCGTCCGCACGGGCGACGTCCTCGTCGCGATGG
The DNA here is from genome assembly GCA_046566325.1 of Actinomycetes bacterium. GTDB lineage: Bacteria > Actinomycetota > Actinomycetes > Actinomycetales > BWSM-131 > BWSM-131. The sequence goes on along the minus strand of JBKHWX010000143.1, from coordinate 4,202 downwards.
CGTCGTCCGGGCTGCACTCGAACGGTTACTCGCTCGTCCGCCGGGTGGTCGCGGAGGCAGGCCTCACCCTCGACAGCGCGGTGCCGGAGCTGGGACGGACACTCGGGGACGAGCTTCTGGAGCCGACCCGCCTCTACGCGCGCCCGTGCCTGGCGCTCGCCGCGGACCCGGCCTGCGGCGTCCACGCCTTCACGCACGTCACGGGGGGCGGGCTCGCCGCCAACCTGGCCAGGGTCCTGCCGGGCGGGCTGCACGCGGTCGTGGACAGGTCGTCCTGGGTCGTGCCGCCGGTGTTCGGCCTCGTGGCCCGGCTGGGGAACGTGCCCCCCGACGACCTCGAGCGCACGCTGAACATGGGCGTCGGCATGGTCGCCGTGGTGGCTTCTCCCGGCGTCGACGCGACGCTGTCGGCGCTCACCTCCGCCGGCCTGCCGGCCTGGGTGATGGGGAAGGTCCGGTCGGGCGACCTGGCAGCCGGGAGAGGGACCCAGCGGGCCAAGGGGATGGCCGGGGGAAGCGTGGAGCTGGTCGGCGAGCTGAAGCTCGCCTGACACCATTCCGCCGTGGTCACGGCTGCGCGACCACGGCGGAAGGGCCTGTGCTCAGCGGCTCTCGCCCGTCCAGCTCCCGTAGTCGTCGTCCTCGTCGCGCTCCGGCTCCTCGTCCCAGGCCGGGCGGGTACGGGTCGGCGTGCTGGCGAGCTCACGCTCGAGAGACGCATAGTCGGTAGCAGGGCTGTAGTACTTCAGCTCCCGAGCGACCTTTGTCTGCTTTGCCTTCTGACGGCCGCGCCCCATGGCGTCGACCCCCTCATCGTCATGTCGGGGCAGGCCTACGGAGGCGGCCCCGGAACCTGTCTTCTCTCCGTGTCTCCAACGGTACAACCTCACGCCGTGTTCCGGCACACCGGTCGGAGTCTCCTCAGCCGGTCGGACGGACCCCTTCAGCTGGTCGGACGGACACCGTCGGCGGCGCTGCGGGCGGGCTCAGACGCGCCTTCCGGACGAGCGAGGGGGTAGCCAGATGCGGCCGAGGGACCCGACCTCCGCCATCCGGCGCTCGGCGAGCCGGTCCGCCGCCTCAGCGGGCGTGATGTGCTCGCGCTGCGCGGCTGCGAGGACCGACAGGGTGGCGTCGAAGATGCCCTCGGCCCGCTGCTTGGCCCGCTCGAACGAGAAGCCGCGCAGCTCGTCGGCGACCTGGATCACGCCACCGGAGTTGACCAGGTAGTCCGGGCAGTAGGTGATGCCCTGCTCGACGAGCAGCTTGGCCACGCCGTCGTCCGCCAGCTGGTTGTTCGCCGCACCGCAGACGATCGTCGCCGAGAGCGTCCGCGCGACCTCGTCGTCCAGCGCGCCCCCGAGCGCGCAGGGCGCGTAGATGTCGAGGTCCTGCCCTACCAGGGCCTTGTGGTCCGCGACCACGTCGATGTCGGGATGCTGCTCGCGCACAGCGGCCAGCGCGGCGTCGCTGACGTCCGTGACGACTGCGGAAGCGCCGTCCGACAGCACGTTGGCGAGCAGCCGGCGTCCGACCTTGCCGACGCCCGAGATGCCCACGCGTCGGCCCGCCAGGTCGGCCGAGCCCCAGACGTACTGGGCCGCGGCGCGCATCCCCTGGTAGACGCCGTACGCGGTGAGCACGGACGAGTCGCCCGCCCCGCCGTCCGCCTCGCTGCGGCCGGTGACGTAGTCGCACTCGCGGGCGACGACGTCCATGTCACGGACGACGGTGCCCACGTCGCACGCCGTGTAGTAGCGGCCACCGAGCGACTGCACGAAGCGGCCGTAGGCGCGAAGGAGCGCCTCCGTCTTGTCGGTGCGGGGGTCGCCGATGATGACCGCCTTGCCGCCCCCGAGGTCGAGTCCCGCGAGGGCGTTCTTGTAGGCCATCCCCTTGGAGAGGGCGAGGACGTCGGCGAGCGCCGCAGACTCCGTGGCGTACGGGTAGAAGCGCGTGCCGCCGAGCGCGGGACCGAGCGCGGTCGAGTAGATGGCGATGATCGCGCGCAGCCCGGTTGCGCGGTCGTGGCAGAACACCACCTGCTCATGGCCGGTGTCCTGCTCGAAGACGAGCTCTGCGGACGGGCCCCGCGGTGCGGAGGCTCTCGGCGCCTCACCGGGGCGTGCAGAGAGGGCGGGTGCGGACGACGTCACGGTAGTGACTCCTTGTCCTTGCGGTTTCACCCAGGGTCACCGGGTACGCCTCCCCGTTGAGGCGTACCTCGAGCCTAGTCGTCCTCCCCGTTCTCGCACCGAGGATCACGGTCCGTGACGGGGCGGCCTGCGCCCAGGGCGGGCCGCTCAGCTGCTGGCGGCCGTTTCGGAGCAGCGAGGACGTGGTTGCGCCGTCCGAGCGACTGTTTCCGGACATCGGTCATGGGTCCGAAGCGTCCCGTTGATGATGGGCGCACGGCCTAACCAGGTCATGACGGGAGCAGGGAAGGAAGTCTTGTTCCCCCGTGACCCGAGTGTGGGAACAACTCCACACGGAATAGTCAATCGGGACTATGGCGCCAGGAGATGCCTAGGTCGACAATTCGACGTCTGGATAGTCCCTTGATGCGTGTGCCCGCCTGGTCGCGTACAAGAGATGGAAGCCCGCCAGAGGAGGCGCTGATGAGTACCCGAGGGACCGAAGCCGAGACCCTGCTGACCCCGGCCGAGGTGGCCGCCCTCTTTAGGGTGGACCCCAAGACGGTGACGCGCTGGGCCAAGGCCGGCAAGCTGTCGTCCATCCGAACCCTCGGCGGTCACCGTCGGTACCGGGAGGCCGAGGTCAAGGCTCTTCTGGGAGGGATCCCCCAGCCTAGACGCGAGGACTGACCGCCGCTTCCCCCCGAGCACGTCGCGTTCCGTCCTCCGCCTCCCGTCCTCCGAAGGCCGCTCCCCCGGGAGCGGCCTTCGTGCGTGACGGACGGTCAGCAGTTGCGCACGGGGCACCTCGCTGATTACATGTAATCGAGTAATCAGGAGGTGCAGGATGAGCGGTCAGAAGCCGTTCGAGGTGGTGGCGGGGTGGCTGGCGGGCCGCCTGCCCGACGACTGGTTCGTCGGCCAGCCGGACGTCACGGTCGACCGTGAGGAGATCCTCGTCGTGGGACGTCTCGCCGTCCCCGAGGTCGAGGACGGCGCGGCCCGGCAGGCTGCGGAGGCGGGCCGGGTCAAGCGGTTCCGGGAGGAGACGCGGCGGCAGCGCATGGCCATCGCCGACGAGGCCGAGGCCCGGTTCGGGCGAAAGGTCGCCTGGGGAGCCCAGGCGGGGGAGACCAGGCAGGTCTTCACGAGCCTCGCCGTCCCGACCATGACCCGGCTCCGGCAGCCCGAGCGACGGGTGCTCGACACCCTCGTGGACGCCGGTGTGGCGCGCACGCGTGCCGAGGCCCTGATGTGGTGCGTCAAGCTCGTCGGCGAGCACCAGCAGGAGTGGATCGAGACTCTCCGGAGCGCCTTGGCGCAGGTCGAGGAGGCGAGGGCTGCGGGCCCGAGCGTCGCCTGATGTGCTCTTCTGTACGGCGTCCTCCGGGCCTTCGGGAGCGCCGGGGGACGCCGACGGGAGGAGCCGGGGATGGCGTGGATCGTGCTCGTGGTGTCGGGGATGTTCGAGGCCGTGTGGGCGACCGCGCTGGGCAAGTCGGAGGGGTTCACGCGGCTGGTGCCGAGCGTCGTCTTCGTCCTCGGCATGCTCGTGAGCATGGGAGGCCTCGCGTACGCGATGCGAGACCTCCCGACTGGAACCTCCTACGCCGTCTGGGTCGGGATCGGGGCCGTGACCACCGCGGGATACGCTATGGCGTTCGACGGCGAGGCCGCGGGCGCCCTGAAGATCCTGCTGCTCCTCGGGATCGTCGGCTGCGTGATGGGGCTCAAGCTCGTGGAGTGAGCAGCCCTTCCACGTGAGGCCGAGTCAGGAACAGCTGCCGTACTTGGCCGGGTAGGTGACGGTGTCGCCGTTGCGGGACTTGGCGCAGGTGTCTCCACGCGACGACGTGCGCGGGGTTCCACTTCGCCGACTGTTTCAGGGACAGACCTGGCACAGGAGGGCACACTCGCCGCCCCTGCCCCAGAGGGGCGCTCGAAGCGCGTCCCGGGACGACGTCAGGTGCGCGAGGCCAGCACTCCGGCGAGCTCGCGACCGAAGCGGGGCGCGCTCTGCCCGCCGGCGAACAGCGCCGCGATGTCGGCCGGTGACTGCGGCGGGCT
>JBKHWX010000142.1:0-4918 GCA_046566325.1 Actinomycetes bacterium | reverse complement strand
GCCCCCGGGGAGCGTCCCCTCGGGGCCGAGCTCGGGGTCGGCCCGGGCCACCACCACTCGCAGCAGCCGTGACCATTCGGCGCGCTGACGACACCCCACACACGTTCGCTCTGGCCGGAGCCTGCTCTCGCCGGGGTTGTCACCCCGCCCGTCAGGATCCGGGCTCGCGGCACGGGAGAGCCGCCGGTTACCCCGGTTGGTCGTACCCAGTCTAGCGCTCCGGGACGTCGCCGGTGTTCCCGGCGCGTGCCGCAGCTCGGGGAGCGGGGCCGTGGGCATGCTGCGGGCTTCCGCCCTGGGCGCCGGCGGCACGCTGGGGGCCGCCGGTCTGCGCACCCTGGGGGGCGCCCGCCTGCGCACGCCGGGGACCGCCACCCTGACCGCCCTGCGGGCTGCCACCCTGAGCACCCTGCTGGCTGCCGCCGGTGGCACCCTCGGTGTCCGAGCGGATGTCGATGCGCCAGCCCGTCAGCTTCGCCGCGAGCCGGGCGTTCTGTCCTTCCTTGCCGATCGCGAGCGAGAGCTGGTAGTCGGGGACGACGACGCGGGCGGACTTGGTCGCGGCGTCCACCACGGTCACGCTGGAGACCCGCGCCGGGGAGAGCGCCTGGGCGATGAAGGCCGCCGGGTCGTCGACGTAGTCGACGATGTCGATCTTCTCGCCGCCGAGCTCGTTCATCACTGCGCGCACACGCTGCCCCATCGGCCCGATGCACGAACCCTTCGCGTTCACGCCCGGGACCTTCGAGCGCACTGCCACCTTGCTGCGGTGCCCCGCTTCACGGGCGAGAGCCACGAGCTCGACGGTGCCGTCGGCGACCTCCGGCACCTCGAGGGCGAAGAGCTTGCGGACCAGGTTGGGGTGGCTCCGGGAGACGGTGATCGATGGTCCCTTCAGGCCCTTCCGTACGGCGATGACGTACGTCCGGATACGGCTCCCGTGCTCGTACCGCTCCCCCGGCACCTGCTCCTGCGGCGGCAGTACGGCCTCGACGGACCCGAGGTCGATGTGCACCATCCGCCGGTCGCGGCTCTGCTGGATCACCCCCGAGACGATGTCCCCCTCCTTGCCGCGGAACTCGCCGAGCACGTGCTCGTCCTCGACGTCCCGCAGCCGCTGCAGGATGACCTGCTTCGCGGTGGTGGCTGCGATGCGGCCGAAGCCTGTGGGCGTGTCGTCCCACTCCCGCAGCACCTCGCCGTTCTCGCCGGTCTCGGCCGCCCAGACGGTGACCTCACCGGTCTTGCGGTCCAGCTCGACACGCGCGTGCGGCTCGGCCCCTTCGGTGCGCTGGTACGCGACCAGCAGGGCCGTCTCGATCGCGTTCACGAGGACGTCGAACGGCACGTCCTTCTCCCGCTCCAGCATCCGCAGGGCGGCCATGTCGATGTTCACGTCAGCGCCTCCCCGTCGGCCCGGGCGCTCTCGTCGCCTTCCGCGTCGTCCTCTTCGTGGGCGTCATCGTGATCGGCCCGGCTGAACTCCACCTGAACCTGGCCGCGCCCGAGGTCCTGCCAGCCGACGACGTGCGGGACGCCGTCCACCTCGAAGGTCACTCCGGCGTCGTCCACGCCGACGACACGCCCGGTCAGCTCCGCCTGGCCGCCGTCCGCGAGCAGTGGGACGCGCACGAGACGGCCCCGCGCACGGGCCCAGTGCCGGCGCTCGGTGAGCGGGCGGTCGACGCCCGGGGAGCTCACCTCCAGCACGTACGGGGTCGCTCCGAGAGCGTCGCTTGCATCCAGGGCGTCGGAGACGGCGCGCGACACCTCGGCCACGCAGTCCAGGTCCAGCGCGCCGGTCGCGTCCTCGGGCAGGTCGACCACCACGCGGACGACGCGACGCCGGCCGGCGGGGGTGACGGTGACGTTCTCGAGCACGAGGCCGGCGTCCGCGACCACGGGCGAGAGCAGGTCGCTGACCCCGTGCGAGACCTGCGCAGACACGGCGCGTCCCTCCCGGCGACTGTGGTGTTGTGGCGCCGCCAGCCTACCCAGAGGCGCCGTGACAGGATCGCCGCGATGGACTCTCCGCCTCGTCCCCCCGCCCTCGCCGTCGGGGAGCGGGAACTGGGACGGCGCGCCGTGCTGCGAGCCGGTCTCGCGGCTCTCGCAGGGCTCGGGGGCGTCGGCCTGCTGGCGGGATGCGGCATCGACGTCCGGGACCTCCGGTGGGATCCCTCGCTCGGCGCGGTTCGACCGGAGCCGGCGCCTACTCCGGGACCCGACGAGCTCGCGAGGCGCCGGGCCGTCGCCTCCGCGCGCACTCTGGAAGCCCTCTGCTCGACGGCGGCAAGGACCTGGCCGCAGGCCGCGCCCGTGCTGACCTTGGTCGCCCGCCAGGACGCCCAGCACCTCGCGGCGCTGGGCGCCGCGGCGTCGCAGACCTCCTCGTCGTCACCGTCGGCCACCGGTACAGGTCCCGGTACCCCGGCCGACCTCGTCGCCGAGCACACCGCGGCGGCCACGCAGGCGCTGGCAGACACCGGGACGACGTCCGGCCCTCTGGCACGCCTGCTCACCCAGGTCGGTGCCGCCCGTGCGGTGCAGGCCCGCCAGGTTGCCGCGGCCCTGGGCGTGGCCCAGCCGCCAGACCCCAAGGCGCCAGCCTCCCGGCCCCGGACACCGGCCCCGAGCGCGTCCTCCGCGACGCCGACTGCCGGGTCCTCCTCTCGCGCGTCCTCCTCCGGCGCGTCCTCCCCCGGCGCCGCCTCCGTGAGCGCCTCCCCCTCACCCGACCTCCGGCTCCGCAAGCAGGTACTGGACGCGCTCACGGCCGCGCTACGCGGCGAGCAGGCGGCCGTCTACGGCTACGAGGCGCTCGCCGTCCGGCTCGCTGGTGGTGCCCGTGACCAGGCGACAGCCGCGATCGGCGGGCACCAGGACGTGGCCGATCTGCTCGGCGCGCTGCTGCGCCGAGCCGGCAAGGAGCCGCCTTCACCGGCACCGGGCTACCGCCTTCCGGGCCCGGTCCAGACCCCGGAACAGGCGACGGCCCTGGCCGCCGAGATCGAGTCGTCGCTGGCCGAGGCGGACGGCGACCTCGTCGCCGCGACCGACGGGGACGGGAGCGAAGGGGAGGTACGCGCCGTAGCCGTGCAGCTGGTCGTCCAGCGGGCGCTCGCGGCCTCGGCCTGGGGAGCGCCGCCGACCGCGTTCCCGGGCGGATGAGGCGCGGTTGCTCGATCGCGGCTTGCCCGTCGCGGCCCTCGACATAGTCGAGGCCGAGTGCAGGCGACTCTGCTGACGCGAACAGCCATGACTCGAAATCGCGGTCGGCAAGGGCAGTGCGCACCGGCTTGCCAACCACTGCTGCAGCCCTGCTCAACAACGCAGGGCCGAGCATCGCGACGCAGTCACCCTCGCCATCGAGAACTACGAGGACGCCGACGCAGCCCGGTTGGAGGCCTGCCACTCCGATGTAGCCCTCGAGTCCCCCCTCCGCCAGGGCCTTGTCCCTCCCGTGCACCGAAGCAGGCTTGCCGAGGACGTCGCGAAACTCGCCCGTTGCGGCCAGATGTGCACGCAAGACCACTGGCAGGGCGTCTCGATCGCCCGCACCCTCGACGACCAGCCCTACGTGCGGCTCCGATGAAGACGCCGTCACGCCGTCTCTCGGACGTCGAGGGAGTCGGCGCGTAGGAGCTCTCCGGGGGTGATCAGGCCACGCCGTACTGTCTCGATGGTGTGTTGAGCCACATCTCCGACGTGCGACTCGCCGCCGTCGCTCCACACGACACGGAGCCGACACGGAGCGAGTCGATGGGGACGGCGTCAACGATGTCGGCGCTATGCGTCGTGATACCGACCTGCGCACCCTCGCTCTCTTGGGTCAAGATCTCAATGAGGGTGCGCAGAGCCCCGAGATGAATGGCAACCTCAGGATCCTCGATGACAAAGAGGCTGGGGTGGCGCGGTTGCTTCATCGCCAAGAGAATACTGAAGGCCCGTAGGGTGCCGTCCGACATCTGCTTCGCAGAGAAGACTCTCTCCTTGGAGTCGGTCTCCTGAACGAGCCGGAAAGTCTGCTTGTCTGCAAGGCGCTGGACCTCGACTCGGGAGATTCCGGGAACAACCGCACTCAGCTCATCGACTAGCTCAGCCCTCGCATCGGCAGACAACAGCTCATAGACGCTCGTCGCGTTGGAGCCGTCGGGCTCGAAATCCTGGCTCGAAGTCGGCTGCTGAAGATCCGCCACCGCGGCCGGGTTTATCTCCACCGTCCGCCACCGTCCGCATCCGCTGCAACGCCTCGTAGACGATGTAACCGGCGAAGCCTCCAGAAGAAAGAGAGCTTTGTCCAGGTGGCACTGGGAAGTATCGGGCGACAACCGAATCGTCGTCTTGACCAGGGAGGTCGCTTGGCCCCTCGAAGTGCACCTGCTTCCCGTCCCTGACGAAGTGGAAGTAACCGTGATCAACGAAGAGCTTTGCCTCTTCGTGCTTCTCTATAAGAACGGGAACTTGCAGCATCCAGCCGAATGTCGTAAGACGACACCAGAGCTTCGAGGCGCAGCACTCAGCGCTCGACCGCACATTCTCGCTCCTGGGCTACGGCTTCGCCCAGGTGTCGTTCGGCCGCGGCGGTTGCATGTACCGGCGCGCGCGTCGGCGGTGTGCCGGTCGACCGGACGAGGAGACCGGCGAAGGTAGGACCAGCCGGACACGGCTGAGGCCCCTGGACACGGCTGAGGGTAGGTCGCAGATCATGCGCGGCGCGTCACTGCCCGGTGACCACCTGGTAGCCGAGCCGGACCACAAGGACACCCACGACGACCACGAAGACCATCCGGACGAACCGGCTGCCCTTGGCGACCGCGGTCCGGGCGCCGACGTAGCCCCCGACCAGGTTGGCGCCGCCCATCGCCAGGCCCAGCCCCCAGACCGGCGCGCCCTGGGGGACGAAGACGAGGAGCGC
>JBKHWX010000141.1:0-16815 GCA_046566325.1 Actinomycetes bacterium | reverse complement strand
TTGGGGCTGGACGAGCACGATATCGTCGCCGTCCTGGGCCGCCGGCGCCGTCGGTCGAGGATGGGCCATATGAGCGAATGACCTGCTTCTTCGCCCTTCGGACGGACAGGGGGCTGGGTTACCCTTCTGCATGCCGGTGAGGACGATCTCGACCGGCGTCTGCGGTCTCTGACGTCAGGGATCTCTCATCACAAGCGCGACCCAAGGAGTCTGGATTGAAGCGCAACGGACCACTCCGCTTCCTGCGGTCGCGGCAGACGCTGCTCGCGATCACCACGTTCGTGCTGGTGGCCGCGGGCACGCTGTTCGCGGCGTTCCTGCCGAGCGAACGGTTCGAGTCCACCGCGGTGATCTCCGTCGAGCCGAAGGGGACGGACGTCAGCACGCAGCTGGTCAACTTCCTCATCCCGACGGTCGAGGCTCGCATCGAGGGCCAGTCGCTGGCGGGCCAGGTGGCCGCACAGCTTCCGGCCGGCCTGGTCCAGTCGGGCTGGGACGTCAAGACCTCCGTGAAGCCGGGCTCCGGGGTGATGACGATCACGGTGGCGAGCGACAACCGGGACGTCCCGATGGCAGCGGCGAACGCCTACGCGCAGACGCTCGACCAGGCGATCCCGGGCACCGAGGTGCTGCAGGCGGTGGTGATCGACCCAGCGTCCAGGACCGCCGTCGTGTCGTCGCGCATGACCATCCTGGTCTCCGGCCTGAGCCTCGCCGTCATCCTCGCCTTCCTGGTCGCTGTCGCGGCCGGTCGGTCGACCCCGGCGACCCGCGTCACGACGTCCCCGTACAACGGGAGCCCTAGCCGCCTGCCGGCCGACGTCGAGCCGTCGCGTCACCGGTACGTGGAGACCGTGCAGCCCTGACCCCACGACCGCGCGGCGTCCTCTTTCCGGGGGGCGCCGCGCGGTCTGCTGTCCGCTGTCAGCCCCCTTCTCGTCAGCCTGAGGAGCTCCTCTTCGTGCAGACCACCATCGCGCTGTGCGTGCTGACGCATCGTCGTCCCCTCGGGCTGCACCAGCTGTTGGCGGGCATCGCCCAGCTTGACGTCGACGGGCTCGCGCTCGACCTGCGTGTCGTCGTCGTCGACAACGACGTCGAGGCGTCGGCGCGTGGCGTCGTCGAGGACGTCGCGGAGGAGTTCCCCTTCCCGCTCACCTACGAGGTGGAGCCGAAGCAGGGGATCCCCATCGCGCGCAACCGTGCCGTCGCGGCCGCCGGCGACGTCGAGCTGATCGGCTGGCTCGACGACGACGAGGTGCCGATGCGCGACTGGCTCCGGCACCTGCTCGCGGCCTACCGAGGGACCGGGGCGGACGTCGTCCTCGGGCCGTCCGTGCCCCGTTTCCCGTCGGGCACGCCGTCCTGGATCGTCCGCGGCGGGTTCTTCGACCGTGTCCGGTTCCCGTCCGGCACGCGGATCCCACCCCACTACGCTCGTACCAGCGGCGTCCTGCTACGACGCGCCGCGATGCCTCCACGCCCCGAGCCGTTCAACGAGGAGCTGCGCTTCACCGGTGGGAGCGACCGCGAGCTCTTCGTCGAGATGGCCCGGCTGGGCGCGACCTTCGTCTGGGTCGACGAGGCGCAGGTCGTCGAGCACGTGCCCGCCTCTCGTGCCCGGGCGGGGTGGATCCTGCAACGGGCCTTCCGGATCGGCAACAGCAGGAGCATCGCCCTCGTCCTGGACGGAGCGGGGCTGGGTCGTCGGCTCAAGCGCTGCGCCGCAGGCCTGGTCAAGGTCGGCAAGGGCGCCGTGCGGATGGCGCGCGGGATCCCTGCCGGCCGGGCCGGCGTCGTCCGTGGTGCGCTGGAGTGTTGGAACGGCGCGGGCCTCGCGAGCGGGGCGCTCGGCTACCGGTACCAGGAGTACCGCAGCCACCACGGGTCCTGACCGCCTGATCGCCCCTCTCGCGAAGCGCGCGTCAGAGGGTGAGGGAGTCCGAGAGGGAGGCTTCGGCCGACTCCCAGTCGGAGTAGAAGGCCTCGAAGACCGGCTCGGTGATCGACCTGACTCGCCGGGCCTCCTGCGACGTGAGCTTGGACTTCCACGCCTCGTTGAGCGCTCGGCTGTTCCGCTGCAGCAGATGCTTGGTGCCCGCGTCCGGGGTGACGACGCTCGATCCCGAGTAGTGCTCCGCGATCGAGGCCAGGTCTGCGGGCCTCCTGAGCCCCACCTCCGAGAACATGCGGCTCATCGTGGCGACCGGCTCTCGCCCGTACGCCTCGATCGGGACGACGAGGACCTGCGCTCCTGCCCGCGACTGCTCCCGGACCATGTGGTAAAGGCAGGCCCAGGCCCGCGCCCCTGCCTCCAGGTCGTCCGCCTTGGTCCAGTTCCTCCGAGGCAGCAGGTCCTTCAGGTGCAGCTCGTACAGCTCCTCCTGCTCCAGCAGGTCGTTGAGCTCGTGGCCGGCGGGCCAGCCCATCCTGCGGAGGCTCGTGACCCACGCGCACGGGTGCCGCACGGAGACGATGGCGGGCCGGGAGCCGAGGACGCCCTGGAGAGCGCCCAGAGCGAGCAGCGCGAACGGGTCCTTGACCACGGGCACCTTGTGGCCCTCCCGCCGCCAGAGCACGTGGCGGCGCAGCGTCTTGCCGATGGCGCGCAGCTGGGGGAAGTCGGGTCCCGTGGAGCCTCGGTTGGCCGACCAGCGGGCCCGCCCGGTGCGGAGGTACCGGGCCAGGGAGCTGACCGGAGGTCTGTCGGCGTCGGAGGCGCGCAGGAACGGGTAGGCGCCCTCCACCCCCGCCAGGCCCCAGTGCCGGTTGAAGGGCTCCCAGACCGTCCAGGTGTGCTGGTCGCGGGACAGGATGTCCCCGAGGAGGGTCGTGCCGGAACGGTGCGCGCCCGTGACGATCACAGCCTCGGTACCGCAGACGCCGGCCTCCTGTGCTTCGCTGCCGGCCGACGCAGTCGTGTCGCACATGGGCCCAGTTGACCGCATCCGTCCCCGGTGCGAGGAGGACGTCGCCTCCCCATTCGCCCGAACGGAGTAGGCGGCGTGACCGGTCCGGCTCATGCGCGCAGGCGGGCGGAGAGTTCCTGGACGGCGTCGGCGAGCGGCCTGATCGTCCATGGCTTGATCCTTTCCCGCGGCTCGCTGTAGGAGACGATCCGGTCGAGCAGCATCAGTACGGCCGCCGAGAGCCGGTCCAGCTCGCCCAGCGTCTCGTCGGCCCGGGCGGCGAGGGGGTCGTCGAGCTCGCCGTCGGCGAAGGCGGCGAAGCAGGCCGACAGCGCCTGCCGTGCTGCGCGCTCGTGAGCTCGGACGGCGGCGTACGCGGGGTCGAGGAACAGGGGGTTGTCGAGCTCGAACCTGTTCCAGTCCACGAGCACGGGTCCCTGCGGGGAGAGCAGCACGTTGTCGACGTGCAGGTCTCCGTGAGTCGGCCCCACCGGTACGCGATGGTCGGCGTAGCGTTCGGTCAGCCAGCGGTAGAGCGTCTGCGCGCCCATCGTCGCGAGGTCGTCCTGGCCACGTCTTGAGTTCAGCCGCCTCCACACGGCCGTGTCCGTGAGCGGCCGATGGTCCTCGGTCTGCTGCCGCTCCAGCACGTCGCTGAGCACCGCGAGCGCCTCGCCCGGGAACGTCTCACCGCGCTGCTCCATCCGCGGGGAGACGACGTAGGGAACGTGCTTCCACGTCTCGACCCGGCTCCACGGGACGAGGTAGGGGGCGAACGACGTCGTCCTGACGACGTCCGTCTTCTCCTCCTCGAGGAGGAGGGCATCCTGCTGGCGTGGGGACAGCGGGAACTTCACGAACTCGTCCCCGGCGAGGACGGCGACGCGTTCGTCGCTGAGCAGCTGGACGGGAGCGTCCGCACCCGCTGACGGGTGCAACGTCTCGACCAGGGGTGCCGGCGTGTCATCCGGCGCCGTCGAGCGGTGGGCGACGACGAAGTAGTCGGAGACGAGCCAGCGAGACATGCCCACCCGGACGACGGCCTCGCCGAGCCGCCGCTTCAGCGCATTACCCGCCGACCTCGCGGCGGCAACGCGCAGCAGGTGCTTCGGGAGGAGGTCGAGCGGCAGGATCGCGTACCTGCTCCCGCGACGGGGCGAGGCGGCCAGCACGCGCGCGACCGTGAACCCGGCGTGCGCGAGACGGCGCTGCCCCCACGGGCGAAGCACGTCACGGAGGGTTCGTGCGAGGTGGCCGGCTCCTTCGAGACGGTGCCGTCGCCGAAGCGGGTTCCTGGACCCGTAGACGAGGGTGCCGTCCTCCGCGAGTACACGGTGCACCTCGGCGAGCAGGACGCGCGAGCCGGTGACCACGCCGTCCGGCCGGTCGGAGAAGGCCTGCTCGAGCTGCAGCGCGTCGACGAACACCACGTCGAATGCTCCGTCCGGGAACGGAAGCGGCTTTCGCGGGTCGATGTGCACCGCCGTGTCGGCGCCCGGCTCACCGAGGAGGCGCCTGAACCGGAGCCGGGTGTAGCACCAGTCGGCGGCCGTCACCTCGGCGCCGAGCGAGCCGAGGGCGTCGTCCAGCTTGCCCCAGCCGGTCGCGAGGTCGAGTGCGCGCAGCCCGTTCACGGCGGGGACGAGCACCGCGGGAGCGCCGCTCGCGGGCTGCAGCTGCCGTTCCTGCTGCTTGGGGGAGAGCGACGACGGTCCCTGCGTCATCGCCCGGAGGACGTCGTCCTGGGTCGTAGCGTGCCGCACTGCCTCGCTGAACGGGTCGGGAACGTCCCGCCAGCCGACGTCGGCCTTGGTGAGGCGCACGACCCCCACGTCGTCCAGCCAGAACGCTGTGTCACACGTTCCGGGGTGGGACTCGACACGTTGCGCCGACAGGGGCGCGAGGCAGGTGGGGCACTGCAAGCGCGATGAGACGCGTTCAACCACGGCGACTGATCTCTCCTTGGACCGGCTTGCTACCTGCCGGGGGACGACGTCCACCAGTGCAGGATGCGACCTTCGGACGTCCTGCGGTCGGACAAAGGGCAAGCACCCCAGTGTAGGAGGCGCCTCGGCGGTCGTGAGTCGTATGCGACGATTGACTCTCATCGCGCTGGGGGATCCACCGTTCGGATGGGGGAAATGTTGGGCGAGCAGTCCGAGGAAGTCGTCGCGTCGGGGAGACGTGAGCGTCGCTCGCGCCGCTCGGTGACCCGGCGACAGGTTCTCGGCTACGTCGGAACACTGGCGGTGCTCGTCCCGCTGGCGGCGTGCTCGCAGGAGAAGCCCTCACCCTCTGCGAAGCTCGAGCACCGCATCGTCGGAAACCCTCGGCCGGAAGGCTTCACGGTCACCGTGCAGACCGAGGATGCCTCGCGGGTGAGGCTGAAGGTCGCGACCGACGAGTCCCTGGAGAACGACGTCGTGTTCTCGCCGGCTTCCGCCCCGGACGCCGACGGCTGGGCCCGGATGACGGTGACCGGGCTGAAGCCGAACGGCCGGTACTTCTACGACGTGGAGATGACGGACAGGGCGGGGAGATGGCTGGCCGGACAGCCGGGCCGCGCACGGACCCTGCCGGTGCAGGGCCGCCCGGCCTCCTTCGACTTCGCCTTCGGCTCGTGCATGGCGAGCGGGGCGAAGAGCCGCGCCGTGTGGAATCGCATCCTCGACCGAGACCCGTTGTTGTTCCTCCATCTGGGTGACTTCGGATACTTCGACAACCAGTCGACGAGCGTGGACTCGCACCGGTCCGACTTCGTCGACCAGATCGCGGCCAACTCGGGCCTGGCGGACGTTCTCGCCGAGGTGCCCACGTACTACATCCAGTCGGACCATGACGCAGGCGGGGGCAACAACGCCGGCCCTGGCCCTTGGACGGCCCCCAACCGCGCCGCCTACCGCCAGGTCTTCCCGCACCCCGATCTCGACGGTCACCCGGACGGCCTGTTCTGGTCCGTCGTCGTCGGTCGTGTTCGGCTCGTCTTCACCGACCACAAGACGTACGCCTCTCCGGCCGACGACCCCGACACCGAGGCCAAGAGCTTGATGGGTGCCCCCCAGAAGCAGTGGTTCAAGCTCCAGATGCAGAAGTCGGAGCCGGTGAAGATCTGGGTGCAGCACTCCGCGTTCATCGACAAGACCGCCGAAGCCGACAAGTGGGGGAACTACGCGACAGAGCAGGACGAGCTAGCGGAGTTCCTCCGGAGCCAGGCCGTGGGCGAAGTCGTGACAGTGCACGGGGACATGCACGCGGTGGCAGTGAGCACCGACAACCCATGGGGTGTGCGGTCCTGGTGCGGCGCGCCTTTCGACCAGACCTCCTCTCACAAGGGCGGCCCGTGGACCTCGGGCCCGTTCCCCGAGGCGGACGAGCGAGGGACACGCCAGTACGGCTACGTCACGGTGCACGACACGGGCGGTCCGATCGAGGTGTCGTTCTCCGGGCTCGACTCGAAAGACAGGGTCCGAGTGGGTGACGACTTCACGGCGGGTGACCTGGCGTAACGGTTACGTGAAAGTTGTAGATCCTTCTGTCGAAGATCGTTACCGCTGCTAGCCTCGGCCGTGAAATGGGGGGCGCCCCTGCCTCAGGGGCGTGGGCGACGCCTGTTCCCCATCGGCTAACGCCCTGCGCCGTAAGGAGTCCGCAAATGAATTCTGCGCACGTTCGACGTGCCAACCGATCCCGGCCGGCAGCCGTGGTGACTCTCTCCCTGACGATGTCGCTGGGGCTGGTGGCAGTCCAGACCGGGGTCGCCTCGGCCGCCGTCGGGGACGTCACGGTGTACCAGGACCACAAGTACGCCTCCGGCGCCGGCGCCGCGAGCGCCGACAAGCCGCAGAGCAAGCTCTGGTACAACGACGGCTCGTGGTGGGCAGCGATGGCCACCACGAAGACGGTCAACGTCTTCCGACTCGTCGACCACAAGTGGGTGGACACGGGAACGGTTCTGGACTCCCGCATCGCGAGCACAGCCGACGCCCTCTGGGTCCGGGAGACGAACAAGCTGTACGTCGCGAGCCGCGCGGACTCCGGCACGGGCGCGATCCAGATCTTCCGCTACTCCTACGACAAGGCCACGGCCAAGTACACGAGGGACGCGGGCTTCCCTGTGAAGATGGCCGGTGGCGGTTCCGAGTCCGTCACCATCGCTCGGGACTCCCTGCAGCGCCTCTGGATCACGTTCACCCGCGGCTCGAAGGTCTGGGTGGCCCACTCGACCACCTCCGACACGACGTGGACCACGGCCTTCGCCATCAAGAACGCGGACGTGGACGTCGCGGCCGACGACATCTCGGCCGTCATCAGCATGGGCGACAAGATCGGGGTGATGTGGTCGGACCAGGCCTCGTCGGCCTTCCGGTTCGCCATCCACAAGGACACCGACGCGGACAGCGTGTGGTCCGTCGAGACCCCGCTGGACGGCGTCCGGATGGCTGACGACCACATCAACCTGAAGAGTGCTGTCGGCGCGGACGGCCGGGTCTTCGCCGCCATCAAGACGTCGCTCGGTGACGGCGGCGAGCCGAAGAGCTCGGCGTGCACGATGGTTCTCTCGCGCAGCACGACCGGTGTGTGGACGAGCGCGGTGGCCTCCACCCTGAAGGAGAACTTCACCCGTCCGCAGCTCGCGGTCGACACGACGAACAACCTCCTGTTCATCCTGCAGTCGCGGGAGTCCGGTGGGAACGCGTACTTCAAGTCGACACCGCTGAACAAGATTTCGTTCCCGACCGGCAACGGCTCGACTC
This sequence comes from Actinomycetes bacterium, assembly GCA_046566325.1. Taxonomy (GTDB): domain Bacteria; phylum Actinomycetota; class Actinomycetes; order Actinomycetales; family BWSM-131; genus BWSM-131. Next base: position 9,152 of record JBKHWX010000141.1, on the reverse strand, counting down.
TCATGTCGTGGACCGGTGCGAAGATCAACGACGTGAGCACCACCAAGCAGTCGGTGGACGCGAGCACGGGTCTCGTTGCCATCGGCAGCGACAAGGTCGCCTATCGCTACTACCACTCGGAGATGTCCCTCGGCAGCGCCGCGCCGGTCGACACGACGCCTCCGACGGTGACGACCACGTCGCCCGCGGCGAGTGCCACGAACGTCGACGCGAGCGCGCCGATCCAGGTCGCGTTCTCGGAACCGATGCAGGAGACCACGGTCAAGACGGCGATCACGGTGACCGGGCCGAAGGGCGCGGTCTCGACGACCTTCAGCTATGACAGCGTCTCGAACACCGCGACGCTCAAGCCGTCCGCCGCCCTCGCCGCCGGTGCTGTGTACACCGTCAAGGTCGAGGGTGCGAAGGACACGGCGGGCAACGCGATGGCCGCTCCGCAGAGCTGGACCTTCACGACCGCCGGTGCACCCGCAGTCGGAGAGACGGTCACGGTTCCCGTCATTGCGGACTCGTACGTCAACAAGTCGACACCGAAGGTCAACTACGGCACCGCCCAGCTCCTCAACGTGGACGCCAGCCCCGTGACGACCTCGTACCTGAAGTACGACCTGTCCGCGTACGCCGGCAGGACCGTCAAGAGCGCCACGCTGAAGGTGGCCGTGACCGGTGGGTCGGTCGGTACGCAGAACATCAAGCTCGTCTCGGACGACGCCTGGGACGAGAAGAAGCTCACGTACTCCAACCGCCCCGCGCTCGGCAACGTCGTGGGCACGCTCGGTCCGACGACGGCCAACAGCAACCACCAGGTCACCCTCAACGCGGCCGCCGTGCAGGGTGAGCTGGGCGGCCTGCTGTCCCTCGGTCTCGACAGCACCAGTACCGACGGGCTCGACTTCGGTGCCCGCGAGAGCAGCGCACCGACGCAGCTCGTGCTCGTGTTCGGCTAGCCGCTCACCGCAAGCTCCACAGCCACGACGTCCCCTGGTCCTCGGCCGAAGGTCGAGGACCAGGGGACGTCTTCGTGCCCCCGCGACCGCCTGTGTCAGACCGTGGTAGGCCCTCGCTGCACCCGGGTCTGACAGCGGCGCCGGACGACGAAGCGCCCCGTGGACGGTGTCTCCACCGTTCCACGGGGCGCTTGACGCGTGCCGTCTACCTGTCGACCGAAGGTCCCCCGCGCCCCGCGACGTCGTCGTCGCCGGCGCTCGCGCGCTGCCTGAGCCAGTCCTGGTAGCGGTGGCCCAGGGCGCGTCGGGCGTCAAGGGTGTTCTGACGGGAGCGGCGAGCCCACTGCCGCGCCGGTGAGTTCCGAGCGGTCAGACCCCACCGGGCCCTGTACAGCGCGCGCTCGGCGTGCTGCCGCACGGGGTTGCGGCTGAGGAGACCCGCCCGCGAGAGGCCCGTCGTCCGCAGCCAGTTCTGCTCGTACGAGAGCAGGTAAGGCAGGTCCCCGGTGTAGTCGGCCGGGGGGCCTGTGATCGTGTAGCTGTTCCGGAATGCGGGACGCTCACCGGTGTACCGGTACAGGAACTCGAGGTCGACGATCTTGAGCCCGTGCTCGGCGTCGACGAGGAAGTTCTGCGGCTTCGCGTCGATGACGGCATACCCGTGCTCGTGGATGCTGCGGAGCACCGCGAGCATCTGCCGGACGATCCTCAGGGGGACGAGCGAGCCTGTCGTCCACGGGTTCCGGAGCGTGTTGTCGTAGTACCGGATCGAGAACCAGTTCGGTCCGGAGTCGAGAAGCTCGGGAATGGCAGGGACGTCGGGTCCGAGCAGCCGCATCCCTTCGAGCTCTCGCTGCATGTGGCGCAGGTAGCCGGTCGCGAACGTCTTGCGGACGGCGAGACCCTGCTCGGTCTCGACGACCTCGACCTTGGCGCGGCGTCCGCGGCTCAGCTGCCGGACGACGGGAAGGTCGGTCTCGTAACCGCTCCGCCGTTCGTCGACCTCCTGCTCGAGGGAAGCGAGCTCCTCGGGCACGGCCAGCGCGACGTACTCCCAGGCCTCGGCCTCGCTGTCGGAGGAGTGCATGGGGTTGAACCGCTCCGCGGGTTGCAAGCGCTTGGCCACGAGGTCGCGCACCCGTCGCTTGGCGAGCAGCACGTCGATGTTGGCCAGGTGCGGGTACTGCACGGCGAGGTTGGCCTTGGGGCGGCGCGGCCCGTGGTGCAGAGCGACGACGAGCGTGTCGGGGTCGCCGCCGCTGACCGCGAAGGGACCTCGCCCCCAGTTGCCGCCGCGTGCGGCGTCGGCGCAGCGCCGGCGGCTCTCGGAGTCGAGCTTGCGCACGAAGAGCACGTCGAAGCCCATGTGGTCCAGCTCGCGGAGGACCTCGTCGACCGTCAGCACCGTGCTCGCCCGCTCGCGCAGGAGGAACGCAGCGACCTGCGGCTCGTCCGAGGGCTTGGCCTCGGCCTCCAGGAACCGGGCCCGGATCCACACGTTGTTCGCCGACAGCCTGCGGAGGGTGTCGAGCGGCGGCCGCCAGCCCTGGCTGTCCAGGAGCTCGTCCAGGCCGTCGAGGGTCAGCGGGACGTCGACGCCGACGGCTTCGCCGAGCTCCTTCAGGACGGACGCGTAGTCGTGCTCCGGGTTCTCCTCGACGTTCTCGAGAAGCGCGGACGGAAGCCCGGACCGCTGCCCCTTGTGGTAGGTGACGTGGTAGGCCAGCGACCGCAGGTGGTCCAGCGGTTCGGGCACGTGACAGCCACTGGCGTGCCTCACGGCGTTCGACAGCAGGGAGCGCGCGAGCGGCGGCGGGTAGTAGGCGATCGTGTGGTAGTCCGCGCCGGGCAGCCCCGTCTCGCTGTACAGGTCGACCGGGATGGTGCCGGGCTCGTCGTCCAGCATCTGCTGCATCTTCTCGAGGTCCTCGTCCGCGACCAGCAGGTCGAGGTCCTCACCGGGCTCGATCTCGGGCAGCCGCTCGAACCAGCGCAGCGCCATGTACTCCAGGCCGGCGGCCTCGACGCGCCGGACGAAGTCCTCCACGCCCCAGACCGGGGAGAGGTATCGACGGGGGCCCTGCAGCCGGCGTCCCCTGCCCCTGAAGACCGCGAGCCGGTCACCGCCGGCGTGGACGACGCCGAGCGGCTCGAGCTTTCGCCGTGCCATCCCGAGCCCGAGCGCGCCGGCCGCGTCCGCGAAGGCGAAGCTCGCGCTGACCGGGACCGCGAGGTACGTGACGTGCCGAAATGTCGAGAGTGTCCACAGCCGGTGGAGGAGGGGCTCGCGAAGGATCAGGACGTCCGTGCTGTTCCGGTATGCCTGTGTCGCCGACTCGAGCGGCTGGAACCTCCGAGGCGACACTCGTCCCTTCGCCCGGACGGCGGCGAGCCGCTCTGGGACGACCAGCCCTAGGTACCGCTCGACTCCCTGCTCGGCCAGCTCCTGGGCAAGGTCGGGGTGGTCGACACCGACGTCGAGAACGCGTGTCGACGAAGAGAGCAGGGAGGAGAAGTCCACGGTTCAAACTTTACGAGATGCGGCGAGAGCTGATCCGGCCTTCAACAGGTTCCCCCCGTTCAGCGGAGAAGGGCTGCCTCCACCGCCGGCAGCTGGCCGCCGCACCGACCAGTCCGTCGGGCTGGAGGGCGAGCAGCGCCGGAGCCGAGAACTCTAGCCCGACCTGTTGTTAACTCGTTCGGCGGTCCCCCTGCTCGATTGTCGCGACGGGAGTTCCAGACGGGACAGTACGATAGGGCGCTGCTGCTACCGCTTGCGGGATCAACGGCGATACCGCACTACCCACGCCGTCTACTGGCGTAACGTACTGCCGTGACAAAGTCTGGAGACCGAGTGCCCACTCCGCGCAAGCGCTTCCAGTCGTCCCCGTTGCGCGTCGCCCGCAGGGCCATCGGCGCCTGGGAGCGGCTCGCGCCCTTTCTCGGAGCATCGCGGTTCAGAATCATCGTCCTCGCGCTGGTCTCCGTGGTGGCTGGTGTGACCGAGGCCAGCCTGCTCGCTCTCGTCGCCTCCATCGCCGGAGCCCTGTCGATCGGCCAGACCTCCGTCAACGCGCACCTGGGCCCTCTTCACGTGGACGCGGCGATGTCCGTCATCTTCGTGCTCGGGTTCGCGCTCGCGATCTGCCGTGGTGCCCTCCAGGTGCTGCTGGCCTACCTGCCGGCCGACATGAGCGCGAACGCGATGTCGACGCTGCGTCGGCGACTGTTCGACGCCTTCACGAACTCGTCCTGGTCGGTGCAGGCGTCACAGCGTGACGGCCACTTCCAGTCCCTGATGGTGACCCACGTGAACAGCACGTGTCAGGCCATCATCGCGATCAGCAGCGGGATGGCCGCGGCGCTGATGTTCGCGACCCTCGTGGCGTCCGCCGTGACCCTGAGCGTGACGACGGCACTCATCATCTTCTTCGCCTCCGTGGGCCTGTTCTTCATGCTCCGGCCCTTCTCCCGCAAGCTTCGTCGCACTGCGAAGACGCTGAGCGGGCAGAACGTCGAGTACTCGCAGCAGGTGCAGGAAGTCGTCCTGATGGCCGAGGAGACCCAGGTCTTCGGCGCCTCGGACACCTACCGCGGGACGTTCTACGACGCGATCGAGGAGGTTCGCGTGCCGATGGTGCGCACGCGGTTCCTCTCGAAGGCGGTGCCGGCTCTGTACCAGAGCCTCGCGCTGCTCCTCCTGCTCGGCGCGCTGCTCGTCGTCTCGGCCGTCGGCGCCACGGGGATCGCGGCGCTCGGTGCCGTCGTCCTGATCCTCGTGAGGTCGCTCACGTACGGACAGCAGCTCCAGACCGCGCTGACGAACATGGACGAGCTGATCCCGTTCATGCACCGGCTGGGTGACGCGATCGACCACTACGAGGCGAACCCCCAGCAGGACGGCGACAGGACGCTTCCCGTGATCCACGAGTTCGGGACGCGCAACGTGCACTTCTCCTACGTGCCCGGGAAGGAGGTCCTCCACGGGATCGACTTCACGGCCCAGAGAGGGGACGCCCTCGGCATCGTCGGGCCGTCAGGGGCGGGGAAGTCCTCCATCGTCCAGATCCTGCTTCGCCTGAGGGCGCCGTCGAGCGGGATCCTGCACGTCAACGGCGAGGACGCGCGCGCCTTCTCCCGTCGTGACTGGCAGCAGCGCGTCGCCTATGTGCCGCAGACCCCGCAGCTGATCTACGGAACCGTTGCGGAGAACATCCGCTTCTACCGTCCCCAGCTCACGGACGCCCAGGTGGAGGCGGCCGCGAGGCGCGCCCACATCCACGACGACATCATGTCGTGGCCGAACGGCTACGACACGATCATCGGGCAGCGGGCGTCGGCGGTGTCCGGTGGGCAGCGTCAGAGACTGTGCCTGGCCCGAGCCCTCGCGGACGACCCGGACGTGCTCGTGCTCGACGAGCCCACCAGCGCCCTGGACGTCAAGTCGGAGCTGCTCGTGCAGCAGACGCTCGAGCGGCTGAAGGGCGAGGTCATCCTGTTCCTCGTCGCGCACCGCTTGTCGACGCTGGCGGTGTGCAACCGCGTCATGGTGATCGTGGACGGCACGCTGCAGGCGATCGACACACCGGCCGAGCTGCTCTCCACGAACGACTTCTACAAGGAAGTCAGTGACATCACGCGCGAGCAGAGCCGGATGTAGCCCTCTTCTGCTCCAACCGGATGATTTTTCTCGATCTTCGAGTCATGCCCCTAGCGAGGATGATGTGCTGTGCCGATGAAGCCCGACGACCAGTGGACCGACCAGGACAAGCTCACGAAGATGCTTGTGGTGGTCGTGCTGGGCAGTGTCGGTGCCGGTGCGGTCATCGCCGGGGCGGCGTCTCACAACGCCAGGGACATGGTCATTCGCGCCGCAACGACGGTGAACAACCCTGTCCAGGCGGTTGCCGAGCACCAAGCCCGCGCGAGCAAGCAGTCCGAGGCGAAGGCCAAGGCGGAGCACGGGAGCGCCCTCGGCACCTCCAAGAAGCCGAAGACGACGGCCTCGGCCAAGCGCAAGGGTGCCGACCGTTCGACGTCGTCCGCCGGCGGCCACGGGACGGCCGGGGACAAGACGAAGGGCAACGGCAAGGGCCCGCTGGTACCCGGGGCGACCGATCCCGAGACGTCGTCCACCTCGTCGGAGTCCGCATCGCCCAGCGCCCCCGGCGCGTCCAGCCCGGGCACCGGCACGTTCACGCCCTCCGAGACAGCGACCCAGGACCCGTCCGAGACCGGCACGCCGTCCCCGACGGACTCGCCGTCCGGAACCCCGACCGGAAGTCCCACCGGGAGCGGTACGTCGACCGGGGGCGGTACGCCCGATCCGACTGACACGAACCCGAGCCCCTCGGGCACGGAAACGGGTGAGCCCACACCGACGGACCCGACCCCGAGCGACCCGGGAACCACCACGCCGCCCGGCACGACGGCTCCGGAGACTGCGTCTCCCACCGTCGCGGAAACGCCCCCGATGACGTTCACGGCGACAGCGACCCCGTCGATGACGTTCACGATGACCGCCAGCCCGTCGGCCACGTCGGTCCCGACGAGCGCGGATCCGACCAGCGCCGACCCGACCAGCACCGACATCCCGACCGACGGCATCACGATCGAGCTGCCGGTCATTCCGCAGACGCCGTAGCAGACCGAGCCTCGAGGCTGTCTTCCACCGGCGCGTCGGCCGGGCAGGAAAGGAGCCGGCGTTCCGGGCGAGAGGCCCCGAGCGCCGGCTCCTTTTCGTGTCTGCCAGAGATTCCGCGACCGGCGGATGGCAGCAGCGGCAGCCGAACGGAAAGTTGTGCCCGCCACGGCCCACGCGCTTACGGCCCGCCGACGCCGGGACATGACGAAGCCCCCACCTCGTGGACGAGGAGGGGGCTCGTGGGGCTACCGCGATGTCAGTTGTGCGATCCCTGCTGCCGACGCCGAGTGGCGACGACGAGGCCGCTGCCGCCGAGGACGAGAGCGGCGCCGCCGGCGGCCCAGCCCAGGACCTCGGTGCCGGTGCGAGGAAGTGCGCCCTTGGAAGCCTTGTGCGGCTTGTGCTTGGCGACCGGCGACGGCTTCACCGACTCCGTCGGAAGCACGGACGGCGTGTCGCTCGGCGTCGGAGTGCCGGGCGGGTAGTCAGCTGACGTCACACTGAGGACCGTCGGTGCAGCCACGGCCGCCGTCGGCGCCAGCGCGGCTGCTGCAGCCAGGGTGACGACCGCGACGGAACGGCCGGTGACACGGAGTGGGCGCATCGTTCTTCCCCCAAGTGGGACTTGCAGGTGTGTTGGGTCGAGAAAGAGTGTCCCATGCGCACGCAGCCTGTCCAGCAGGTTCCCCCGTCTGCGCCCGTTTGATAACCGATCGTGACATCTGCCGCACGAGGAGGAGTGACGAGCCGGTGTGAGCGCAGTCACGAGCATGCGCCAACAGCACGGACGCCGTCCGAGCGGAGCAGGGGCTGAAGCTCGAGGGACGTGGGCAGTGAGCCGTCGGGCCCGTTGACGTACCACGTGAGCGTGCTGTCCTTGCCCGCCGGGACCTCGACCGTCGAGAGCTCGACGCGCCAGCCCTTGTCGGTTCTGGAAGCGAGCCCCACGGGCTTGCCGTCCAGGTTGGCGCCGACCACCTCGGCGCCGGGGGGAAGGTAGAGCGCGACGATGCGTTGCGCGGTTCGCGCCATGGCGTCGTCGGTCGCGTCCTGACGCTGCATGTATGCCGGGACGTCCTGCGGCACGTCGCTGTGCAGGGTGAGGCTGATGCGCGCGGGTTTCCCTGGCAGACAAGGGGGCTGGAAGGTGGCACCACCGGTGAGCCAGTTGTCGAGCTTGGACGGGTCCGCGTTGGTGAGGTAGATGCGTGCCTGCGTGGCAGGTGCCGGGAGCGTGCCGGTGGCGCCGACGGCCTGGAGCGCCCGCTGCTCGTCCTGGTTGGCGCTGTAGACGATGAGATGGCCGTCCTGCACCGCTCGAGCCGCTCCCTGGACGACGTTCCGGTCGACGCCGTTCTCGAGCGCCGTCGAGAAGGCGGCGGCGGTCACTTCCGTGAGGAACCGCTCCCGCGCGCCCTGGTTGTCCCCGAACCGCACGTAGGCGTCGTAGAGCAGCACTCTGGTGAGCTCGCTCACAGCGATCTTGCCGTTTCCGGGGACCTGCAGGGAGCGCTGTCCCGCGAGCAGCTGCTGGACGCCGATGGGGTCGAGGAACAGGACGCCGTCCGGGCGTGTGTGGCCTGAGCCGACCCAGATCCCGCTGAGCAGCTGGGCGGCGTCCGAGGCATCGACGCTCATGGTGACGTTCTGGATGAGGGCGGGGTCGGTGCCGTACCGCGCGAGGAAGTCCTTCCCGAGGACGGCGGGGTCCGCGCGGAAGCGGGACAGCTCGCTGTTGGGGCCGGCGTCCTCGAGCTCGAGCCGGCCGTCCTCGGCGGACAGCAGGCCGTAGGCGCCGACGATGCCTTGCACGGGCCGGACCTCCGCAGGGTTCGTGAACCCGATCAGATACTGGCGCGGCCCCTGGGCGCCGAGCATGTCCGGCACGACGGGCAGGAGCGTCGCGGCATACCGTGCCGCGTCGTCGACGCGCACGACCTGCTGCGTCGCGGAGTCGAGTCGGGGCCGCAGCGGCGGCAGGAGACGGCCCTTCTGCGCGTCGGCAAGCAGGCTGCGGGCCTGTCCGGTGCGCGAGGCCAGGTCCTCGACCGTGGGCACCAGGGCCTCCACCTTGGCCAGGTCGACCTGCCCCTGGTCGGTGACCAGCCCCCCGTCCTCCAAGCTCTGCAGCTGCTGTACGGCGCCCGGCACCGCCGGGGCGATCCGGTTCGACGCTGCGCCGGCGGCGGTGAGAGGGTCCAGCTGGTCTCCGAGAAGGGGGACCGAGGACGCCGCCCTCCAGAACCAACGGCTGGTCGCGGCGTCCGCATCGGCGGCCGCGTCGCGGAGCCGGGTCGCGTCGTCCTTGGCCCGGGTCCAGTCGCCGCTCCCCACCGCGCGCGTCAGAGCCTTCGATGACGACGCCACCGTCTGCAGCGCGCGAGAGGCCTGGAAGCCGGTGACGGCGACCGCAGCGACCCAGAGCAGCACCAGCGCCCCGACCAGCAGCAGCGCGGGGCGCAGGACGCGCATTTTGTCTCCATTCACACCGGCGATGGTAGATCGGCCCTGTTGACGGTCCGCGTCCCTGAGCTGTTGGCGGGCGTCATCGACCCGGATGG